>REEM01000100.1 GCA_007695055.1 Spirochaetaceae bacterium | reverse complement strand
GTTTAACGGTGGGGCTACCCTTGGGTCTGCCTTCTTCACCTTCAACCAGAATCCTAATACCCTCGATCCGCTGAAGTACTCGTGGTTCAGTCAGACCGAGTTCCGTCAGGCAATGAGTTCTATGCTCAATCGTGAGCGCATTGTCCGACAGGTGTATAGGGGACTCGCCGAGCCTGCGCACCATTTCTTTGCCAGGGTCAACCCGATGTTTGATGAAGATATACGTCTTGAATTCACCTTTAACCCGGATCGCGCCCTTGAGCTGCTTGAGAGCATTGGTATGCGTCGTGATGCAGACGGCACCATGCGCGACGCCGACGGTAACGCTATTGACTTCACCATCAGCCTCGGAGCCGAGAACAACATCGGCATTGATATTGCCCAGATCTTTGCAGATGAGCTGTCTGAGATTGGAGTGCGCGCACGCGTACGTCCAATAGACTTTCAGCGTGTCGTGGAGATGCTCACCAACACCTATGACTGGGAGGTGGTGACCGTCTCTTTAGGTACCAACTACTGGCCCTCGAGTGGCAGTAACGTATGGCAGTCGAGCGGTAACTTCCATCTCTGGAACCCTTTGCAAGACTCACCGGCTACCGAGTGGGAGGCTCGCATCGACTACCTCTATAATGAAGGCCGTTTTACCCTTGACCAGGATGAAGCCAAGGAGATTTACGACGAGTTCCAGCGAATTCTGCTGACGGAACTCCCGGTTATATACATTGTTCACCCATGGGCTTTTCTTGCGATACGGGATCGTTGGCAGAACGTACGCTATGACACCTTGGGCGGTTTGAAGTCCGAGCGCCTGTTCCTGGAGTAACGGTAAACCTATGCAGCTCAGCCTACGCCGTTTTTGGGAGCCAACTCTATCCTTTGTCTTTAGGCTTCGGAGTCGGCATCCACTTGCTTCCTTTATCTTTGGGCGCTTTGTGTCCATGGTTGTTCTCATGTTCTTCCTTGGGTTGGCGGTGTTTGGCCTCATGGAGCTGACTCCCGGCGATATAGTGGACAACTACGTTCGGTCGCAGATGTTCACCCTCGGTGAGTTCCGACAGGACGACAACATCTACTCTGAGGAAATGATGGCCGCGGCGCGCGCGCGCCTTGGCCTTGATCAGCCCTTCTATGTGCAGTACGGCCGCTGGCTGCATCAGGTTTTTGTTGAGCGTGACCTAGGGCGGGCAATGATTACGCGGGCCCCCATTCTCTTTCTCATTCGTGACCGAATGATCAACTCATTGATCTTGAATCTGATTTCTCTGGTGTTCTTAACAATTATTTCGTTTGCGCTGGGAATCTATTTCTCGTCCAAGGTAGGAACTCGCGTTGATCTGGCGGCAACCTTTACCGCCCTGCTGTTACATGCCTTTCCGGGGCTGTTGCTTCTCATTCTGTTGCAACTGTTTGCCTCGGTTTCCGGGCTCTTTCCCATTACTGCGTATCCGCCTTTTCCCTTTCGAGAGGCGCCTGGGCGCTTTATGTTCAGTTATATGTACCATATCTTCTTGCCGCTGCTGGGAGCCTTCCTGGGTGGCATAGGTGGCACTATGCGTATGATCCGAGCCACCATGCTGGACCAGTTAGGGCAACCCTATATCACAAGCTTGCGGAGCAGGGGAATTAGCGAGGGCCGCATATACTTTGCGCATGCCTTTCGCAACACCCTTAATCCCTACATTACCAGTAGCGCCAACATCTTTGCCGGGTTGTTCTCGGGTTCGCTGATCCTTGAGATCATTTTTTCTTACCCCGGCATAGGGCGACTCATGTATGAAGCAGTGAGGCAGGAGGACATTAATCTGGTTGTGGCGAACATGATGTTCATTAGTTTCCTGGTGCTGCTCGGAATGATGGTGGCCGATATACTCCTGGCCCTCGTTGATCCTCGCATACGGTACGGTAGCTCATGAAACGACTACGACGCGGATTCCGCGGCCGGCCGGTCGCCATGGCATCACTTATCGTTCTGGCAATACTCTATGGTGGCATGATCACGGCGGAGTTTATCTCACCCTATCGACACACGACGGTGTTCCGTGATCACGTGTATCATCCGCCTAACCTCATCTTCCACTCGCCCGAGCTTGGGTTTGGCCCCCAAATTCAGGAACGGGTGCTGGTAGACCAGCTTAACTGGCGCTACTCACGTGTAAGAGGGAGATATCACCGGGTAGAGCTCTTTGTTCGGGGGCCGGAGTACAGGTTTTTCGGGCTGTTTCGTAGCAACCTTCATCTGTTCGGGGTGAACGCACCGTATGTGCCTGGTGGTACTACCTGGGAAGAGGGTGGCCGGAATGTGCCGGTTTTCGTGTTTGGTGCGGACCACATGGGGCGGGATCTCTTCTCGCGAGTGTGGCATGGAGCTCGAATATCGCTCACCATTGGATTTGTGGGAATTACTATATCGCTCACCTTGGCAATTGCCTTAGGGGGACTGGCCGGGTACTACGGCGGTAAGTTTGACTGGTTCGTCATGCGTTTCGCTGAGTTTGTCATTCTCATTCCCGGGCTCTATCTCATTCTGTTTTTGCGTTCGGTGCTTTCGCGCGATCTGGATAGCGGTCAGTCCTTCATGTTGATTACCGTGATCCTTTCATTTGTTGGCTGGCCCGGAAGCGCGCGTCTTATACGAGGAATGGTACATGCCATTAAACGTGAAGACTTCATTGCTGCGGCTCAGCTTGACGGTATTCCACCCTTGGTGATTGTGTTCCGTCAGATTATTCCACAGATGGCCTCAATTCTGATTGTAAGCATTACACTCGGGATTCCTGGTTTCATTCTGGGTGAGACTGTGCTTTCCTATCTGGGACTGGGAATTGTGGATCCTGCCGTGAGCTGGGGAAGCCTATTGAACCGCGAGATATCGACCTTGAACAACCTGCGGAACTTCCCTTGGTTTCTCTATCCGGGGCTGTTTCTCCTGTTGACGACCTTGGCCTTTAATCTTATCGGCGACCTGCTGCGTGACCTGTTTGATCCTTATTACCGGGAGAAAAAGATCGGATCATGATACTTGAAGTCCAAGACCTAAAAATTGATTTTACCACCGCTGGCGGAATGCTGCATGCAGTTCGGGGAGTGTCGTTCTCGGTGTCAGAGGGTGAGGTGCTCGGAATTGTCGGAGAGAGTGGATCGGGCAAGAGTGTAACAGCCCACAGTATTCTCAGATTGCTGCCCGGGAATGGTGAGGTTATAGGTGGTGATATTCGCTACAACAATACTTCGGTACTGAGTCTCAGTCAGGAGCAGTTGCGGCGTTTCCGCGGGCAGGAAGTCGGCATCATTTTCCAGGAGCCTGGGAGATCGTTCGATCCCATTTACTCAATTGGCAAAGCAATGAGCGAGACGCTGCGCGCGCATAATCCAGACATAAGCGACGAGGAGGCACGGCGCCGCTCTATTCAGCTTCTGGAGGAAGCCAAGGTGCCTCAAGCGGCGGAGCGACTCGGCAACTTTCCACATCAGTTTTCCGGCGGCTTGCTGCAAAGGGTTATGATAGCCTTGGCACTAGCATCCGACCCAAAAATACTTATTGCAGACGAGCCGACAACCGCACTGGATGTAACTATACAGGCGCAGATAATTGAGCTGTTGCTGGAGCTGAAGGAGCGTCGGGGTTTGGCAATTGTCTTCATCACCCACAACCTGGCTCTTATTTCGGGAATTGCCGACAGAGTTGTGGTGATGTACTCAGGCCTCATTCTTGAACAAGGACCGGCGCGGGAGGTGCTCCACACTCCACGGCATCCGTATACCCGCGCCTTGCTCTCCTCAATACTGAGTATGGGTGACCATCACAGTAACAGACGTGTTGCAATCATTCGAGGTGGAGTGCCCGACCCAACGCACCCTGAACCTGGGTGCCCATTTGAGCCGCGCTGCCCTCTGGCTGGTCCCGAATGCCGCGTAGCGGTTCCAGCCCTAAACTCTGAGGCTGGCGTTGACCACCGTTGCATTCACCCCGGCGTAAAGGGAGAGGATCTCTATGCTCGTTCTTAAGAACGTGGAAAAAAGGTTTTCGCTCGATGCCGGGTTTTTTGCGCCGGTAGGACGGTTTGTGTACGCCGTCAATGGCGTTTCGCTCGAGCTACGACCCAACGAGATCTACGGACTTGTGGGTGAGTCCGGCTGCGGAAAAACGACTACTGCGCGTCTTGCGGTTGGAATGTACCATCCCGATGTTGGACAGGTTGAGTACACCGACCGCGACGGCCAAGTTTACGATCTGACCCGTCCAAACAAACGCGAGTTAGATGCACTGCGTAGCAAGATCAAATATATCTTTCAGGATCCAGCGCGCTCGCTCAATCCACGAATGAGTGTGCTTGATATACTCACCGCAGGCTACCGTTACCTGCCCGGATGGCCGGGCAAGAAGAGGGCCCGGGACGAGGCGGCGGCCATTCTTGAGGATGTAGGACTCCGGGTTGATGATCTTGAGCGCCGACCAGCCGACTTCTCCGGCGGTCAGCGGCAGCGAATATCCATTGCGCGGGCGCTTATTGTACGACCTGAGGTGCTCATCTGCGACGAGGTCGTATCGGCCTTGGATGTGTCGATACAGGGGCAGATACTGGGGCTCCTGCTGCGTCTGCGGGAGGAGTATAAGCTTTCCATGCTGTTCATTGCGCATGACTTGGCGGTGGTAAGTTATATCTGTGACCGAGTTGGGGTGATGTACAGGGGACTGTTAATGGAGGAGGCGCCAGCCAAGGAGATTGGCAACAACCCGGTGCATCCATACACCAAGCACCTG
The DNA here is from genome assembly GCA_007695055.1 of Spirochaetaceae bacterium. Taxonomy (GTDB): domain Bacteria; phylum Spirochaetota; class Spirochaetia; order DSM-27196; family SLAA01; genus SLAA01. Next base: position 85,033 of record REEM01000100.1, on the reverse strand, counting down.
TATGCTGGCATTCCTCAGCTTGAGAAACCAGTTGTCGGCGAGGTGGCAGCTCGGCGCGGGTTTTCGACCGCACGTTTTGGCGAGCCTCCCGACCCAACCCGCCGTCCGGAGTTCCTACCCGGCCCGACCGGGGTCACCCTCGATCGAAGCCAAGCAGAAACGATAGATCCCGGTGCCGAGTTTGAGGAAGTCTCGCCCGGGCACCGGGTGTCACGCTACCTTAGAGTTCATCCTCCGAGTACTTCTTAAGTGACCGAGGGGCACCGAGTATTTGGCTGTACACAAGACCACGTTGCCATTCCGTCAGGCTCTTTAGAGAGCGGCGATGCCGCTGTGAGGCGACTGACACCACTGGCGGAGATTTCGGAATTCCAGTCTCGGCTAGCCCGGTTGAGAAGCCAAAACCAATTGAAGGTCGGTTGTTGTCCTCAAAGTTACGTCCCTCACTTACCGACCGAACCCGCTTGGGCCGAGTGGACTGTGCCGAGGGCATGCGATGCCTCGATGAGTCCGGAGTCGCTTCGGGCGCCGCTCCCTTCTCGGCATAGGCTGGAGCCTCCGGCTGCTGCATGGTAGCAGCAGCTCTCTGTGGCTTCTTTGGCTTCTTTACAGGCCGCGCTGAGGGCTCATCGTACGGGCTTACATAGTTGTCCTCATCGTGGTCATACTGATTCCGATCCCGCTCGTCTCGCGGGGGCGTTGCTACAGGTGTTGGTGGAACACGTGTTCCAGGAGCCTGACCGGTGAGCAGTGCCTCAAGGATACCAATGACCCGACCCTCCTCCTCGCTATCGGTGCTGTAGTCCTCCTGAGTTTCCTTGTTCTGTGATCCTTTCTGAGCAATTGCGACCTCTTCAGCCTCCAGGCGCCTGCGTCGTTCTTCATTCTTCCGTTCGCGATTACCTCGGAGACGGTAAAGATAGAGCAGTGGAATGAGGGCTATGAAGAAGGTCGTAATCATGGAGAAGAGTTCTTCAATTGACTCCATGCCGCCTTGTGCGAAAAATTCGCTCATGGTTTTACCTTTTCCGTTTAGGTTTCGCTCGACCCGGAATCAGTCGACTCACCACCAATGTTCTTACGCATCTCGGTGTCGGCCTGAATGTTGCGGAATCGGTAGTAGTCCATTATTCCCAGGTTACCCTGTCGGAAGGCCTCGGCAATGGCTTTTGGTACCTCGGCCTCGGCTAACACAACCTTGGCTCGGTTCTCCTGTACAGCTGCCAACATCTCTTGTTCGCGAGCCTGGGCAGCAGCGCGTCGTTTCTCGGCTTCTGCCTGGAAACGTCGGCGGTCGGCCTCGGCCTGGTCTGCCTGAAGCTTAGCACCAATGTTTTCACTGACATCAATATCTGCGATATCAATTGAGAGAATTTCAAATGCAGTACCAGCGTCAAGGCCCTTCTCCAGGACACGGCGGCTAATCTGGTCCGGGTTCTCCAGTACAGCCTTGTATGACTCGGCTGAACCGATTGTAGTTACAATGCCTTCACCGACACGGGCAATAATGGTTTCCTCGGTCGCACCACCAACGAGGCGCTCAATGTTGGCCCGTACCGTTACCTTGGCCTTTACCTTAAGCTGAATACCATCCTTGGCTACCGAGTCTATAGCTTGTTTTCCTTTGCTTGGATCCGGGCAGTCAATGACCTTGGGATTAACGCTCAGCTTTACCGCCTCTAGGACGTCACGACCCGCAAGATCAATTGCTGCTGCACGCTGGAAAGGGAGAGGGATGTTCGCCTTATTTGCCGCAACCAGCGCTTGGCTTACCCGCCAGACATTTCCGCCTGCCAGGGCATGGGTCTCAAGCACGTCAGTCTCCAGCGGAATGCCAGCCTTCACCAGCATAATTCGGCTGTTCACAATGACGGATAGATTGACCTTTCGCAGCCACATACCAATGAGCCGACCTGGCCCAACCGGTGCGCCGGAAAGCAATGATCGGAACCATAGACCAAAAAACTTAATGAACAGAAACAGGATGCCGAGGGCAAGTATACCCGCGACCAAATAGAGAATGATTAACTCGAACTGCATCTCTTACCTCCTACTCAGACTGACTTGATTCGAGCTCCGACTCCGGAGCATCGAGACTACGACGCACTACAACACGGGAACCTTCATGCTTCAAAACAACAAGCGGAGAATTCCGCTCAATATACTCTCCTGAACTCACGACGCTGAACTTGCGCTCGCCTATGCGGGCCGTTCCCGTTGGGCGTAGGTCAGTCAAGGCTATGCCCTGTTGGCCTACCCATGACTCTGCCGAGGCCCCATCACCGGACTCGCCTGGCATGGGGTCTCCCAGCGATGTTCGGAGAATAAGCCACTTCCCAACAATGCTGTTAGGGAAAAGCTTGAGCGCGAACATGATCACGACCGGGGTTCCAATTGCTGCAAAAAGCAACACAGCGGCCCCAGCACCCGTCCCATGTGCTGAGAAGGCGGCCGAAACACTTCCAATAATTGCCACCAACCCTGCAACGCCAATTATGCCGCCTGCCGGTACAAAAACCTCTACCAGGACCAGGAGCAAACCGGCCGCAACAAAAACAAATGATGTCCACAGCGGCATTAATGTATCTCCCGCACAATGATGTTGTTGCCCTCAAGACGTATTACTTCTATGGGGGCTCCCACCGAAACATACTCTCCATCAGCCTCCACTACCAGTACCTCACCTTCGATCTCCGCTTTTCCTGTTGGACGTAAGGTAGTAATTGCCCTGCCAGCCTTGCCGACCGGGCTTCCGGCGGCAACCATCGATTGCACGGTATAACCTGACTCAACATCCTCGGCGGTAGTGAGCGCCAGCCTTTGAAAGAATGAAAACCTACGGAAGCTTGCCGCAACAACTGCAAAACCTATGATTGCGGCCAACAAGTTCATGACGACCAACAGAATGTTGCGATGGAACATTTCCCATTCCCATTCAAAAGCCGGAATCACGAATTCCTGCATTGAGAGCACCAAGGAAATGCCAATGAGCGCAACGCCGGAGATTCCGGCCACACCAAATCCGGGAATAACGAACAGCTCAACGATGAGCAGCACCACTCCTACGAGAAAGAGTATGAGCTCAACCGAACCGACAGTGCCAAGCATGAAGTTACTGCCGAATAGCACCGCAAAGGCCGCTATTGCCACGGTACCGGGAATCCCAAACCCTGGACTTGATATCTCGGCAAAGAGAGCCATAAGGCCTACCAGAATCAGCAGACTGGTAAAGGCTGCGCCGGTAATGAGTGAAACAAAGTCGTCAGCACTGCTTGGGCTTACCTCGACTATGTTTGGTTGGACGAGGCCCAACTGTTCGTAGAGTTCAACACGGGTTGCCGCCGTGCCAGCTGACACACCGTAACGTTCCATCTCACCGGCCGTAAGCGACAAAAGCCGTCCTTGTTCCGAGATGACGCGTAGGGTCTCCAGTTCCAGTCCTTCCTGTTCCGCTCGGCGCTCCAGCTCCATCATCTCGGGTCGGGTCGCCAGTCCCCGTTCCTCGCCGAGTAGATACTCAAGCAGTTCTACCTCGTTGTCCACCATTGCAAGTGCAACTCCGGGCGGATGGCCGTTTTTCTCAGCAATTGCCGCGGCCTGTGTGCGTACCGCACTTACCGTTTTTTCATCTGCCGCGGTGGCACCTTCCGGCCCGGCAAGAACCGGAGCAGCGGCGCCCATGGATGTGCCAGGAGCCATGTAGATCTGGTTCATACTGAACGCAATAAGCGCGCCTGCCGACCAGCTTACCGCAGTACCTTCCGGCGTTAAGGTGACATATCCGACGGTTGTAATGTCGTCTAAGGAGCCAATGAGCGAGGTAATGCGTAATGTTGTATCAACTCGGCCCCCAAAGGTATCAATCTCAAAGACGATGTGTGAAGCCCCATCTCTACGGGCTGCCTCAATCTGGCGCCGTAGAAAAACCAGCATAGAGGGTTGAATATCTCCCCGTATGGGGACTACATAGACTGTGGAAGCCTCGTTTGTCACCGCAGTCTCTGTCTCGGCCTCGGTCACATTTCCGCTTTCGTCCTGTGCGGGAAGAAGAGCCAGACTCGAGAAGAGGAGTGCGAAGACTATTGTGCGAAATATACGTTTCATGTTTGTGTTTGGACCTCGGTCTAGGCTACAGCTGCCGTATACGAAAGTCAAGCAATCGATACAATGGAGTTGAGGGCATAAAGAGTGGGAGACATGATAATTCCTGAGATTTCTTTTCCAGACTACCTAGAAGCAAAAAAAGAAGTGGACGATTCCGCCCTGAACTCTACGGTACGGGAGCGGTTGCTGTCCGCTATTCGGCATGTCGTGACGGAGCAGACGGGTACGTTGCGGATTCTTGATCTTGGCACTGGTACTGGGGCCATGGTTCGGCGGCTCTTGCGGGATCTTGGTTCGGTACAGAGCGCCGGAATGGATCTTGAGATCCTCGGGGTCGATATCGACCAGAACCTGGTAGAAACAGCCAAGCGACTAGGTGCGGAAGACTGGGTCGAAAGTGGGTCTGGAAGTAGGCACTCAGCGGGTTCCGGCGAGGTGAAGATAGAGTTCCGGGTGATGAGCGTGGACAAGGCACTTGCCAAGGAGAACTCCTGCGAACTCATCACCGCTCACGCGCTCATGGACCTTCTCCCTATGGCTGCAACCTGCGCTGCTGTTCACCGGTCATTGGTGCCAGGCGGCCTCTTCTACGCTACCATTAACTACAACGGTCTAACCCGATGGTATCCCAAGGCCGAGGACGCTGAGTTTGAACAGCAACTCCTTTCCTATTACGACCGTAGCATGCGGCGGGTGAGGGAGGACGGCCGCGAGCAGGACGGTGCTTCAAGTGGCGGCCAGCTGTACGAGGCCTGCAGTGCTGCGGGCTTGGAGGTACTGGCCCTGGGCGGTTCTGACTGGTGTGTGTTTCCCAAGGTCGATGTCGGCACAGCCGCCTATACAGGGGGTGAACGTAGCTTGCTCGCCTGGATGCTTGGGAATATCTATAGGGAAGGCTTACAGGAGTTTCCTGCCAGCTCAATGGATACCTGGATGAGCGGTCGACTTCATTGTTTGCAGCAGGAAAGGCTTGCTATGGTGGTGCATCACCTAGATGTGTTGGCACGACGGCGCTTCCCTTGATTGCGCAGCCCTGCCTATGCGCCGTGTGACTCTATGCCCAAAGTGGCGCAGGAGCATCACGAAGCTACCGCAGATCGTGTGGGGTTCCGGTAAGAAAGGCATAAATGTCACCGTTGCGATCCGGCATCGATACGTTCTCCAAGTACTCGAGTAATCTCTGAGCGCTCCAGGGCTCTGATTCAACAAACCGCGTGCGTTCTGCAGGTGTGAAATGATAGCGGTAGCGCCCAAGCTCTTCTAGGTGTTCAACGCAACGTTTGGTGAGCTCGAAACTCGAGGGCACAATTTCAAAAGAAAGCGCCGGGACCGGCACGCTGAGCCCACGTATCACCTCGTACTCAAAACCTTCGACATCAATCTTAATGAAAGCAGGCGGTCCGTACTTGTCCGTCAGTTCATGAATTGTGTACAAGCGCACCGTCTCGCTGCGGTTGTATGTGACACCCTCCAGTACACCGGTGGAGGTTGCTGTACTGATCCAGTCAAGTGACAGGCTTGATACTGTGGGGTTGCGGTCGCTGATTTGAATCTCTGCGGTACCAGCTGCTGCTCCAACCGCGCCGTGAATCAATGTGCAATGAGGCCTGTTTGCAAGGCTGGTCTCCATGATGCGGAAGAATCGCTCTTGTGGTTCTACGGCTACAACCGGTAGGCCAAGCTCCAAAAAGACCCGTGTGCGTGAACCGAGATGCGCACCGAGGTCGTAGATCGTTCCGTCGGCTGAGCTAATAATTCTGCGGTAGAACGCCCGTTGCTGGCTATGGCGGAAAGGCACAGCGTAGTACCACATAAAAGATTGTAAGGTTCCTCGTAAGGAAGCGTAACTAGGAAATGCGGCGCGGAGGTTTCCCAGCCATGCCCAGCCAAAGGATACCAGCAGGGTTGCCAGTACCAATCCGGCTACCGGCACCCGCAGGGCGGCAGGCAAAAAAGGGGCGGTGAGAAGAATAAGCCCACCAACGGCAACGGCACAGGCAGTTTTTGCGAACCACGTATATGCGCTTGAGCGCTTTGGCGCCTCCGGGATGAGCACCAGGCTGGGCAAATAGAGGTAGCGGAGAGCCCCCGTAAGCAGTATCCAGGGGCCAAGCCCAAAGAACCGATGGAGCACCACCGACAAGGCCGCGACAAAGAAGGCGTCCACCTCTTCATCAAGCCGCCCACCAAACGCAGTGGGGCCGTGGATACGTGCAGCAAGCCCGTCGAGAAAGTCGGTCAACTGGGCGGCCAAAAAGAGCCCAAGTGCAGAATAGGCGGCCAAAGAGGGTGCCAAAGAGGCGGCCAAAGAGGGTGAGGTGCCCCCACCGCCATGGACTCGAAGCAGCGCAAGAGAGCCCGCAACAGTGAGCAGCACGCGGAGGGTGCTCAGTATGTTCGCCGCATTCTTAACGGAGAACTGCGCTTTCACTCCGGTTAACAATAACCCACCAAAACTCAGCACTCCCCATGCGGCCAGTGCGGAGATAATGCCTGAAGCGGGGATGAAGGGCATTGTTGCAGCCATGAGTACCAGCACGGCACCGATGGTGTTGTAACGTGACCAGCGCTTAAGAAGGCGGCTTATATGTGGTTTCATGTCTGCTCCAGGCGAGGCGCCGGTGGAACCGGATGGTATGTCGAAGTTAGTCACAACTCGGAATATACGAATAGGAGCTGCAAACTGCCAACTGATCACTCCGAGCCGCGGTCTATATCCGACACTAGAAAAATGTCGAAATTTCTTGCTTGTGCATTGAAAAATTTATGAGTAATTTTCGTCAATGAGTATTCGGCTAAAAATTGTGTCTATTGTGCTGCCGCTTCTCATCACGGCACTTGCCGCAGCGGGCACCAGTTCCTACTTTCTCGCCACAAACGGAATTACACGGGTCACAATAGAGTTGCTGGACTTCAAGGCGTCTGAGTTGGAGCGGCATATCGAAAGTCAGTGGAACTTGCTCGTTGAGAATGAGTTCACTGATATCCCGGAGATGGTGCGTGCCGCCGAAAGCGGTATAGAGCTCTATGCCGCCGGTCTTGTTCGCAGTGAGACAGAACTGATTCTTGCTATTAACAATGCCGGACAGGTTGTGATGTCGACCGGGCCCTATGCCATTCAGCCAGAGGAACAGGCCGAACTTCAGAGTCTCCTCAGCCGGCCGGCTGGAGATCTGGTGAACTTTCGTTTGGACGGGATCGAGCGGGTGGGAATGGGGTTTCCCTTTGCACCCTTTGACTGGTTTGTTCTCATCACCGAGCATCGAGATGTCTTCTACAGCCAGGTTGACCGCATTACCACTCAAACCGTACTCATTTTGCTGGTCGGTATTGTCGTCTCGGCCCTGCTGCTTGTGCTCTTTGTGCGCTATCTCACCCGGCCGCTGACCGGGGTTGTTGCCGCCATGGAGAGGATCATTAGCTCGAACGAGTTTGGTGACAGGGTAGATGTTGAGTTCAATGACGAAATAGGCAGGCTCTCGCACACCTTTAATATCATGATCTCGGAGCTGGAGCGCGCATACTCAAAAATCAAGAGTTATGCATTCGACGCAGTCTTAGCACAGAAAAAAGAGGCGAAAATCCGGAACATCTTCCAGAAGTATGTTCCGCAGGATCTCATTGATAAGTTTTTTGAGAATCCAGAGTCGATGTTGGTGGGTGATAACCGAGTCTTAGCGGTTCTGTTTTCCGATATCCGGAGTTTTACCTCTATCTCTGAGAGTATGCGGCCCGACGACCTGGTTAACTCACTGAACCGCTACTTCTCGGTCATGGTCGATATCATCATGGACCACAACGGGATTATCGACAAATATATTGGCGACGCCATTATGGCCTTTTTTGGGGCCCCGGTCCATCATGAAAACGACGCTCTTCAGTCGGTGCATGCGGGCATTGCTATGGCGGAGGGCCTTAAGGGCTTTAATGAGGAACAACGGAGGCTTGGCCGTCCTGAGTTCCAGATAGGAATTGGAATCAATTACGGTGAAGTGACGGTCGGGAATATTGGCACCGACAAGAAAATGGACTACACCGTTATTGGCGACATGGTGAACCTGGCCTCACGACTTGAGGGTCTTACCAAACAGTACCAACAGGCCCTCATTATCTCGGAAAGTCTCTATCTTGAGGTAAAAGACCATGTGCCGTGTCGACTCTTGGACTTTGTGGCGGTCAAGGGTAAGACACGTGGAGTTCGCATCTATACAACCAAGGCTGTTCTTTCTCCTGCGGAGGAGCGAGCCTGGGAGCTTCACAATAAAGCAATGGAGTTGTACTCCAGCAGCAGATTTTCTGATGCAGTAGCACTTTTTGATGAAGTGTTGACGTTGCTGCCGGGTGACTACGCAGCCGAGTTGTTGAGCTCCCGCTGTAAGCGTTATCTGGTGCAACCACCGGAAGCAAACTGGAACGGAGTTGAGATTCTGACCTCCAAGTAGGCTGCTGTGACGCGGCAGGCTCCGGCATATCTGTTTAGGATTGGGAGAAATACCATGAGCACCGATAGAGAGTATCGACTGGTTTGGCGTCTTCCAATGGTGTTGTGCTGTTTGCTTCTGCCGCTTGTGCCTGTGTCGGCGCAACAGGCAGCTGCAATTCAGGTAACTGCTCTCTATCAGGACGAGGGGGCAACGGCCTCACCATCTGAGATCCCGGAAATTCTCCGCAGCCGAGTGACAGCCGCGCTGCGTGAAGCAGGCTTTGTGGTTGAGGAAGGTCAGAGCAGTGCAGGAGGCCTCCTGCTGCTTGTTGGGTATGAGACGCTCGGAAACGAGGTGCGGCTGCGCCTTCGCCTGTACGACACGCAGGAGGCGGTGGTGCTTGGGGGCAGCGTTGCGCGTGGTCGGGCTGGCCTCAGCCTCTATAACACGGTTGACGCCGCTATTGACCGACTTCGGCCGGGACTTGAGCGCTACCTAAATGAACCATACACCTACCGCTCCCCCATTAACGAGGTGGAGAGCATTACCTTCCGTTCACGTGATGAAGGGGCCGAGGTGTTTTTTGCCGACGCTCGGGTAGGCCGGATCTATGATGGGAGCTTACGACTTCCCTACACCCCTTTTGCTGTAGGCTCGCAGGTGCGCGTGGATGTCGCCAAGGAAGGGCATCATGGAATTACCTACGAGGTGACACTGAACGACTCGGATAACCTCATTCAGCTACGTCGCCTGCCTCGGAGGCATAGGTATGGTGCGCAGGTGCTGTGGACAACCGGGCAGGCCCAGGGAATTGGCGTAGGATTCCGGTATTATGCGGTGCCAGACTACACCTTTCTTCAGCTGGAGCGCTCCTTCTACCTGCAGGGTGACATAAACACCGCCGGTGAGGTCTATCACAACGATCTGTCAATGACGCTCTCCCAGTACGTCTTTTTTCCTCACGACTCGCTGCTGCGTTTAGCCTTGGGGGGCGGTTTTGGTGTGGTCTTCACAGATTTTGCGGATGACAGCCTGCCCGAGTATGCTGACTTCTATGTGACAGTACTGAGTTTTGGCCTTGAACTCAATCTCAATAGCTGGGCCCTGTTCTTTCGGCCACAGTTTCGATATACCCCGGGGCTCGGCGACGACAACCTGCTCGGCAGGCGCTGGATAGGCACCGAGGCTTTGGGCCCGCCTTTGGGCGTAGGAGTGCTGCGAAAATGGTGAGTCTTGGTCGCCTGTCCCGGTTTCGGGTGCTGCTCGGCATGATTGTATACTCTGTTCTTGTGCTTGGGTGCGATGCACTCCTTGAAACGCCGTTCCCAGCAAATTTGACGGATCTAAGTGCGTCACAAAACGTAGGGAGTCTGCTTGGCATTAGGTCGGATACCCAGGAGTTTGAGCTTCACTCGGTTCTGGACAATGCCGGAAACGAGTATCTGGTTGTGTTGCGCTGGCCGAACCGCGACTGGACAGGGAACTCAGCCGAGAAGCTCTGGATATTCGACAGCACCCTGGCGCTGGTGCGGGAGTATCCGCGCCGCGGTGAGGAGCCGGTACGTGTAGTACCGGGCGACCCGGCAAGTGACCCTGTGTTCTTTGGTCGCCCGGTAGTTGCCGACGGAGCCGGAAACATTGTTTCCGGTGATCTCCGCTTCCGCCTCATTGATCTAGATGCGCCGCCTGAGCAGCTTGAGAATTTGGTGGCTGGTGGAGCCTTTAGGCCGGACTATGGGCTTTCGGTCTATCCCACGGACAGTCTCTCCCTATTTGGGGGTATAGAAGGAGAGAACCTACTGCTGGCGGTGTACCCCGGGCTGGAACTTGGGTCATTGCCGCCAGATCCAGGCCCGGGTCCGCCGGATCCGGGGGACGACCGGATTGAAGTTCTGTTAGCACCGCCTGAGTATCTCGCTGGTGGTTCCTTTTTTCGAGTCATGGGGGTTGGTGCCTTTTCGGGTGGGTTTCGGATTCTGCTTGAGGAGCGCTCGTCGTCGGCGGAACGCATGCACCTGTTCCTGTTTGTGGATGACCCGCCTCCGGGGCCCTTGCTTGATTCCGAGGGCCGGGTGAGCGCGGGCGTTAATGGTGTTACAGCCGAGGTTGGCTCGGCGAGGGGCATGCAACTCACCTCGCGTGGGGTGGTGGTTGACCGTGGTGATGGAGACCTGAGGCGGTACACTCTGGAAGGGGGTTTTGCCGAGGAGTTCCGCACCGGCGACCGTCAAAGGTCGGTATTCGGGTTCACGCCCAACGGGCGGGCGTACTATCGACTCAACCTGGTTCAGGGACGACTCATGCGGTTCAGGACATGGTGGTAAGCACATGAGCATACGGAATTCTCGCTCCCGGTTGGGCTGTCTCCTGTTTGTTGGGCTTTTGTTCCTGTCTGGGCACCTGCCACTGCAGGCCGCCTGGGAACACCCCGAGATTTTGCGCGAGCGACGAATGGTGGTGTTCATGAGCTTTGACGGCGACTCGAACTACACCGAGCGTGAGCGTCAGGTGCTCTACGACGCATTAGTCTTAGAGCTTGCAGGTGCAAACCCTGACGTCGTTATTCTGGAAGAGGGCTCAACCTCCCCACCTGTCCGCTTTGAGCAGAAGGTGGAGTTTGCCCGTGCTCAAGAGGCCGATGCCTGGTTTGAGGTTGCTGTGTACGGGAGTATGGAGCAGCTTGTGGCTCGCGGAACCAGCTATGATCTGTTGCGTACGCAGGAGTTTGGCACATTTGAGCTGGAACGACCCTTCTCAACCGGGTTCAGAGATATTGAGCGGGGAATCTGGGGTGACGCTGCTCTAGTCCTGCAAGAACACTACAGCAGATATCAAGATGCGGTAGAGGTGCGGTTTCGTGGTGCTCCAGGTACCACGCTGCGGAATGTCTGGGACGAACCCTTTGTCCTTGGTGAAGATGGCGAGCTGAAGCTCTTGTTGCCCTCACCCATGACCTACCGCTATAGGGCTACCTTGCGGGGCAGGTACCCGGAAACCGGAACCTTCTACCTGCAGCATGATCCGCTCTTCATTGAGATTCCGTCCGAGCGCGCAGCTCGTTTTGCGCTGGAACTCTTTGCTGCCAACTTCCGCTACGCCGGCGCCGCGGTGTCACTCTATCTTATGCCCTCGTCGGTGTATGTGCGCACTGCAGCGGTGAGTTATACCGTGGGTATCTTTCTATTGGAGGATTACGGGGAGCAACCGGTGCCGGACGTCGTTGATGGGGCATCGCTGACGGAGCTTAGCTCTCAGCTTGGTCTGTACCTGCGGCCTCCAGATGCCTTACTCCGGCCCTACCTCTCTGCTGGCGGAGTTCTGCGACTGACTCATGACAGCGGATCACCAGCTGCCGAGAGTTCGGCCCCATATGGGTTCATAGCAACACTGGGCCTTGAGTACTCACCAACACTCAGAACCCGGTTTTTTGTGGAGTACGCCCCGCGGGTGTTTGAAATTGAGTCACGCGATGCGTTTTTGCGCACAACGCTCCCCAATGCCTACGTAGACGGGCAGGGCGCACCAGCTGGCTACATATTCTCGGGTTCGCATCTCGTGCGTGTGCTGGAGTTCCAGCTGGGACTACGCCAGCAGTTTTAGGGCCCCGCTGCTATCAGCTTCCAATTAAGTCCCGCAGCTCAAAGAGAAAGTCCTGCACCAGCGAAGCCTCGTTACCTGCGCGTATCTCGGACTCCAGAAAAGCAATGCGGTCCGTCGACGGAAGTTGGGTGAGTGTGGCGACAATGTCGATCATGTCCTGAATTGCATCCTCGCGTCCGGCACTCTCAAAGGCAGCGTCGTAGCCTCGAACGCGTTCACTCAGGTCCGGAAAGAGCTCTCTGAGTTCCGGACTTCCCAGAAACTGATCAAACAGGGCCTTGCTTCGTAGCCGCCCGAACTCTCCGGACTCGCTCAGAATTTGATCCTCGGAGCGTGCATATCTTTGATAGGCCTCTCCTAAGGCGATATAGCGGTTAACCACCACAATTTGCTCATTAATGATCCTGTTGAGGCGCTGAATTTCAGCATCGTCCTGGACAATGACTGTCTGTACCCTTGGTTCTGCGGGCGTTGGTGCTGGCGAAATGGTGGAAGTAGGCAACGGTGCAACGCTTCCAGACTGAGGCGCTCCAAACCCGCCCTGCCTGAGTAGTGCTACAAGCTCCTCGCTGAGCGCCCCGTCGGAATCAGGTAGTGTGGTGAAGATGTCTCGGTAGGCGTTCAAGGCCTCTGCATAACGTGCCTCTGCGACCGCTGTTCGGGCAATATCCAAGGCCGTACCAGCACGCTGTTGTGCGATGTTGCGTTCGGTTTGGGCCTCGTCTAAGAGGGCTTGAACCGATTCCAACTCGCCTCGAATCTGCTCAAGCGCGGCAAGCCGGTCAACAACGCCCACGCGCGCTTGTTCGGACTGAGCTCTTTGAACCGTGCGATCAATGGTTTCCAGGAGAAAGAGGTCAACCTCTCGCCGTTCAGCAAGCTCCGGTATCGACTCAACCGCCTCGGTGGCAAGAAAGCTTCGGAGATCTGCAATTGCAGTGCGTGCCGCGTCGTACTCTCCTTCTTCGTAGCGATTCCTGATACTGCGATAGAGCCCATTGATTTGTGACCGAATGAGTGCCACCTGCTCACGGCTTCGTGTTATTTCCTCAAGTCTCTGGCGAGCTTCTTCAGACCCGGCCTCGGCGCGTGCACGTTGTTCCTCAAGGGCCGCACTTCGTTCGGCAAGGCGTGCACGCAGATCTTCTTCGCGTCCGGCAAACTCGGAGGCCAGCCGTGCTCTGTCGGAATCGAGGCGCGCAAGCTGTCCCGAGAACTCATCCCGGAGGCGATCAAGGTCCTGCTCCAGTGCTACCCGCTCAGCCTCCAAGCTTTCGCGATATGCACGCAGTTGTTGCTCGTAGAAGAGGGTGCGTTCGGCCTCGAAGGCCATCATTCGCTGTTCGATGTCGGTTTCAGCAAGCCCCAGTTCGTCGAGCCGCGACCGTTCACGGGCTAATTCCTCGAGCAGTCGTTCCCGCACCTCATCTTCACGTGCCGCAACCCGACGTTCGATATCGACCATAAGCTCTGCTCGCTCTCGTTCAACGGTTGCAAGCTGCGCACGAACGCCCTCGATCTCGCGTTCCATCTCAAACATTTGACTGCGCGACTCACGGCGTAGCTCCTGAATAAGGCGGCTTTCTACGAGCGAGGACTGCCCCGCTCGCGTAATGACCGCCTGTTCCTCGCCTTCGAAGTATCTGGATAAGCCAAGGAATCCAAGCACAATGAGCAGAGCTGCGAGCATATTGACCGCAATTGGTACAACGGCACCTGATTTGCCTGCACTGAATCGAAACAGTTGGGGTGTTACCTCAATTCTGTTCTCTGCGGCAACCTTGTCTATGTGCTCGCGGATTTCGCGTTGTTCTTCCTCTGAAATTCCGGCCTGTCGTTCTTCAGAGTCGTGCGGGGACTTATCTTGACTCATTCCGTCACCTCGTTCGGTGGGATTTGGTGCATAACGATCATATAATACCCATGAAGGCGGACAACGGCGACAGTAATAGTTTGAGCGTTAAGCCTTTAGCATTCTCTATCCTATGTTGTGGAACAGTTCATCTCCCCAGTAGGGACTGAGGAGTTTCGCAGCGGCACCGAGGGTCGTGCGAGTTGCGGAGTCTGTTTCTGGACGTGCAGGAAGATCCGGTCCATCTGATACGCCAAGAAGGCAGGCTCGCAGACCCTCGCTGAGACCTGTAAGGTCGTAGCCACCTTCTAAGACAAAAACCGGTCCATAGGCTCCGGTTTCCAGCGCCAAGGTCGTCATGATACGAGTCATGTGATAGAAGGCCGCTCCGGTCAACTGCATACCACCGACGGGGTCTCGTTCATGGGCGTCAAAACCTGCTGAAACGAGAATCAGCTCGGGCTTATAAGCCAAGCCTAAGGGCAACACCGCGTCCAACATCACTTGAAGATAGATCTCGTCGCCGCATCCGCCCGGAAGCGGGAGGTTAAGGCTGTAGCCAGTGCCTGCCCCGGTTCCTATCTCGTCTATCTTGCCGGAGCCTGGATACAGTGGAGATTGGTGAAGCGAACAGAATAGCACTTCTGGACTTTCGGCAAAGGTATTCATGGTGCCATTCCCGTGGTGCACATCCCAGTCGAGTATCATCACCCTTTTTATCCCTTGAGAAAGGGCAGTTGCTGCAGCCACCGCAACATTGTTGAACAAGCAGAAACCCATGGCGCGGTCGCTCTCGGCATGGTGGCCGGGAGGCCGTCCCAGAGCAAAGGTGCTCATGCCTAATTGAGTGCAGGCCCGCGAGGTAGCAACGACTGCTGCTCCAGCGGCCTTGTAGGCCGCGCTCGACGAGTAGGCGTTGGTCGCGGTGTCAGGATCAAGGCGGGTAAAGCTCTGACGAGCGGTTTCGTTTATTCGTTGTATGTGTTCTGCGGTGTGAATGCGCAGCAGTTCCTCGTGGTGAGCGTTTCGTGCAGGTACGTACTCAAGCTGTTCCTTGTGTTCGTAGTCGGAAAGCATGGTCAAGATAGCCTCAAGACGTTCGGGGCGTTCCGGGTGCCCTTGCCCGTTACGGTGAAGTAAACACTGTGAGTCGGTAACCACGATGGTTCGTTGTTGCATAGATGTCTCCCGTATCCCTATAGTGCCGACTGAATGGCGTGTCGACAAGGGCTTTGAATAAAAGACCGTGGCGCGCTATCTTGTGATGGTTGTGAATAAAAAACTACTCTTTGGCCTGGCGCTACTTGCTGCTGGCTCTTTCATTGGACTTGTTCTCGCGCTGCAACTGCAGGATAGGCTGCCGGGTGGTACCGCTCGGCCTTCCTTTGGTGATGTGCTATCTGTCGGAGCCGAAACCGGGTTGCACCGGGTCTTTGTCCGCAGCACCTCAGGTAGCGTGGAGTTTGCACCACCCGCGGACGACGGAGCTCCGGTTGATGGAGATTTCCGCCCCGTAACTCCTGGTATGTTTCTGGGTCGTCGTACCCTGATCCGCACCGGGGCCGACTCGAGTACGGTGCTGCAGTTTGGAAACTCCGCTACTGCGAGAATTGAACCCAATACGCAGCTTGAGGTGGTAGGCGAAGCCTTTCGGTCTGGTGAGGTGCTGGTGACGCTGCATGTCGCCACAGGTGAGGTTCTGGCACGTGCCCTGGACCTTGGTCTCCATGAGCGACTGCGCATTCTGAGCCCGCAGGCAGTGACTACTATTGAGTCAGGAAGCCTCATGGTGCGGAGCACCTCGGACGATACAGGTGGAACTACCCGAATTGCGGTAGCCGACGGGGTATCCCGGGTTCTGCCAGGTTCGGTTGATCCGGAGCGCCTGGCCTTGATAGTTGGTGATAGGGGTTTCACCCGTGCTGCGCAGGACATGCAGCGCCGCGCAGGCCGTCTTGAAGAGGGTAACGAGCTACTTCTTGGTGACCGGGAGATCCCCGACGCCTCGCAGGTGCTTAGGGAGGTGCAACGGCAGGTTGAGCGTGCGGCTGGCGCTGGTGAGATTATCTCTCGAGGCGAGCTGCAGCGTATTGCTGCAGTCATGGACTTTGCAGGAAGTAGTTTAGATGAACTGCGTCCACGCACTGAGCCAATTTCCGAGACGGAGTCCAGCCGAATTCGTGGCCTCCGAGAACCAGATGAGCGCACATTCGCGGCGGCTTCCGCTGGCTCGCATGCGCCTGCTACGGTGCGCATTGAGACCGACCCCCCGGATGCAGAGATCTATCTTGAAGGTCTGCCCATAGGGAAGCGAATCTACTCGGCGCTCTTTCTAGATGATGAGCGTCCGGTGTTTGAGGTTCGCCGTCGAGGATATAAATCACAGCGCATAGCAATTAACTTTGACGAGGATCGTGATCAGGTTGTTCAGGTGAGCCTTGCTCGGATGGAGCCGGAGCTGAGTACGCAGGAGTTTATGGAGGCGGCTGCCACGGGTCGAGTCGAGTCAATACAGCGTTACATAGAGTCCGGTGGCGATGTAAACGCAATTGACGCAGATGGGTTAAATGCCTTGGCCAGAGCGCTCGGCTTACCAGCCTTTGCTCGGGGGCGGATAGGTGCGTTTCAACCGCATGCCGAGCTGATTACCGCGCTGCTGGAAGCTGGCATTGAGGTGCGTTTGCCATACCATGTCGACGGGCGCCGCTTCTTTGCCTTACATCTACCGGTGCTTGCTTCTCTGGCGGGTGCTGATGCCGACCTCGACCTCATTCGACTGTTGCTGCGCTCCGGAGCCTCGGTTGACTCCTATCTTGAAACCGAGGAGATGAGCGTCACACCGCTTGGAGCGGCTGTAATTGTTGGGTTGGAGTCTGGATCGGTGGACTACGAGCTTGTTGAACTGCTCCTGGAGCACGGGGCCGACCCCAATGCTGGGTTGGTCTACGAGCGTCGGGTGCTTGATGTCCTCTCGGCTGCGGTCGTGATGGGGGCATATACCGGACATAGCGATCCCGAACTGGTGCGCATGTTGGTGAGGGGCGGCGCCCGAAGAGATCTGCGATTCCGCATTGACGGGGTTATAGGTACGCCACTGCAGTTTGCCGAGCGCCTGGAACTTGAGGAGATTGCGCAGGTACTACGCTCTGAACTCGCCGCACGATGATTCATACAGTATCTTAAGAACATGGGTGCACTACGCGGACTTGGAATCATCTTTGTTGTCATTGGAGCAGTTCTGCTTCTGCCTGCCGTCCTTGATGCGGTTTACACCGTTTCATTCATAGCACGTGCCGAACCGGTTGTTGGAGAGGTGGTGGAGGTGGATGTCACCCAAAGCCAAATTCCCTTTACCGACCCGGAAAGCGGCCGCCGCTATTACGCTGTTCTTGAGTACACAGATGCGGATGGAGATACACACCGGCACCGATCGGCAGAGGCAGAACGGCGCAATGCCATTCGCGTCGGTGAGGAACGGAAACTGCTGTATCTTTCAAATAACCCTGAGGCTGCGAGGACGAATAGTCTCATGGGGATATGGGGCCGTGGAATTGTCCTGGCAGGGACAGGTTTGATTTTTGTAGCGGCCGGAGCGGCGGTTATTGGGCGCCGACTCTAAGGCCACACGACCGACACTAACCCTATCAACTCTGACCCCACATGTGAAACCGCTTGCACACGGGCACAAAAAAGCCCACAGCCGAAGCTGTGGGGCTTATAGGTAAATGGTGTGCAAAGACGCTTAGCGCTTGCTGAGCGCGTCTTTCACTGCCTCAATGATACCTCTACTCGTCTGGGTTGCGCCGGTCACCACATCTATATCTGCGTTGTTGGCTTCAACAATTCGCTGGATGGTCATGTCACGGCTGCGGTTGCTGAGTCCCGGGGTTTCGTTGAACTCAACCAGCTTTACCTCAGTAATGTTGTTTCCCTGCATTACTACATCAACAACGATGTCGCCAATGTAGCCTTCACCGGTGCCTCGCAGTGTCTGCTGCGCAACAGCGAGTGCCGGGATGAGAAGAGCAATAACCAGTGCGATGAAAGCAATTCGTAGCTTCATACCTTAGTCCTCCATATTTGTCGAACAAATGTTCTTGTGAATTTCTACGAAACCTAATTTACCACAGTGGCGTCGGGATTCCCAGTCTACCTGTCCAAGAAAACCTTAACCAGTGGCCAAATGTCTCGCGATGCCTCAGTGTACTGGAGCGGGGGTCAACCGTCAAGCTTGGAGTCATGCCCAATTTTGAGGAATTTACCTGAATTTCGGAGCACTGGACTCTATACGAGTGGTCGGACTATGCTTGGGCTGTGGAACAGTTGAATTCAATTGAACGTATAGGCGTGTACTGCGCCTCAAGCTTCGGCTCCAATCCAAGTTTTCTGCGGGGTGCACAGAAACTGGGCACCTTGTTAGGTGAGCGGGGTATTACGCTTGTGTACGGAGGCGCCCAGGTCGGCCTTATGGGTGCGGTTGCCGACGCTGTGCTTGCCACCGGCGGGCAGGTCATTGGAGTCATTCCGGAAAGCATGATCCAGCATGAAGTCGCCCACACCGGGCTGCATGACCTGCGTATTGTGGGTTCTATGCATGAGCGTAAGGCACTTATGGCTGACCTCTCTGACGCCTTTCTGGCGCTTCCGGGTGGTTACGGCACAATGGACGAGACATTCGAGATACTCACATGGGCTCAGCTAGGCCTGCACAACAAGCCCTGTGTGTTGTGTAATCTTGACGGCTACTATGATGCGCTGCTCAGCTATCTGGACAGTATGGTGGTTGGCGGGCTCGTCGGCCCTGCTCATAGGGCGCTCGCTATGGATGCCCCCGATCCGGCGTCCGCTATCGCGGCACTTGAAAACGCGGTCTCTACAATGAGCTCCGGCCCAACGAAGTGGGATCAGTCAAACATCTGAATTGCGCCTATGCGAGTGACTTGCGCCTCGTCTATGCGAGTAGATGCTGGAACTCATCCTCGGGGAGTAAGCCTCCGCCGGTGAGCCATGCAATCTGCGCCGCCGGAGTGCGTAGCCCGTTGATGTGGGCTCGTCGTGCCGGGCCACCAAGGCCAGCAGCCGCCGAAAGCTCAAGTCGCAGGCCGTCCGAGGCATACACCTGTTGAAGGTAGGCCTTCATAGTTTCATCACTCTCGGTATAGAGTCCGGAGCACAGCGCACCAATAATGGGCCCCGCAAGTACCGAGGCGCTTCCCACCGCGAGCCCGTCGGCATCAGTTCTGAGCGTTAGTCCGTAGTCGCTTACATGCAGTCCCTCATAGCGCTCTTCTAGTACCGCGAGTAACAGGGCTGGAGCCTGTGTCGGTTCAACCGTGTAACTCTCTACGGCATCTGCCCCGAACTCGAGCGCTAAGCCGTATGCGATTCCCGCCGGGCCGCCACCGACTCCACAAGGAAGGTAGACACAGAGAGGATGATCACCCGAGGGGTATACACCATGTTCCGCGAGTTGTCTTCGGAGAGGGGCCGCCGCTGCGGCGTAGCCGTAAAGGAGGCGTGTGGAGTTCTCGTCATCAACGAAGTAACTCCGAGTCGAGGCCGCAGAGGCTGCACGGCCTACACGAACTGCGGTAGAGAAGTCCCCCGCGTGTTCCACCACCTGAGCTCCGTGGGATCGCAGGAGATCTTTTTTCCACTGTTTGGCGTCGCGGGACATGTGAATAACCGCACGGAATCCCAGCGCGCGAGCCGTTATTCCAATTGAGAGTCCAAGATTTCCGGTGGAGCCAACACATACCTCATGCTCGGCAAACAATCTGCGGGCCTTGTCTTCGGAAAGCTGCAGCAGGTCGGCGCCGGGTTTTGCTATTCCCGCCGTCTGTGCAATCTCTTCTGCATGGCACAGCACCTCATGAATACCGCCGCGGGCCTTGATGGAGCCAGCAATAGGCAACTCTCCGTCACACTTTACCAGCAACGACGCACTGCCTTTGAGTGCACGCAGTGGCGACTCTATGCATCCGGGGCTTCCTGCAAAAGAACTGTCTGGAAAGAGACGTGATAGCAGCCCTTCGGCCCGTTTCATGCGGTCTGCGGCATCTGCCGGTCCGGCAGGAGTCACTCCTGCTTCTGCAGCCGTTTCTCCAAGCACTAGATGTGGTCGAGGAGTATTGCGGAAAAAGACCGGTTCTGCTCGTCGGATGTTCTGGATCATCTGTTCGCGCGTGACTTGATTCTGCATTCTGCTCTCCTCCCTGGATCGTGAGAGGCTCTATTCATTGACCGGCCCCTTCTTGGCTCTTTATACTCGTACTATACTATGGCTACACCAACTCAAACACCACAACATACCGGACCATCTGCGGGCACCGGGGCGGCCACTGGCGATGCAGCAAGCGCTGGCGATGCAGCACGCACCGGCGCCGATGGCTGCACCGGCGCCGATGGAAACACCGAGATCGCCGGACGAAAAATCTTCTTTGTGCATCCGCCAGCATGGATCCGGGAGGATCTCATCTACAGCATGGTGAAACTTGGCTACAAGACCTACAGCACCGAAGAGTCACGGGGTTTGCGCAAGCTTGTATCGCTCTATCCTGGTTCATTGCTGTTTGCAAATGTGGACAAGGGGCCCAAAGGCTTTGATTGGCTGAAGATTCTTTCGTCAATGAATGACCTGTTTCGCGAGAAAGATATACGACTGGGAGTTCTTTCGGAAGATAACCGTAAGGACGCCATTAAGCGCTATCTGAGCGCGGTTTCTGCACCCTGTGGGTACATCGTGTTGACTGGTGGCCAGAAAGAGATTGCTTCACGAATAACCACCCAGACCGTCCGACAAAAAGCCCGTGGCCGCCGCACCCAGGTGCGAGCACGCTGCTTCGACAAAAACGCCACAGTAAACGTGAAGTATGCGGGAGAGAATCATGCTGGCCGAGTGCTGGATATTAGTGGTGCGGGCGCCGCTTGCGTTATCCCGAGCCTTGACGATCGGCTGCGCAAAGACGAAAGGATGAGTGATATACAATTTAAGCTCAACTCACGCATCTGTACTGTTTCCGGTAAAGTCGTAGGAATTCGAACTGAGTCGGAGAAGACCTTTGTTCTGCTGTTTGACGAAGCGCGCAGTGACAGTGTTGATGAAAAGATATACGCATTCGTCAAGGAAACCATACAGCGCAACTTCGAGCGCGCCATGGCATAGGAGGGTGGTGGGTGTGGTGTGCAGCCCTAATCCAGCGCTACACACCATCCATCGGCCGATGTCTCTTAGCCGTCATCCCCAATAGCGTCAACCGGACATACGCCCTGTCCATCTAACGCAGCTTCACGCTCAGCGTCGCTTTCCGGCTGCTTGAATACGTATGCAAAGGTGCCGGAGTCGTCCATCACGTAGTGATCCGGGTCGGTCTGAGCACATGCCTCACATCCAATGCAGTTTGAGTCGACGTAAAAAGGTCCAGGCACGTTTCCTGACACCTTGGAGTTCTTGTCTGCCATCATTGATCTCCTTGATTCATGATCTTGGTGGGAATATACTGCGATCACCGGCGCATCGGAAACAACGGATCCGAAGCAGCGGATTTGAGTCGACAGATTGCAAAGGATGGATCTAAATGATGAGACCTCCAGTGCTTGCCTTAGCCGCAGCGCTCTGCCTCTCCTTGGTTGCCTATCCGCCGTCGGCCATGGGAGAAGCGCTGTACGGACCGGACCATCCGTTAGTCAGGAGTATTGAACTACTCTATTCTCGGTCAAATCTTGCCTTTCCAACCGCTACCTACCCATTATCACGCAGAGAACTCTATATCGCGGCGCGGCACCTTCAGCGGCAGGCCCATAGTGCTGCCGAGCGTGACCGTGTGGAGGCATTTCTTCTTCGCCTTGAGTACTCTCCGGAAGAGTATCACTACAAACTGACAACGAACTTGGTTGCACAAGCTTATCTCCCCGATGGTCTCAGATATGACGACTACGCTGACCTATCGGCAAAAGGTAATCCGGTTGCGACCATTCAGATAGGGGCGTGGCGCGATTCTCGTTCAGCACTCTTTCTGCAGGCCGAGATTGGGCGCGAGTTTGCAAGCTTTGACGATAACAGACCGTACACGAATCTACCGATCTACCAAGACGGCATTCCTTTTGTCGGTGAGTATGCCGAGGTGACGGCTGCGTACCTGCATTATGTACTGGGTGATTCCGAGATAGTCATTGGTCGCGCCCCCTTTTATGTGGGCCCGTCTCCCTTTTCATCGCTGCACGTAGCGGGCGAGATCCCTTTCCTAGACGCAATTCGGCTCAGTTTGCCCTTTGGCGCACTGCGCTTCCACTGGGTGGTAGCGACTCTGGAGAATCGACGCGCACGCGGTGAGCCAGAGCGTGGAGAACTACCCATTGGCTATGACTATGGGCGCAACATAATTTTGTACAACCTGCAGCGGCTTGAGTTTTCACATAATCGGGTGCTGGCTGGGTTGGGAGTGCAGGCAATCACTGCGCGAAGAGACAATATGTTTCTGCTTTCCGACTTCTTTGCACCCGTCGCCGGTCTGTACTCAGAGGCCCCGGTGAGCAATCTGAGTGTAGTTGGGGATTTGTCGATAGTGTTAAGGCCGGGCCTTGTTGGATTCGTGCAGTCCGGTATTGATGCTCTGGATCTAGAGGCGTTCGGTGCCGATGACTCCGGGGCGCCCAGTATTTTTGCCGTGCTGGGAGGAGTTCATGCACGGAGTGAAAGGCCTGGGGCGATTTGGGATGGAGTCCTGGAGATTGGTGATACGCATTACCTCTGGGGAAGTTTTGATGACGCTGAGTATCTCAGTCGCGCAATATACCGGCGCCAGCTGGTTGGTGAGAGTGAGTATATGCCGCTGAGCTCACCCTACGGTCCTGGCGTAACCTGGTTAAGAAGCAGAGTTGGAGTAGCCTCCCTGGATGGGCTTGATTTTGGGCTGGAACTTCTCTTACGATGGATCAATCCAGTGGCAAGTCTTACCGCAATTCGAGATGATGTCGGAGCATATCGTGATGACTTGGCTGCTGCCGCTGCATCCCGCGATTTTGCACTGGGCTTTGGGGGTGAACTTGGATACCGCCCATGGGAACACACCCGGATTGCCGCTTCACCTGCGGTACAGCTGCGCAGTTCGGAAGCCTGGGTTGAGATTATTCTCAGTGTTGAGAGTAGCTTCTCGCACTCAAGGTCAATGGTGCCGTTAAACTAAGGAGAGAATCATGAACATTTCTGCAAAAGAGCTTGCCGGGTATTTTGACCACACCCTACTGCGGCCAAACGTAGTTGGCACCGAGATCGATGCACTCTGTAGCGAGGCAGTGGAGTTTGGCTTTCGAACCGTATGTGTGAACCCAATTTGGGTTCCACAGGCGTTTGCATGTCTGGAAGACAGTGCGGTAGAGGTATGTTCGGTTGTGGGATTCCCCTTAGGGCAACACACACAAGATATTAAGGCTCGTGAGGCCGCAGCTGCGGTTGCCGCCGGAGCGCGTGAAATTGATATGGTTATCCGCCTCGATGCACTGCTCTCTGGCAATCACCAAACAGTGCGCGACGATATCACGGCGGTTGTCGAGGCATCCTATCCGGCTCTGGTCAAGGTAATACTCGAGACATGTTATCTCACTGACGAACTCAAGCGTCAGGCATGTAGATTAAGTGTCGAGGCCGGTGCTGCATTTGTGAAGACCTCAACCGGATTTGGTTCAGGGGGCGCTTCTATTGACGATATTCGTCTCATGCGTGGCGTGGTTGGCCCCCATTTGGGAGTTAAGGCTTCGGGCGGCATTCGCTCTTGCACAGATGCTATGGCCCTTATCGATGCCGGTGCCAGCCGCATTGGGGCGAGCGCCTCGGTGAGTATTGTACAGGACATGGCAGCCACCGGTTGCACCTGACTACCGGTTGCACCTGAGAGCCGCGCGCGGCGGACTCTATGCTACATCTCCTTGTCCCAGGGTGGATCTGCTCCGGGGCGAGAGCAGGTGATTGCCGCAACTCGGCTCGCAAACTCCAGAACTTTCTGCGCCATAGATTCATTGATACCGCGGATACCGGCTGGACTCAATACATCTGCATGATGCATGGCGGCTAATAGACCGCCGTGAAATGAGTCGCCAGCACCAACTGTGTCGGCAACCCCTCCGGGTACCGGCATACTGGGCTGTTCAACGGTAAACCCGGGGCCGAACGCGGTTGCCCCATCTTTGCCACGGGTCAGAACAACAAAGGGGATCCCGTCGTCTGCAAGTTGGCGTGCCGTTGTTCTGGGTTCCTGCTTTGGGAAAAGCCACTCCAGGTCTTCATCACTGATCTTCAGGATACCGGTGTGTCTCAGTATGCGCTGAATGCGTGCCCGGTAGGCCGATTCATTCTCCATCACGGTGGGGCGCACATTTGGGTCAAAGGCGATGACTCGCTTGTGACTTTCACGCTCCACAAAGCGTTCTAAGCTGGAAGCCACAGGCTCTAGAATGAGTGCAACCGAGCCAACCTGGATGCAGGAAATTTCTCTAGGCAGGTTGTGGGGAAGCTCGGCTACCGCTATTGTTCGGTCAGCACTGCCCTCGCTGTAGAATGCGTAACGTGCGTTTCCCGCCTCGTCCCGTTGCACAAAAGCCAGCGTAGTTGGTTCCGGACCACGAAGGACGTAATCAGTCCCCACCCGATTGGGTTTAAGACGTTCAAAGAGGATATCGCCAAAAAAATCTGTAGAGATTTTGCTAAAGAAGGCGGTTGGCACTCCAAGCCGCGCTGCGGCTATTGCGGTGTTAAAGGGTGAGCCACCGGGGCAGGGGCTGTAGAGCTTTCTGCCTGTGACGTCTGTCTCCGGAACAAAATCAATGAGCGACTCTCCACAACTAAGTATCATGTCTCATATCCTCTCTGTACGGCAGAATACCGAATACGGCAACATTTGGAAAGTCATGTGGGGCAGGCGCCCCGTCATGATTTTCCTTACTCAAACCAATCCGCGCGGTACGGCATTACATACAAGGGACGTCCTGGTTCAAGGAGGGATAGTTCCATCAGTCGCTGGTGTTCTTGTGCTACCTGACGTAGTTCAGCCGGTATGCTGGTTCCTAAGGGGATAGATCCGGCTATGAGTGACCCAAGGCCCATGCCTTCTCCGCTAACGAAAAACTCTGCGAGTGCTGGTGAAAAGGGGCCGGGAATAACCTCCCTGAGTTCAAGATCTGAGACACCAAGAATCCGGCGCATGGCCCGAACCGCATCTGTCAAGCCGCCAACCTCGTCAACCAGGCCAATCTCAAGAGCTCTTGAACCACTCCAGATGCGGCCCCCTGCTATGCTCTCTACGTGCTCCACGCTAAGACCGCGAGAGGCCGCAACAATCTCCACAAACCGTCGGTAGCTCTCTGCCGTGCTGCCTTCGACCAGCATTCTTTCTTCATCCGACATTCTCTCAAACGGATTGCCGAGACCGGCCCGCGGGCTTGTTAGTACGCTGTCGACTCCGACATCAAACATCTCAAGGAGGCCAGCCACATTCGGAAATATGGATATGACTCCAATGGACCCGGTTAGCGTTGACGGGCCAGCCACAATGTGTGAGGCCGGTGCGGCAATGTAGTATCCACCGGATGCGGCAAGGGCGCCCATAGAAACCACTACCGGTAGGCCCTCCTCAACTGTGCGAGCTATCTCGTAGGCAATGCTGTCTGAGGCCTGTGCTGAACCGCCTCCGCTGTCTATGCGCAGAATTATGCCGGAAACAAGGGGATTCTCACGCGCCGAACGGATCTCCTCAATAAGGCTGTCAGCACCGATGTTGACCCCACGGACGCCTCTACCGGGAACAATGTCACCCGCAGCGTAAATCAACTTGACGGTTCGTAAGGGTCGAGGGGCCCAGTCGTACTGCATCTCCGGAACTTGATCCATTGGGCGAAGACGAGCAAAGCGGTGGCGTGCAGTCACCCGTTCTTCAACATCGGCCTGGTAGATGAGAGAGTCAACCAAACCGGCATCCAACGCGCTGTTGGCCGACAGGTAAGGTCCGCGGTCAATTATGGCGTCCAGATCCTGGGTGAGGGTAGACGCCCTTCCCGCCCGTACCATTTCGCGATAGTGACTGTCGAGGTCGCCGAGGTATGATTCCCAGTTCTCGCGTTCGGCATCGCTCATGCCCGCCTCGGACAGCATGTCCCAGCCACTCTTGTGTGGATGACTACGGAAGTTATAGATCTCAACGCCATAGCGTGCAAAGAAGTCACCCAGGTAAACCGAGCTGTAGCGGAAACCGCGGGCATCTACGGTGCCGGTTGGGTGGAGGTAAATTGCGTCGGCGGTTGCCGCTGCCAGGGCGTATGCGGTGTGTGGAATGTTGTCGAAGTAGTAGTAAATGCGCTTACCGGACTGACGCAGCCGGAGCAAGGCTTCGTAGATCTCCATCTGATTGGCGAACGAGGTTTGGAAGCGCTGATTAACAAACAACACCGCCGTAACTGTGTTGTCAACTCTCAGGGCCTCAATGTCCTCAATAACTGCTGTATAAGGGCGCCCAGGGTCCCATGGGCGAACGGTTGGGATCGTCCGAACGCGGTCGGCATGCTCGTATACAATTATCGAGGGGACAACCTCGCGGGTAATGCTACGACGGCGACGGTACGGAAGAAACAAATAGGCGCTGCCAGCGGCGACATCTGAGTCGGCGCGAATACTGTCCTGAGTTCCAATTTCAAGTTGTGACAGACTTAACTGTAAACCCGCAGTCAGGCGTTCACCGAGGTGGTCGTAACCAAGCGACAGTCGCACACCGGCCGAGGGCTCAAGCTCCATGGAACTGAGAGCCAGTTTTCCACTGTGATCATCGTTCCAGTTCCAGTCAAGGCCAAAGGTCAGACGAGTGCCTATGGGACCGAGAATAGCGAATGGTCGTAACCCCAGTCCGAGGGTGGTGTCGGTACCACTTCTGAGTACGCCTCGCCGAACAGCACTCAAGGACAGGGTGCGAGTTGGCCTGAAGAGTGCGGCGACTGTAGCGCGACCGTCGCTAAACTCAGCGTTCTCCCAACTCCATGAGCCGCCGAATAAGAATCTGCGTGAGGGGCCAAAGCCCATAGATAGGTCGTGCCCGTAAGATGTCCCAAAGCGCTCGGTTGTGTAACTGAGCGCTGGCAGGTTAAGGAACAACGACCATCGCTCGGTGAAGTCGCTGCTGCCGTCTCGGAACGAGTCTTCCCACGGTACCGAGACACCCACGCCGGTTGCGTTACCAATACCGAGTGCGGCCGGATTGACGCGAGCCGCAAAAAGCCCCTCGTGAACTGCGGTTCCGCCCCAGCTTGGCCCATAGGCATGGGCGCCAGCAGCCACAAACAAAAGTGTCAACAAGACGGCGGTTCGGATCGAGGTAGGGCTTTTTCTCATTGGGTGGTGTCCTTTTCGGAGGCTTCGGTGGTATCAGCGGCTCCGAATTCTTCGGAGGCTTCGGTGGTCTCAGCGGCTTCGGAGTCCGGGGCGATTTCTTCAAATATGCCGAGGCTGGTATTCTTGCGGGCGTTGTCCCATGCGAAGACACGGCCGTTCATGCAGAGATGTATACCCGGATCCACCAACTGTGCGGCGGCGAGTGCAAAACCCAGGTTAAATGCCGCATCGGAGTGCAGCACGGTGTAAGGAAGCATTGCGCCGGTGAGAACAATGGCTTTGGTACCGAGTTCCGGATCCTTGGCAGCAGCACTCCCCAAAAAACGTGCGGTGTCGGTCATGGTGTCGGTACCGTGAGTTACCACAATGGTAGACTCGGGGGCGTGTTTGCAGGCCGCGACAATTTCCTGCCGATGCATATCTTGCATTTCCAAACTGTCAATGAGCCGAACAATCTCAAGCTGTACCGGCACCGTAATTCGGCTTGCCCGAAGAATTTCGGGCAAATGGGTGTCTCGAAAGGTCAGGGTTCCGCTCAGTTCGTCGTAGTCTTTATCAAAAGTGCCACCGGTGACGATGATCCGGATAGGATGAAGTTTGGTGCTCGACATCTGTTGAATATGTACCGGAAAAGGCCGCTTGTTCAATGATTTGCTTCAGGAGGTCGGTTCTCCGCACACCGAGTTATGGGTATACTGAGTGGGTAATGAGGATATGCATGTGCAGAGCGCGCTGATCCCTGCTGCCGGGCTGTCGTCTCGGATGGGAAGCTCCAAACCGCTGCTGAAATGGGGAGACACGACTCTGGTGGAGCGTGCGGTAGGCGCCGCCTTTGAGCTATGTGTGCACGTCATTGTGGTGGTTGGCCATGAGGCTGATCAGGTCAATGCAGTGCTACGAGCTTCATTCCCGGATGCGCTACCGATACACGACGTAGCGCTATCGGGAACAGAGACTTCCGCGCAGCCGGGTCAAACAGCACACACCCGGCAACTCTCTGTTGTACGGAACCTTGAGTATCGCAACGGAATGCTCTCCTCGCTGCGGTGCGGTGCTGCACAGGTGAGCAGCGAATGGTTCTACATTGCGCCGGTGGATATGCCGCTTCTTACAGCAGATGTTTACCGAGCAGTTCAACCGCACCCCGATGCCGATGCCGTCTTTCCGGTCTGGAACGGGCGTCGGGGGCATCCGGTTCTAGTTCGATCCACGGTACTCCCAGCCCTGTTTGGTGCCGGGCCGGAGATAGTTGCCATGCGGGATCTTCTCACGGAGTTCCGGTGCAGGGAAACTCCAGCACCGTCTGAGGCAGTTCTCATTGATGTTGATACCGCAGCCGAGTACAAGAGGCTTTCGCCTGAGACTCGTTAAACGAAACATAAGGCCCGTGAGGGCTCTCCAGGAGGGAAACACATGAGCGCAGCAGCACGAGATGAAATTGTATACGTTCAGCGGGGCGGAGTCGGCGTAGTCGGCGCAGGGCCGGTGGCGGCTACGAAGGAGTTCTCCCGCGAGACACTGACCATGGTTCGGAACTTCCACCGCACCTTTCCTCAATACCAGGAAACGCCCTTGGTTCAGCTGCCCGCTCTGGCCGCCGAGTTGGGGCTTGGTGGCATCTGGATCAAGGATGAGTCAAAGCGCTTTAATCTGAACTCCTTTAAGGTGCTCGGCGGTGCCTACGCGGTAGCACGTTACCTTGGCGACCGGCTGGGAATTGCCCCCGAGGAGCTCAGTTTTGCGCGGTTGAATGCGCCGGACGCACGATCGGAGCTCGGGACGGTCAACTTTGTCACCGCTACCGACGGTAATCACGGCCGCGCGGTTGCCTGGTCGGCACGCGAGCTTGGGCACCGCGCGGTGGTGTTTATGCCAAAGGGCTCCTCGCCGCACCGCGTTGCCAACATAGAAAAAGAAGGCGCCGAGGTGCATGTCACCGAGGGCAACTACGACGAAACTATTCGAGTCGCGCGCGCATACATGGAAAAGCATGGTGGGGTTATTGTGCAGGACACCTCCTGGGAAGGGTACCAGGATATCCCGCTCTGGATCATGCAAGGTTATGCCGTGGTGCTGGATGAGGTAGCAGATCAGTTAGATGCTGCTGGCGTTCAGCATCCGGATGTCGCGTTTCTTCAGGCCGGGGTGGGGAGTTTTGCGGGCGGAGCCGCTGCAGCAATTGCCGAGCGATATCGTGACAAGCGGCCCTGTGTCGCGGTGGTTGAGCCAGCGGCGGCCGCCTGTTACTACGAGTCGGTCCGGATCTCCGACGGTGAGCCGCATGACATAGGCGGTGAACTGGACTCGATCATGGCAGGCCTGGCGTGTGGCGAACCGAACCGACTGGCGTGGCCCATTCTGCGCGATCATGCTGACCTGTACTTTGCGGTTGCTGACTCGGTGTCGGCCGCGGCCATGCGGGTCCTTGCGCAGCCGCGCGGGGGAGATGAAGCATTGGTTGCGGGTGAGTCGGCGGTAGCTGGACTGGGCATAGTGCTTGCCTTGGCCCACGCGCGGCAGAACGGAGGCGCCGAGGCAGCCGCCAAGGCCGAGGCAGTCTGGCAGGCGCTTGGCCTGGGGCCAGAATCCCAGGTGCTGGTTGTCAGCACCGAGGGCGACACCGACCCGGATCACTACCGGCGCATACTCAGCGAAGGCCTGTACCCGGCCGCTTGGGAGCGCACCTGAGATAGCTCGTACCGGGATGGAAAACGCCGAGAGTGGGTCATGGCGCGCTTGTCCCGACGGTGCTCCCCGCGCTACTATAAGCGGGTGAATACACAACAGCTCCTTGAGGCGGCCGAGCGGTCGCTCCTTTTTGTTACCGATCGCGAGCCCGCAGTCATGCAGAGTGGCTCAGGCATGTATTTGGAAGATAGCTCTGGCAAACGCTACCTGGACTTTGTCGGGGGCTGGGCTGTTACCGGTCTTGGACACTCGCCGGTAGAGCTTGCTGAGGCATTGTCCCTGCAAGCCGGAAAGCTGCTCAACGCAAGCCCCGCGTTCTACAACGTGCCAATGATCGAGTTTGCGACTGCAATTACCGCTGAAGCCGGACTCTCGCGGGTCTTTTTCTGCTCATCCGGGGCGGAGGCCAACGAGTCAGCAATTAAGCTTGCCCGCAAGTATGGCAAGGTCTGTAAAGGTGGCGCCTACGAGATTCTCTGCGCCGAGCACGGATTCCATGGACGTACCCTTGCCACCATGTCCGCAAGCGGCAAGGCGGCCTTTCGGCCACTTTTTGAGCCTAAGGTACCCGGCTTCCGGCATCTACCCTTTAACGACGCGACAGCGTTTGAGAAGGCCATTGGGGATGAAACCTGCGCCGTACTGCTCGAACCGATACAGGGAGAGGCAGGGGTCTATCCTGCGACTCAGGACTTCATTGAGCGCGTGCGTAGCCGCTGTAGCGAGACCGATACCTTGCTCATCTTTGACGAAATACAGACAGGTATGGGAAGAACAGGGCGGATGTTTGCCTTTGAACATTACGATATCAAGCCTGACATTCTCACGCTCGGAAAGAATATTGGCGGCGGCTTTCCCTTGGCTGCCATGCTGTGTACAGAGGAACTGAACCTTTTTGACAAGGGTGAGCAAGGCGGCACCTATACCGGGCAGCCGCTTGCGATGGCGGTCGGCCTTGCGGTGCTCCGGACTCTGAAGGAACGCAACCTGGTACAAAATGCCGAGCACATGGGTGCACTGGTTCAACAACGGCTAAGCAAGCTGGTAGCTGAGTTTGGTCTCAGCAAGATTCGCGGTAACGGTCTGTTGATTGCCTTTGATCTGCCAGAGCCCAAGGGGCCGGACTTGGTTCACAGGTGCTTTGAACGCGGCCTCTTGCTCAATGCTCCAGCACCAACGGTGGTGCGGCTCGTGCCTCCGCTGATTATTGAGGAATCCCATATAGAAGAAATGATCACCGTATTGACCGAGGTTATGCGAGAGCTGGGAGTCGCTGGCGCTCCCTCATGACCCCTTCACCGTCACGCATGCCTTTTGCGGGCGCGGCTGCTCGTGCAGCTACCTCTGGCTTAACCAGAATGGCGGCGGACGAACTGCGCCGCTCCTTACCGTCCCTTGATCAAGCATGGCAGACGGCGGCACATACGAACAGCAGCGCTGTTTCCCCTTCCGCGCATGCTTACTACCGGCACTACCTCCTTGGCGACACAGCCCAACAACGCTATCTTGGCGCGCTTGCACACTCATATGGAGGTCGCACCGAGCATGTGGCGGTGCAGACCTTTGTTCCAGCCGTTTCGACCACATCTACCTTGCAAACCGTCCTACTTCTCCACGGCTATCTCGACCACCTTGGTCTCAACCGCTCCGTAGTCGAGGAGCTGCTCAGAGCAGGATTCGTTGTCTGCGCAGTTGACCTGCCCGGCCACGGCCTGTCCGGTGGCGGCCGGGGGACCATAGGCGACTTTGCCGAGTATGCAGCGGTGTTGCAGCGCCTTATTGCTGAGATCCGGGCTGGCCGGGTGCCGGGAGTCGCCTCAACTACATCGCTCTGCGGGCTTGGTCATAGCACCGGTGCAACGGCGCTGCTGGAGTACCTGGAGCAGGGGGGTGCCGAAATCGAAGCACTGGTCTTTCTTGCGCCACTCATTCGGTTGTTCGCCTTTCCACTTGCCCGACTTGGGGTTCGCTTGACCTCCGGAGTGGTCGACACCCTACCTCGGCGCATCTCTGGAAGCAGTTCCAACGAAGAGTACATGCAGTTTGCGCGTGAGTTCGATCCTTTGGGGATTTACGAGGCCTCGCTCGAATGGGCCGAGGCTTACCTTTTGTGGGAGGAGCGGCGCCGGGAGATTGAGGCGCACACGCTTCCGTTGCTCCTTGTACAAGCCGGTCGCGACACGGTTGTGGACGCCGAGTACAACACCGCCTTTTTGCAGCGCTCCTTTACTGAGCTGGAGTATTTGCACTATCCCGAGGCACGTCACAGTATCTTCACCGAGCCGCATGAAAAACGGCCAGGGCTCTATAAAGGGCTGCTCCGCTTTCTGGCCGCCCCATAAACCACACATCTTAGGTGTTCTTTGAGTTGCCGCTACGCAGAATGTACAGTACTCTGTGGCCATGAAAATTGAACATCGCCCTGACGCTAAGAGATTTGTCATTCAGATTGAGGAAAACACGGCGGAACTTCGCTACACAAAAAAAGCGAAGGTGATGAAATTCACCCACACCTACGTGCCGGACGAACTTCGCGGGCAGGGAATTGCTGGGAAACTTGCTAAGTATGGGCTTGAGTACGCTCGTGAGAACGGCTTCACAGTAGAAGCCTCCTGCTCCTACATTACAACCTATTTAGAGAAGCACAGCGAGTATCAGGATCTAAAGGCTTAACCCAAACGTCTGCGAAATAACTTCTTGAACAGAACTTGGCGCACAAGCCTTACCTTGCGGGTCATATTTGGCCGGGTTTGGGCTATTTCTCGGTGCAGTTCCTCACCGTTGCTTGGTGGTACGACCTCGGTCTCCCGCGGTACAAGTTGAACTGCGGCGACTGGACATACAACGGTACATACACCACACCCAATGCAGCGCTCCTGGGTAATAACCAAGGTGGAGGTACCGCCGCCTGTGGTACGCAGGTGCAGGGCGTCCATAGGGCACTTCTTCACGCACAGTCCACACGCGATGCAGGTATTGGCAATGAGCTCCACCTGGTAATTCGTTGCGGTGTGTTCAATAGGGTTGGGTACCGCCTTGAGCATGGCCAGTAGCCCGCAGCAATCACCACAGCAGGCGCAGATAAAGTGCGGATTAAGCTCGTTCGATGTTTGCAGTACCAGCCCTTCACCAAGACTCTGGTGTGCACACTCAAGGGCCTCGCTTACTGTGAGTGCTCGTCCCCAGCCCTCTCGCACCGCGGTATCAGCAAAGTCGTTGAGTGCCAGGCATAGCTCGCGACGTTCGGTGTGGCTACATGGTTTGCCGTTCATATCTGCGGTTACACGACAGATGCATCGAGCAACTGCAATGCGCCCCTCGGCCGCGCGTATCAGTTGTTCGAACTCGTCATACGCTGCAATCTTGTTGGTCTGTGGGAGGGCGCGGTTAACTGGAATGATTCGAGTTTGTGGTTTGGCGGTGGTGAGGTACTCAAAGGCAAAGCCCTGCTTCATGTAGTCGGTGCTGTCCTTCACAAACTCTGGTGTGAGTCGCTCGGCTTGGAACTCAAACATGCCTACGATAAAGGGTAGCAGTGCAAAGGTGTCGTCAGGACTGAGGATGTCGGAACCATTTCCGCGAGTGGAGTCCACAGCTCGGCGTAGGATTGCACCCTTGGCAGCCATGTCGCGCAGTTGGAGCTCAATCGCATCTGGGTTCCGGGTGTTCTTCGCAATTGTGCAGCTGGTTATGGCGCCGAGTCGGGTCGTAATCTCATGGGAAGTGCGCGGTAGGTGGTCCATGGCAAGGGCCAACTGTGCTTCTTCCGGAGAAAAAAGACGGCGTAGGATACGAAGTTCAGCGCCCAAGATTGTGCGGGGGAAAGCTATAGGCAGCCTGTTGAGGTGCTTGCGGAGTTGGCGGTAAGAGCGGGCCGCGGCTCTTCTTTCTCTGGGGCTTGGTTTTGTTTGTTCAGCCATGTTGGAACCTTGCTGCCTCTGCGGAGGATAGTCCGGCGACATAGCCGGTTGCCCAGCAAATCTGGAGACTATATCCGCCAGATGGTCGGTTAATGTTGAGCATGTCGCCGCAGACAAAGAGGCCAGCAATCATCTTTGACTCCATGCTGCGGAAATCGACCTCGTTGGCAGGGACTCCTCCACTAGAGACTACGGCCCAGTCCTCGGACTGCAGCTCGCGGTATGTTAGGCGGAAGTCTTGCATGAGCGAGACGATGCGCTTTCTCAGTTGTTTGGGCACCTCACTTGCCGTTATCTCGCCGCTGAGTCCGGTAGAGACACCTGCCTCTGCAAGAATACAGCGGGCGAGCCGTGGCGGAAGCATGGACTCAAGAATGGTTCTCAGCAGTCGCCTTGGATATGCACTCAGCTCATCTTGAAGTTGTCGGTCTAACGAGCCACCGTCCAGAGTGGGGAAGAAGTTAAGACTTATAGTGGGTGCTGGCTGTCCTTGCTTGCGAGCCTCGGCTGCTGCTTGTGATATGCGAGTAGCCAGATTGAGAATACCCGGCCCACTGAGCCCAAAATGGGTAAACAGCACCTTGCCGTCTGTCTTGCTTATGGTTTTTTCTCCGAGCCGCAGTGAAATGCGTAACTCCGCAAAGGCCAACCCCTGCAAATCCGTTACCCAGTCTTCTTCAACCACTACCGGCACCAACGAGGGTTCCGGCCGTACAATGCTGTGTCCAAGCTGCTCAAGCCAGGAAAAGCCGTCACCGGTGGACCCTGTATCCGGCCTGGCTAAGCCACCAGTGGAAACTACAACACTCCCTACATCGATACTACCGTCCTGGAGTTCTACCCCTTGGACTCGCCCCGAGTCGGTGCGGAGAGCTTTCACAGTTGTTTGGGTGCGGAGCGTCACACGCCCCTCTTCTATGTAGTCCAAGAGCACCTGAAGCACTGAGCTGCTCTTGTCGCTGCGTGGGAAAGCGCGGTTATTGTCCTCGGTCTTGTACGGCATTCCCCTGGAGGCAAAAAACTCAAGCACCTGTGTCGGGCCCATTCGGGCAAAGGGGCTGAACAGTGCCTTTCCGGCGGTGTCGTAGCGGGAAATGAGACGGTGCATGTCGGTCTCAGCATTGGTGAAGTTGCAACGGCCTCCGCCGCTAATCAGAAGTTTGCGCCCCGGCCCACGGTTCTTTTCAAGCAGGAGCACACGTGCCCCGGCCGCCCCAGCAGCTCCGGCGGCCATAAGACCCGCCGGGCCAGCACCAACCACAACAACATCGTACATTTCGGAACTCATTGCAGCATGTGTACCGTGCGTGCGGGGTGCTGTCAATGCCCACGTCTTTGTCGCTATTTGCTATGTATTGTACGGAGTCTTGGTCTATAATCTCAGTGGTGAGACGAGGAGGGAGGTGAGAAGATGAAAATACGGGTGTCACTGATAGTGTTTTTCATTGCTCTGGTGGGCGTTTCACTGAACGCGACCGAGCGACTTCTTTGGAGTAATGCTGCATTGGAGCATAGTACCCAGGACTCGAGTTACCAGCTTGTAATTCCGGCTGCGGGACTCCTGAGTATCGAGGCCGTGAGTTTGAGTTTCTCACCCCGTCTGCTCTTAGTCGGCCCGGATGGAAGATCCTATCAAGGTGAGTATAGCCCCAGGACGGCCACCATTAGCGCTTACGTATTGGAGCCCGGTCAATATACCATAAGTGTCTCTGCACCCCTGGAATTCCCCGTCAGCGGAGAAAGGGCAGATGGCCACGGTCACTACCTTCTCATGGCAGACATAGTCACTCCCGCCGCGGAACTGCGGGCTGGCCAGCCACAGAATCAAATTTTGACCACTGATGCCCCTCTCTTTCGTTCCGAGACCTTTGTGAACTGGTACAGCTATGTGTTTCCGGAGTCGGGACGGGCCTTTCTGCAACTCCAGAGCCGCGATTTTGACACGGTGTTGGTGGTGTACTACCCAGATGGAACACAGGACTACAATGACGACTATGGCGACAGTACCGATTCCGCCCTGCGGGTACACGGACTTCCTGGAACGCAGATTCTCATTGGGGTTACCAGCTTCAGCTCTGGCAGTACCGGTGCCTACACCTTGACGGCAGAAGCACTCGCTATACCTCCCGGGATCGGCGTATACCAACCCGATATGCTCTTAGAGAAACCCGGGGAGTACAGGTTTGAACTAAATCAAAACGAACACAAATTCCAACTCCGATTAAGGGCTGGCGAGAGGCTAGAGGTTCTCATGGAGTCGGACGACTTTGATAGCTATCTTGAACTCCATGGGGAGGATGGGAGCTACTGGAGTGATGATGACAGCGGGGGTGATCTCAATGCCCTTTTAACCATGACCGCACCGGTGGAAGGGGTGTATTACCTAACGGCGCGTAGTTTTGGATTTGGTGAGGCGCGGGGGATCTATACGCTCACGCTTGCAGAGCCTCCACTACTACAGTCAATATTCCGTGCAACTGGAGTCTACATTGGTGAGCCTGTGAGCTTTGGAATACCGCTGCGGGAAGGGAGTACCTTCACGATTGAGGTTGGCTCCTCGGTTTTTGACACTGTGCTCACCCTTTACGGTCCTGACGGAACCTATATTGCGGAGGATGACGACGGTGGTGAAGGAACTGACTCTCGACTGCGGTTTTCTCCCTCATACTCAGGCACCTACAACCTGGAGATCCGGGGTTTCTTTGTACAAGACCATGGAGAGTTCTCTGTGCAGGTGTACGAACACATGAAGTGAAAGCGCAACTATTTGTGGCGGGTCCGACCGACAAGCAGTGAGGTCAGAATTCCAACGACAAAGCCACCAACAGCTGTCAGGAACAAAAGGAGTATTGCAGGGATTTCCGCTGCCAACCAGAGAAACCGCGCCTCTATAGGCGCGGTGTTCTGAGCAACGACCATGACGAGTGCAAAACTCAGCAACAGTACAACAACGAGTTTGATCTTTCGCATATGTGGCGACCTCCGTTTTGACTTCTCTGAAAATTAGTCTGGCATTGCCTCCGAGTTTATCCCTTACCGTGACAGCGAGGTCCTTCCTGCTTAAGCATTCGTTCGAGCAACTTGTGGGGTTTCTGAACCTTCCCGAGCATCATCATGGCGGCGATAATATACGGCTTGTATCCGGCCTCACGATAGGTGGCGGCGCGCTTGCGCTCGAAGACCGAGGCGGCAACCTCACCCTGGGTGCAGCTCACTCCCGAAATGTCGGCGGGCAGACAGT
This sequence comes from Spirochaetaceae bacterium, assembly GCA_007695055.1. Lineage (GTDB taxonomy): Bacteria > Spirochaetota > Spirochaetia > DSM-27196 > SLAA01 > SLAA01. The sequence continues at coordinate 47,835 of REEM01000100.1, read as the reverse complement.
GCATGTATCGTGCATCTCCACCTTTGGTCAGTTTCATTTTGTCTTCGGTACATTCCCAGTCGAGGTGTTTCTTGTTCTCTTCCAGACACTCTTTCTCCAGTTCTCCCAGCCCCTTTGTGTCTCGGTTGGAGAGCAACTCGGTTCGCTGTTGCATTACTGCAAAGGGGGCCCAGCTCTTGGGATAAACGATGTCGGCATCCTTGAATGCTTCGTCCATTGAGTTGCCCTTGGTAAAGCTACCACCTGACTTTGCCGCCGACTTTGCCGCCTCTTCCTCTATCTCAGGTATAAGGCCGTAACCCTCCGGGTATGCCAAGTGTACATCCATTCCAAAGCGGGTAAAAAGTCCGATAATGCCTTGCGGCACCGAGAGTGGTTTGCCGTAGGAGGGAGAGTAGGCCCAGGTCATGGCAATTTTCTTGCCTTTGAGTTTCTTGACCCCGCCGAACTCGTTAATGAGATGCTGGAGATCTGCCATTGATTGCGTCGGGTGGTCTCGGTCGCACTGCAGATTCACAATACTTGGGCGCCGCTCAAGCAGGCCTTCGTTGTGTGCATCTGTTAAGGCCTCGCCGACCTCGACCATGTACTCATGCCCTGCGCCAAGGTACATATCGTCACGAATTCCAATGATCTCAGACAGAAACGAGATCATGACCGCAGTTTCACGCACTGTTTCACCATGCGCGATCTGCGACTTGCCTTCGTCCAGATCCTGTACCGCAAGCCCAAGAAGATTGGCAGCGCTTGCGTAGCTGAAGCGGGTACGTGTTGAGTTGTCGCGGAACAAAGAGACCGCCAAACCAGAGTCAAAGACCCGTGGAGAGATATTGGCCGAGCGCATGTGACGCAGAATTTCGGCTACGGTTAAGACTGCATTGAGTTCGTCCTTGCTTTTTTGCCAGGTCAGCAAGAAGTCGTTATTGTACATGTCCTCAAATGAGAGTTTTTTGAGTCGAGCTATTAAGTCATGAATAGTGGATGTGCTCACCTTTGTTACTCCGTTTAATGGTATGCGGTAGTATACACTCTCGGGTCGGAACTTGTCCAAGTACTTCTGCAGCCCGCGCTCACTTCACCTCTGCTTATGAGTCGCCAAAGAAGTGCTCTTCAAGTGCCTCGCAGAGCCAGTGATACACCGGAAGGTGCAGTTCCTGAATCCTGGGTGTTGAGTGCTCAGGCACACGGATAGTGACGGTACAGAGATTAGCAAGCCGACCACCATCGGCACCGCTCAGGCCTATGCTCAGGATGTCCAGCACCTGGGCGAGCTTCACCGCGTTCACAACGTTTGTTGAGTTCCCAGAGGTGCTGATTGCCAGCAGCATATCTCCCGGTTGACCATAGCCGTACAACTGTTGTGCAAAGCCCATGTCCGCGGCGACATCGTTGGCGTAGGCACTGCTCAACGAGGAGTGCCCGGTAAGTGCTACTGCCGGAAGCGCGCCCTGCAGGTGGTCGGCAAGGTAGTTCCCGTCGGTCGGATGTCGCTGCACCAGCTTCTTGCGGAACTCGCCTGACACCGGCCGAGCCTTGAGGTACCCCTTCATGAGTTCACCGACAATGTGCTCGGCGTCGGCCGCACTACCGCCGTTGCCACATAAGAACAGCCGTTTCCCGTCTGCGAATCCTGTTCTGAGAGCATTGAAGGCGCTCAGCATGTTCTCCTGCAGTGACTCAAGTTGCGGATATCGTTCTATAAGGTGAGCGAGAGAGGGGGGTGCGTTCAACTGCGACTCATTCATTGCCAGCCTCCATGTATGCTTTCTCCGCGACCGAGAGTGCCGCCATGAGGCCGACCTCCTCACCAAGTGCAGCGGGCAGGATTCGGCACACCCGTCCCGCCTGTTCTAAACACTCGCTTTGGAGCACCGCCTCCATTCTGGGACGCAGAAGTGCTTCTAAGCGAACAAAAATGCTACCAAGAACTATGCACTCCGGGTTCAAAAGATCTACGATAATTGCCAAACCGCGGCCCAGATACTCTGCGCTCGTTTCTATAATTTCCACTGCTGTCGGATCACCCGCCAAGGCAGCTTCCCCAACCTCACGTGTTGTGAGAGCCTCAAGCTGAGCCTCGTTGGCACAGAACGCCACCCGGCGACCCTGGGCCCACTCGGTCTGCACTCGGCTGCGGGCAAGACGCGCTATCCCGGCGCCGCTGCAGAAACCCTCAAAAGACCCTTTTTTACCATAACCTAAGGGGCCGGAGTCTTCCATTCGGACGTGACCAATTTCTCCAGCCATGTCGTTCGTTCCGGTATAAAGCCGTCCATCCAGAATCAATCCGGCGCCCATGCCGGTACCAAAGGTGAGGAACACCATGTTGCGGTATCCACGCCCTGCTCCATAGCGCCACTCGGCCAAGGCGCACGCGTTTGCATCGTTTTGTAGTGCGGTTGGAACACCGAGTTCAGAGCCTACAATTTTAACAATGGGCACAGCGTCCCACCCCGGTAGGTTGGGCGGTGAGTAGATAATGCCGGAGCGTGAGTCCAGCGGCCCGCCACAACTCATTCCAATTGCGACCGGCTTCTGTCCGCGTGAGCTTTGAAGAGCACTCGAGAGCCCGCTGGCAGTCTCACATAACTGCCGAATAACTGCGTCCGGGCCAGAATTATGGTCGGTAGCAAATGAGCGGTGCTCGAGTAGACTGCCGTGATCATTGCCAAGGACTACCGAGCATTTTGTTCCACCAATGTCGAACCCCAGAAAGTAGTTCATGGTACAGCGCTCCGTGGTTCATGCGTGTGAGCTGCGATACAGGAGTCACGCACAATAAGCCGTGGTTTAAGTAGCAGCCGGGCCGGAGTGTGGTTGCGGTCTTGAATGAGTTCCAGGAGTTCATCCGCAGCAAGCTGCCCCATGCTGTGCTTGGCCTGTATTACGGTCGTGAGTGGTATTCTGTAGCGTTCGGCAAAGGCGATATCGTCATATCCAATAACCGACACCTGAGAAGGAACCGGGATACCGTGGGCAATAAGGCCCTCAAGGATCCCCATAGCCACAAAGTCGTTTGAGGTAAAAATTCCAGTGCGGACCACGTCCAGGCGGTTGCGGGCAATAAGGCTTGGAACAATGTTGTACCCGTCGTCGAAGGTTCGAACCTCGTCGTAGACTGAAAGGTCATCGCCACGCCCATTGCTCCGTATCTCATGCATAAAGCCCTCGGCACGTTCGGAGGTGCTCTGGTGTGGTACCCCCGAGAGGCACAAAAACCGTGTGAGGTTGGTGCGGAGCATGAGTTCGGCAGCAAGCCGCCCACCTTCGACGTTGTCGGTGGAAACATAACTGACCGACTCATTGTCACTATGGCAGTTCATGACAACGAACGGAACTCCGTTGCGTCGCATGACGTCGGTTGACTCTGATTCCGGATGGACCGGGGTAAGGAGCACTCCGTCGACTCTGTTTCGCAACAGGGTACGGATAAGGTCAGCCTCTTTAGCCGTGTCCCAGCCTGAGCTGGTAAGGAGCATGGTGTAACCGTTTTTCTGAAGCACTGACTCGACCCCTTTTGCGAGCTCCATAAAAAAGGGATTAGAGATGTCATCTACCACTACTCCAATGGTGTGGGTTCGCCTGGTGCTCAGATTGCGGGCGACGTAGCTTGGTTCATAGCGGTGCTCCTTGACCAGTGAAAGCACACGGTTGCGCGTCTCTTCCCGAACCATAGGGTGGTTGGAGAGAACCCGGGACACCGTCGCAATTGAGACGCCTGCCATTCGGGCGATATCGCTCATGGTCAGTTGTTTACTCATTGGTGTTCCTTTGCCGCGCTGCAGGAAAAGCCAGGTGCAGTTGGCATGTAACCGCTTACATAGTCTTCTTATGGTACTACCACTACGAGCAGCCGTCAAGATTTCCAACGGTCAGTCTCAGCATGACAGCGTGGATGTAGCGCGCCAGGACGCGATTGCCTGGCCACCGTAACGCACTACTGTCCGCTCCATAGTCGGATACTGCGCCGATCTGCCAAGGAAGTTGAAACCGGGTTGCAATCTTTCGTTGACGACGGCAAATTCCGCCTCTATACTGAGGATGCAAACGGTTACATTCGTGAAGGAAATCACTATGGAGAGCAACATCCCTGCCACCGAGCTTGAAAGGGTACTTTCCGCGTTTCCGTCGGCTCGCATCGCCGTTGTGGGTGATGTGTGTCTGGATGTGTACAAGTTTCTTGCAGATGAGTCGGAGATCTCGGTCGAGACCGGACTACCAACCCGCATTGTGGAATCCATGCGGAGTTCTCTGGGTGGCGCGGCCAACGTCGCAGCTAATCTTGCCTCGCTTGGGGTTGGAAAGGTGGCGCTCTACGGGATCATTGGTGATGACCTCTATGGCAGAGAAGTTGTAGAGCACTGCCGTCGTGCTGGCATAGGTACCGACGGTCTCGTCGTGCAGTCCTCCAGTTGGCATACCAATGTCTACACCAAGCTCTACAAGGACGAGCAAGAAGAACCGCGTATTGATCTCGGCACCCTGAATTCCGCAGACACGGTGAGTGTGGGACTGCTGCAGGAGCGACTCAGGGCGGACCTCGCCTCCTACGATGCGCTCATTATTAACCAACAACTTCGCAACGGCATTCATACTCCAAGCTTCCGCATCGGACTTGCTGAGCTGATATCGGAACACGCCAAGCTGCCGGTGTTCCTGGACAGTCGTGACTACACCGAGGAGTTTCCCGGCACCATACGAAAGCTCAACCTGCGTGAGGCCCAGGCCGTCCTCGGACGCGCCGAAGACCCCTGCACTGCGGCGCTGGTGTTGTCCGAGCGCTGGCAGCAGACGGTCTATCTCACACGGGGTGAGGAAGGTTGTGTTGTTGCGGAGGCTGGGCAGGCCAAGGTTCTGCCAGCTCCAGCAATAGCTGGCACGGTGGACCCGGTCGGAGCGGGTGACAGCATGATTGCAGGCATTGTAGCCGCCCGAGTCAGCGGTCTCAACGCAGTGCAGGCGGCGGTGTTTGGAGGCTTTGTGGCCGGGGTTACTGTGAGAAAGCTGCTCCGAACCGGCACAGCCGCTCCGGACGAGATCCGTGAGATAGGACAAAGCCCAGACTACCTGTACAACCCGGAACGTGCGCACTCACCACACAAGGCTCGCTACATCGACAGCAGTGATATGGAAGTTGTTACCGAGCTGCCAGAAGCCGCGTTCGCATACGCAGTGTTCGACCACGATGGCACTATCTCAACCGTGCGGGAGGGATGGGAACAGGTGATGGAGCCGCTCATGTGTCGGGTGATTCTGGGCTCCCAATTTGAAACCGCAACCACCGAAAAACGATCCACGGTGCATGAGGCGGTGCGTGAGTTCATAGACCGTACTACCGGATATCAGACGATGTACCAGATGCAGATACTTACAGAGATGGTGCGCGACTTTGGCTACGTGCCGCCTGCTGAGGTGTTGACCCCTGCTGAGTACAAGGCGCTGTACAACGATGAACTGCTCACCATGGTTGAGCGGCGACTGGTGCGTTTTCGTGCAGGCGAGCTGAGTGTCCATGATCTCACCGTCAAAAATGCTGTTCCGCTTCTGCAGACCCTCCGGAAACACGGCCTGGTGCTCTACCTGGCAAGTGGTACTGACGAGCAGGATGTCCGTGCCGAGGCCGAGCTGCTTGGTTACGCGAACCTCTTTAATGGAGGAATATTCGGTTCGGTAGGAGATGTTCGGCGTGACCCCAAACGAGTCGTGCTGGAACGCATTCTGCATGAGATTGGCTCTGAAAAGGCGGGCGGGATCATCACCTTTGGTGATGGACCGGTTGAGATCCGCGAGACGCACAAGGCTGGCGGATATGCGGTTGGTGTTGCGTCAGATGAGGTGCGGCGTTACGGGCTTAATCTTGCGAAACGCGAGCGGCTTATCCTGGCAGGGGCCGACTGTGTGATTCCCGACTACTCTCAGCTTGACCGACTGCTGGAGTACCTGGGCCTGACATCCGGTGGCGGTACAGGTCGTGCCGCTGTACATGGAGCGTCTCATGGATAAAGCAGCTGAGTTTGATCGCCTGCAGTTACGAACCTATCCCTTGGGCGAGCGGGCAAACCGCGTGAAGGTCGAGTCCGACATGCTGGATCCGTACGGTGCCCTCTCTGGGCATCTGGGGGCGGATGCCGAGGCTACCGTCCAGGAACTTGCTACCAGAATGCGTGCTGCCCGCGCGGCAGGGGCCCCGCGCATCATGGCCTTTGGTGCCCACACCATTAAGAACGGTCTGGGTCCTGTGCTGATCCGTCTCATTGAAGAGGGATGGTTCACCCTGCTTGCTACCAACGGCGCCGGTATCATTCATGACTGGGAGCTTGCATTTCAAGGGCTCACCAGTGAGGACGTACGAGCAAATACCGCACAAGGGCGCTTTGGCTTGTGGGAGGAGACGGGCAGGAATCTCAACCTGGCGCTGCTTGTTGGAGCATGGCGCGGCTTAGGTTACGGTGAGTCGGTGGGGACAATGATTCTGGACAACGGACTCACTATTCCTGCCGAGGCTGAACTGCTCCAGGAGGTTGTGGACGCCCTACCGGAAGGGCATAGCTGTGCAGGTGCCGCCTGCGACCTCTTAGACGCAATCCGCCGCCATGGACTGGGCCCGGGGCGCATTGAGATTAAGCATCCTTATCTTGAGTTTAGCCTGCAGGCAGCCGCCCGGCGATTGGGCGTCCCGTTCACCGGACATCCTATGTTTGGCCATGACATTATTTACACCCATCCAACGAGTTATGGTGCTGCAATTGGCCGCTGTGCCGAACACGACTTCTTGCGTTTTGCCGCCGAGATTTCCCGTATAGATCACGGAGTGTATCTCTCGGTCGGGTCGGCGGTTATGTCACCAATGGTTTTTGAAAAGTCCTTTTCTATGGCTATGAATCTGGCGCTGCAGGCTGGGCGGTCTATTCGGAATCACTATGTGTGTGTGGTAGACCTCATGGAATCTACTTGGGACTGGGCAACTTCTGGAGAGCCACCCGCCGACGATCCTGCATACTACATGCGCTTCTTGAAAACATTTAGCAGAATGGGAGGGACGATGCAGTACCTTGCGGCCGACAACCGTGTGGCTCTGCATCGACTCTATCAGGTTCTGCATGAACAAGGTTAAGGAGTGAAGATGAACCGAGCTGAATGCGAGCGTATGCATGATGAAATGTTGAAGCACCTCAATGACGAGCTCTTGCCGTTTTGGTTGGATAGATCCCGCGACGATGTGCACGGGGGCTACATAACTCATTTCGACGAGAACGGTGTTGATACCGGTGAGGACGAGAAGTCACTCATTGCACAGACTCGGACCGTCTTGAGTATGTCCTTGGCCCACCGCGCCGGGCATGGGGAGGGACGGTGTGCCGCGCACGCGGAGCACGGTGTGAAGTTCCTGCTGGAGCGGATGTGGGACCACGAGCACGGCGGGTTTTTCTGGACTGTTGACCGTTCGGGCGAGGTGATCATTCCCCAAAAAATTCTCTACGGCCACAGCTTTGCAATCTACGCGCTAGCCGAGTATACCCGAGCCACCGGTGACCCTGTGGGACTGGAGTACGCAGAAAGGGTTTTTGACCTTGTTCAGATCAACTGCACCGAGACGGCCTACGGTGGCTACCTGGAAATGTTTGAGCGTGACTGGACGCTGAGCGGGCCAGGCGCCGGGGGTGGTGACCGCAAGACCCTGGATGTGCACATGCACCTGATGGAGGCCTATACCAGCCTCTATGCGGTGAGCCAGAAGGAACTCCATGCCAGGAAGCTGCGTGAGGTTATTCGCATTATTGTTGAACGCGTGTTGAGCCCGGGAGGCACCGGAATTCCACAGTTCACTGTTGACTGGAAGCAGGCGCCTCACATTAAGTTCGATATCGTCTGGGGTTGGGACCGCTATGACGAGAGCGGACAGAAGGCAAACCCCTTGGATAACACATCATATGGACACAATGCCGAGATGGCCTGGCTGCTGATAGACGCGCTGAACACCTTGGGCGACGACATTGCCCCCTATGACCACATTATTCGCAGCGCTCTTGATCATGCTGTGCGTTATGGAATTGACGAGACCTATGGTGGAGTCTACGTGGAGGGTTCACACAAGGGCCCGGCAACGGATCAAGCCAAGGAGTTCTGGCAGCAGGCCGAGACGCTCATTGGTATGCTTGACGGGTTTCTGCGTTACCAGGACGACCGCTATCTGCAGGCCTATACCAACGTCCATAGATTTGTGATGGATACCATGATTCACCATGAGACCGGTGAGTGGTGGCCGCTGCTGAGTCGCGAGGGTGAGCCACTATGGCGGCACATGAGCCATTCCTGGAAGGTGAACTACCACACCGTCCGGGCCGCAGTGAACACGGTAGACCAATTGCGCCAAGTACTAGACCGGAATCTTGTGTAGCGGTTTGGCGCTCGGTATGGAAAGAGTAGTACTTGCCTGCGATATAGGCGGCAGCCACATAAGCTCGGCCTTGGTGGGGGTAGAGTCCGGAACCGTGGTGCAGAGGAGTCGCGCTGCCCGGGCGGTTGATAGTGCCCAGGGGGCTGAGCACATTCTAGAGGTATGGGCCCAGGCCCTGCAGGACAGTTTGACGGCGCTCGGGAAACATGAGCTTGCTGGCCTCGGGTGCGCCATGCCGAGCCCCTTTGATTACCGCCAAGGACTGGGGGCACCTAGCACGGGCCGCAAGTACGAGAGCCTTGAAGGTGTGAAGGTTGGAGACGCTTTGCGCTCCGCACTCAATGTAGATCCCGGTTTGTCAGTTCGCTTCATTAATGACGCTACCGCATTTGCGGTTGGCGAGGCATGGCGGGGTGCGACAGCCCCCTATAGGCGTTCTGTTGCACTGACTCTTGGCACCGGCCTGGGGTCGGCTTTTATCCACAACGGAGTTCCGGTGCTTGAGGGTGCAGTGGTGCCTCCTCAAGGCTGCCTCTGGCATTTACCCTGTCACCACGGCCTGGCTGACGACTTCTTCTCCACCCGCGGTTTCGTGGCAGAGTATGCCGCAGTCTCCGGGCAAACGGTTTCCGGTGTCAGGGCCTTGGCCGACCGTGCGCGCGAGGGTGATGACTCTGCGGTAGTGGCGTTTCGCCGGCGTGGCAAGCAGCTAGGGGAGTTCGTTGGGCCTTGGCTCAAGGGCTTTGGCGCGGAGTCTTTGGTTGTGGGGGGGAACATCGCCAAGGCCTATACTCTGTGGGGGCCAGCCATGGAACATGCATTGGAAGCGAGTGATTTCGCGGTCGATGTTCGGTTCTCAACGCTCCATGAAGATGCCGCGGTTGTCGGCGCCGCGCGTTTGCTTGACGAGCAGTTCTGGCAATCCATTGAGCACCTCATCGAACTCATGTGAGCGCGGGCGATATGGATCGCGTTTGTGAGAACCATGAACCTCTCATCATTACACGAAACAAGGCTCAGTCGGTTGTTATGATCTCGCTTGAGGACTATGAAGCACTTGAAGAGACCGCCTATTTGCTGCGGTCGCCCGCAAATGCACGCAGGCTACTAGAGTCCGTCAAGGAGCTTGCTGAGAAGGGCGGGCAGGAGTGGGAGCTTCGTGAATGAAGGTGTGCTTCTCTGAGCATGCGTGGGAAGACTACATCTATTGGCATAAGACGGACAAGAAGACAGCACACCGCATAAACGCCCTTATCAAGGAAATTTTGAGAGACCCGTTTCATGGTTCCGGCAAACCGGAGCCGCTGAAGCATGCCCTCAGCGGTTACTGGTCTCGACGCATCACGAGCGAACACCGTGTGGGTTACTCCGTTACCGACACCGCTGTATACATCGCCCAGCTCCGGTATCATTATCACGACTGAGCCACCGGCTCACCGGAGTTTTCTGCCCGTACGGAGTCAGCGACGGCCTCTTTTTTCCTTACATTCTTGCTTGCCGATAACGACCTATACCGCGTAGGATTACTCAGAGGGGGGTGCATATGCTCTGCAAAGTGACGAGTAAGAACCAGTTGACCCTGCCCGGGGAAGTTCTCCGACACTGCCCGGACCAAACCTATTTTGACGCTCGCTGGGAATCCGGACGGATTGTTCTGGAGCCCGTGGTGATTCGCCCCCTGGAAAGCCCACAGCTGGCCGCAATCCGGGACAAGGTTGGCAGCCTGGAAATAACCGAGGACGATCTGGCCGATATCGTAGCCGAGGCCAGACGTTCCCACGGATACCTGGATCCTCGAGGCCCGGGAACACCTTCCCGTCACGGTACTCACCGCCCGCGAGCTCCTGAGTAGGCTGTAGCCGCTTCAGTGTTTTGCGGGTATAGTAGAGGCACTGAGTAAGCAGTAAGCATTCGACTACACACAGTTGTCGTACCAATGTATGGAGATGCCATGATTGACCTGACTCTGCGTCCGGAAGTGCGGGCGCGCAATATTGAACGCTGCCGTGAGCGTGGAATTATTCTTCCCAAGTTTAGCGAGATGAGGAATCCAGCCTCAATGCCGGAAAAAATTCGCACAAGGCTGAGCGAGGTCGGTCTCTGGGACATTGACCCTGCAAATCTATTTCGCATTACCTGGAAGAATGAGCCGGTTGCCAAGGGCGGTACCTTTGGTGGGGTAAACTACATTGAACTGCCACCGGAACTCACCGGTGCACCCTGCCGTATTCTGGGTATTGTTGGGCAGTGGTTTCCTACCGGGGCTCACAAGGTTGGGGCAACCTACGGCTGCCTGGCCCCTGCATTGGTCAGTGGCAGTTATGATACAGCCAACCAGAAAGCGGTCTGGCCCTCCACCGGCAACTACTGCCGTGGTGGCGCGTACAACTCAGCGCTCCTTGGCTGCGAGTCTATTGCAATTCTTCCCGAGGGTATGAGCCGCGAACGTTTTGAGTGGCTTAAGAAGATTGCCGGAGAGGTTATAGCAACCCCCGGAACCGAGAGTAACGTCAAAGAAATCTTTGATGCCTGCTGGGAGCTGAGAAAGACTCGTGGTGACGATATCGTCATTTTCAATCAGTTTGAGGAGTTCGGCAACTACCTCTGGCATTACGAGGTAACAGCCGACGCAATTGTGGAGATGCTGGCTGCTGCTGGAGTCAAGCCTGAGAATTACGCTGGCTACGTTTCTTCCACCGGATCAGGAGGGACGCTCGCTGCCGGTGATAAACTCAAGCAACTGTACCCCCGCAGTGTAATTGGTGCCGCCGAGGCGCTGCAGTGTCCGACCCTTCTGCGTAACGGTTTTGGTGATCACCGCATTGAAGGAATTGGCGACAAGCATGTGCCATGGGTGCACAACGTTCGCAATACCGACCTCATAGTTGCGGTTGACGACCAGGACTGCATTGACCTGACTCGGGTCTTCAACGAGGACGCTGGCCGTGCATATCTTGCTTCACGGGGTATCTCGGATGAGACAATCCAGTCGTTGCCAGCGCTCGGAATTTCCGGAATAGGAAACATGCTCGCTGCGGCGAAGATTGCAAAGTACTATGAACTTGGTCCCGACGATGTAATGGTGACGGTGCTGACCGACTCCATGGAGTTGTACAACTCACGTGTAGAGGACCTGGTGGCGGAACAGGGCCCGCTTTCAGAGATTGATGCTGCGCGCTATTTTGCCGGTTCCGCTGAAAAGCAGAACCACCTCAACGTGCTGGAACTGACCTACTACGAGCGACTACGGGTGCACAACCTCAAGTACTTCACCTGGGTTGAGCAGCAGGGCCGGGACTCCGAGGAGCTCAATGCACAGTGGTACGACCGGGAGTACTGGACCAACATTCAGGCACTCGCACCCACCATTGACGCCATGATTGACGACTTCAACCGCGAGGTTGGTCTGCTCTAGGACTGGGCATATGTACACCTCCGGCGCCGCTCACCGCTGTGTGAGACGGCGTAACAAGCCGGTACTCACCATGCTCCTGTGTCTCGTCGTCGGCCTGCTGTCTGCTTTAGAGCTACCGGCGGCGCCCTATGTTATTGGTGTACCGGCACTCGGCCCCGGCCGCGAGGTGCTGAGTCGCTGGGCTCCCGTTGTTGATTCGGTGAGTGAGCTTACCGGGCAGAGCATTCGTCTGGTAATTGAGAGCGAGCAGCGTGAGCTTATGTCGGGGCTGCGTGGCCGGCGCCTCGACGCGGTGCTCCTGGATCCAATCTCGGTGTATCGCTTAAGCAGCGAGGTTCCACTGCAGGTCTTAGCCACGGTAGCGTTGGGGGCTCGAGCCGAGTTAAACGGCGAGAGCCGCCCGCAGTATGTGTTGATTGTGCCGAGTCGCTCACGCACCTTTGCTCCAGTACACACCATGGGCCAAGCGGTCAGCGTTCCTGACCTCCATAACCATCCATCGGTGGCTGTCTATACAGCCATGGTGTTTCAGGATGCAGATCTCCCCATTCCCCGGTTCGAGTATGCCGACACTCAAGAGAGCATTCTGAAGGGCGTCTCCTACGGGCAGCTCCAGGTTGGGGTGGTATCGAGGTCGCTGTTGTCCGACCCGGCCATGACGGACTTCGTGAGCAATGTACGGCCTATCGCACTGACGCGTGAGACCCCGCCTTGGGTGATGGTGGGGCGAATAGATGGTCAAAGCGAGGTTCATGATCAAATTGCCGCAGTGCTTGTGGGTGACCTCAGCACGCAGTATTCGAATCGTGGCGTGCGCTTCTTCTCACCTGAGGTCATGTACAATAATGTAGATGGGGGAATGCTGGACGTCTCGGAATCAGATGCCGCATTACTCGAACGGGCGCTGCAATTGCTCCGTGTTCTAGAGGTAACCGCGCATGTCCCTTCAGAGTAAAGTAACCGCGGCCTTTCTCTTTGTCATGACGGTGATGCTCGCCCACGGAGGATACAATCTCTGGGGGCAACGGCGTCTTATGCAGACAGAGAGCGGCGAGCGAGCCAGAGTGCTCGTTTCGACACTGGCCGAGATGTCCTTGGACCCCCTCTTGAGCGGGCATTTCGACCGACTTGAGCGACAGGTAGACTCCCTTCTGACTCATTCCGATGTTCTTGATGCTCGTGTCGTGAACAGCGTCGGCCGTGTAGTTGCCGACACAAATCGGAGCGGTCAGGGGTGGATTCACACCTCCTCAACAGACCAAAGTACTGGCTTACATCTCCGATACATGGATACGCTGCTTTTGGCATCCGCGCCTATTGCGTCTGAGGGCCTGCAGTTTGGCCGAGCCGAGGTCGCAGTGTCGCTTGAGAGCTTCCATCAGCGCATGTTGCAGACAACCACTCTTTTGTTTGTTGCACTGGCCGCGCAGCTGAGTATTGGAATAAGTTTTGGCCTGTTCATTAACAGTCAGGTAATTCGCCCATTGAAATTGGTGTCGGATGCCCTTGGCTCCAGCAAACCCGACATCGACGGCCAACCCATTCGTACGCCCCGCAGAGCGACCCCTGAAATCCGCAACGTCGCCGAGGCGATCGAGTCCATGAGGGCTCGCCTTGAGACCTACTATCGTGAGGAACGCGATCTTCAGCGACTGCGAACACTGGGTGAGATATCGGTATCTCTGGCTCATGAAATTCGCAACCCACTGGAAGCCGTGAGTGGCGCGGTCGAACTGATTAGTCGTGACCCAGAGATAAGCGAAAACCAGAACCGGTTCCTTAAGATAATTCGCGAAGAGGTGGATAACCTTAATAGATACGTGTCCGAGTTTACTCAGTATGGCAAGTTCGACATGAACTCAGAGACGGTGTTCGATATGCGGGAACTCATTGATGATACCATGCTGCTGATTGCGCCCATGGCGCAGCAGCGGCGAGTGGCTGTTGAGGTAAGGCACACCGACAGCGCACTGAACATTCGGGCATCACGCAGCCATATCAAACGAGTTGTGGTAAACCTCTTGATGAACGCCTTGGAAGCGTGCTCTCATGGCGACACAATAACCATAGACACCAGACTGGATCATACGGCAGCCTCGGTGCAGATACGGGATACTGGCCCTGGAATTCCCAATGCACTTGCTCAGCACCTGTTCGACCCTTTTGTTACATCGAAAGAGCATGGGCTCGGACTTGGGCTGGCGTTGTGTAAGGGGATTATCGAGCAGCACAAGGGAGACATTCGTGTTTCGAACCTCGAAGGTGGTGGAGTACAAGCAGGTATTTCCCTGCCCGTATACATTCCAGGGATACGCACTGCAGAAGGATGGGGAGAATGAACACTCCCGGTAAGCTGGCTGTCGTTCCAGAAACTGAGTCGAATCGACCTAGCACCATCCTCATTGTTGACGACAAGAAGAACATTCTCACGGTACTTGAGGCTTTCTTGACTCAAGAGGGTTACCATGTGCTCACCGCCCAAGGCGGCCGTGAAGGATACCGGCGAGCGGTACAGGAGAAGCCGGATCTGGTGCTGTGTGATATTCGCATGGACGACATGGATGGCCTTCAACTTGCGGCAATGCTGCGCTCGCAAGGTCTTGAGCTTCGCTTTGTGTTTATTACCGCCTTTGCCACGGTTCAAGGAGCGGTTCATGCAATGAAGGGCGGTGCCTACGACTACCTCACCAAGCCGCTTGACTATGCCCAGCTGCGAACAGTGCTGCAGCAAGCACTGTCCAAGCCCTCTGACCTGAATAGTGATGATCACCAAATCATCGGTTCCAGTCCAGCAATGCAGTCCGTGTTCCGCAAGATATCGGCCGTCTCGGCGAGTAACGTGACCGTGCTCATTATCGGTGAGAGTGGTACCGGCAAGGAACTGATTACGCGTTCAATTCATGCGCAAAGCCGTCGCAATAATGAACGCTTCGTTCCGGTTCACTGTGCCGCCTTTAGCCCGGCCCTCCTGGAGTCAGAGCTCTTCGGCTACGAGAAAGGCGCATTCACTGGTGCTGAGTCGCGCAAGCACGGATTCTTTGAGATTGCCGACCGGGGCACACTGTTTCTTGATGAGATATCGGAGGTGTCTCCGGACACTCAAGTCAAGTTGCTGCGAGTGCTGCAGGAACGTGAGTTCACCCGGGTTGGCGGCACTGAGTATCTCAAGGTCGATGTACGCCTCATTGCGGCCACCAATCGCGACTTGGGCGCATTGGTTGAGGATGGGAGCTTTCGGGAAGATCTCTACTATAGGCTGAATGTTGTTCCTATTCACGTGCCACCCTTGCGCGAGAGACGTTCAGATATCCCCGAGTTGGTGAGGTCAATACTGGAAAAGACCTGTGCACGCGAGGAGTTGCCGGTGCCGGAGGTGGACGGGGAGACCTATGCAGCCTTGGATCGTTATCATTGGCCGGGCAATGTTCGCGAGCTGCAGAACATCATTGAACGCGTAGTAGTTCTGCATAGACCGGAGCGGGTGACGGTTGATATGGTTATAGATGAACTAACAGGCTCGGCCGAGCACCCGATTGTCAGGTCAGGCGCCGAGGAACGCGATGCAATCCTCGACGCCTTGCGCCGTGCGCACGGCAACAAAAGCGATGCAGCGCGACTGCTTGGGCTTTCCCGGCGGACGCTGTACTACAAGCTGGAAAAGCACCACCTCACCGGCAAAGAACTCTAGTTCGCAAGGTCTCCCACATCCTCAGTTTCGAGTGTGCAATGCTGTGCAAGCACTGTGCAACTCCTGCACAGTGCCTCTTGATTTATGGACATTTAGGAGCCAAAACACGGCCGAATCGGGCTCGGCACGCATATTGCAATGCTGTATGCAGATCTATTTTCCAAAGAGAGGTGTCACTATGAAGCGAGTCGTCGTTTTCTTTCTCATCATGGCCATGATTATTCCGGCCATGGCTTTTGCCGGAGGTCGTTCAGAACAGCAATCCAGACTTGTTGTGTATTCAAGTGTAGACGAAGAGAACGCCAAGAAGATTCTTGATGCGTTTACCGCCGATACCGGTATTGAGGTGAGCTTTGTTCATCTTTCCACCGGCCCGGCACTTGCCCGAATGAGCGCCGAGTCAGCCAACCCACAGGCAGATGTCTGGATGGGTGCGCCCAATGAGAATCACGTACTTGCAAAGGAGCGTGGACTCACCATTCCGTACAGCTCAGCCGCAACAATGGCACTTGATCCGGTCTTCCGAGATCCAGACGGTTACTGGACAGCGTTCTACATGAACCCCATGGGAGTTGGCATTAACACTACAGCAATGCGGCGTGAAGGCCTGGCGGTTCCCTCCTCATGGCAGGACCTGCTCGATCCACAGTACCGTGGTCAAATTCAGATGCCTTCGCCTGCCTCTTCGGGAACGGCCTACAATGTTGTGACCAGCCTAACGGTACAATGGGGTGAGGACGCGGCATTTGAGTATCTCAAAGGACTCAGCCCGAATATCCAAACCTATACTTCTTCGGGTACTGCGCCCGCAGCGGCGGTTGCGGTGGGTGAGGCTCCAATAGGAATTCAGTTTACTCCAGCCTTTTTCCAGGCTGCCGACGAGGGCTTCCCGGTTGAGGTCATATTCCCCTCCGAGGGCGTTGGGTTTGAGGCTCCAGCCGTTTCTATTCTTAAGGGCACCCGAAACCTGGAGGCTGCGCAGAAGTTGGTAGACTGGCTTGTCTCGGTCGAAGGTCAGAATGTGCTTACTCGTGAGCGAACCTACTTCTACCCGGTGAATCCAAACGCAGAGCTTGGCCCAGGAATGCCTTCCTTCGAAAGCCTTCGCACTATTGCGGTTGATCCCGACTGGGCTGGCGGTGAGAAGCAACGATTAGTCGAGCGTTGGGAGGTTGAGGTACTGCCACTTAACTAGGCGGACTCATTTTACAGCATCGATCGAGTGAACTTGTTGGCCTGGGTGCATAAGCACCCAGGCCACGCATCAAAGGTACCACACCGTTGATGCAGACATGCCCAAAGGAGATTGTGTCGATGTCACAGAGGCTCAAGAACAAGGCAAAGCAGCAGATCCTGGCCTTACGGAGGTTGTCGGGGGATCCGATCCTTCTTCTAACCATTGTAGCCATTCTTGCCTCATTGGTTCTCTTTATTTTGTATCCCTTGTTTGAGGTTCTCATCACCAGCTTTCGGGACGACATGGGGCGTTGGAGCACTGCACCTTTCGAGCGCTTCTTCACCTCCCAACACGAGCGGTCAGCGCTCAGGAACAGTTTGCTCCTTGGCGTGGCTACAGCAATTGCGGGGAGTGCTGTCGGATTCCTGTTCGCGTTTACTATCACCCGGACATCAGTTCCTTTTAAGAAGGCGCTGAACACAATTGCGATTGTACCAATTGTTTCGCCACCCTTTATTGGTGCCATGGCAATTATTATGCTGTTCGGCCGTAACGGCCTTATCTCGTATCAGCTGCTCGGTATTCGCAATCTAAACATTTACGGTTTCTGGGGACTCATGTTTGCACAGGTGCTGACCTTCTTCCCGGTCGCCTACATAACGCTCAAGGGCGTTCTTGAATCCATTAGTCCCACGCTCGAAGATGCAGCAATGGATCTTGGCGGTTCGCGCTGGAAGGTGTTTCGACGTGTGACACTTCCGCTCACCTTTCCCGGTATAGCCAGCGCCATGTTGGTGCTGTTTATTGAGACGCTTTCAGACTTTGGAAACCCGCTCATTCTTGCGGGCAGTCGTTTTCCAGTTCTCTCGGTGCAGGCCTATCTGCAGATTACCGGTATGTACAACCTTCCGCGCGGTGCGGCACTCGCCGTCGTACTACTCATTCCTTCTATCACGGCCTTCTTCATTCAGAAATACTGGGTGAGTAGGAAGCAGTACGTGACCATCACCGGCAAACCGACAAGCTCGAGCATCAAGCTTGTGAGTCGTCCGGTTCAGTGGATTCTCTTTGGCCTCTGCCTGTTCGTGGCCGGCATCATACTCCTGGTCTACGCCACTATTCTCTGGGCGGCATTTGCGCGGGTCTGGGGACATGACATGACCACCCTAACCTTGCGCCACTTCCAATATGTCTTTGGTGTTGGGTTTAGTGCGGTACGAGACACACTGATAATTGCAGGAGTATCGACTCCAATTGCGGGCATACTGGGCATGGTAATTGCGTTTCTTGTCGTGCGTAAGCGCTTCCCAGGGCGACAGTTTATGGACTTCACCTCAATGTTGAGCTTTGCAGTTCCAGGAACCGTAATCGGAATTGGCTACATTCTTGCCTTCAACAAGCCCCCGCTCATTCTGACTGGAACCTTTGCTATTCTAGCGCTGAACTTCATTTTCCGCTACATTCCGGTCGGAATACAGTCTGGTATTGCTATACTCCGGCAGGTTGACCCTTCAATAGAAGAGGCGGCCATAGATCTCGGGGCCGACGCACGAACGAGTTTTCGCCGGATTACGCTACCTCTTATGCTGCCCGCATTTTTCTCGGGTCTGACATTTGCGTTCGTCCGCGCCATGACAGCAATCAGCGCCGCCATCTTCTTGGTCTCAGCAAACTGGAATCTCATGACCGTTCAAATCATGGCGCAGGTGGAGTCGGGGCGTTTTGGTGCGGCCTCGGCATTTAGCGTTGTATTGGTTGCGATCATTCTCGTTGCCATGATGATAATACGCCTAATACTCACAAAGGGTTTTAGTGGCTACAAAGGCAAGTTACTACAGGTTTAGGAGCAGCATATGAGCGTACGACTAGAGGCAATTCACAAATACTTTTCTGATCCTGATCAACCTGACAACAGGGTAACAGCGGTTGAGGACATGACCCTGGAGATACAGGAAGGTGAAATGGTTACCTTTCTCGGCCCCTCTGGGTGTGGCAAGACCACAACCTTGCGCATTGTGTCCGGCTTTGAAGCTCCAAACTCCGGGACGGTCTGGATTGGAGGCAAGGAAGTCAGTCACCTCCCGCCAAACAAGCGCGATACCTCAATGGTGTTTCAGAGCTATGCAATTTTTCCGCATCTCTCGGTTGGTCAGAATATTGGCTTTGGACCGGAGCTGCGCGGCATGAACAAAAAGCAGATCAAGGACGCAGTCATGGAGGTCATGGAGGTGATGAATCTCACCGACCTCTACCATCGCAGCCCGGATCAACTCTCGGGTGGCCAGCAACAGCGAGTTGCTTTGGCGCGGGCCGTAATTAACCGACCGAAGGTGTTGCTCTTTGACGAACCACTGTCAAATCTAGATGCAAAACTGCGAGAGCAGATGCGGCTTGAGATTCGCAGAATACAGAAGACATTCGGCATAACCAGTATCTACGTTACGCATGACCAGTCCGAGGCTATGACCGTGTCTGACAGGATTGTTGTCATGGACAAGGGACGAGTGATGCAGGTCGGCACACCCTTTGAGATCTACTCCCGTCCGGCGAACTACTTTGTCGCCGACTTCATTGGACGGGTCAACTTTATTCCCTGCACGGTGGTTGGGGCTACTGATGGTGCGTTGAATGTGCAGTATCAGGGCGGGATAGGAGATGCCGGAAGCGCTGAGGGAAGTTTCAGCGCCGGAGACAGCGCGCTGACCGTAGTTCGACCGGAGTCCTTACGACTGGCAAAGACTGAAGCCGGGGGCCCAAAGGGTTTGCTCAGCGGTGTGGTAGAGAAGCAGGTCTACATTGGAGCCACCGTCGAGTACGAAATAGTAGTGCCTGGCGTTGAGACCCCTATTCAGGCCGTGACTTTTAATCCAGTAGAGGAAGGTTTCATTGAGACCGGCTCCTCGGTCGAGATAGACTTTGGCATGAAAGCGGCTCATCTTATTCCTGTACAGTAGCAAACTGGAGGCGCTGTGACGCGCCTCCCTGCTCCTTCCTAACTCATCTGGCACGACTCATCCGGCGCGCGCTCGCGTCTAAGAGCCAGCAACCAGGTCCGGCAGGGTAGCGCCAAAGGGCAAACTGGTGGGATACACGCCGAGTGCATCATGCACTGCCGCAGCAATTGCGGGGGCAGCGGGATTCAGCGGTATCTCACCAATTCCCTTAGCGCCGTAGGGCCCGTGTGGATGAGCCGCCTCTACTATGTAGGTTTCCAGTATTGGTGAGTCAAGGAAGCGAGGCAGCCCCAGCGAATTGATTGTGGTTGTAGCTGTACCGTTGCGTCCCGACTCAAATTTTTCACGCACCCCATAACCATAGCCCATGACCACCGCTCCTTCGACCTGACCAAGAACATTCTGGCGGTGTAGGGCACGGCCAACATCCTGCGCCGTAATGAGCCGTAGCACTCGCAAATCGGTGCCGTCGGGGTTAACCTCCACAATTGCCGCCATACTGGTATAACAGTAGGCAAAATGGATTGCGTGGCCTTCGGGGTGATCTGGTACCACCGCCTCGCAGTCCTCCGGTAGCGGCATGGTTCGGGGTGGCCGGTACCGATACTCGACTCGAAGTCGTTCACCTTTGTAGTGTTCCTCATACAGTTCCGTCAATGCTTCCCGGGCTTCCTCTTCCGCATAGCCAGATAGGTTCACGCCGTCGGGTTTCTTAAGTGTTTCCAGGAGCAGCGCAGCAGCCCCGTTGACGGCATTACCGCTGACAAAGGTCTGGCGAGATGCGGTGGTGAGTCCGGCCTCCGGACAACGCTCGGTGTCGGACGACACTACATCGACCAGACTATAGGGAACTCCAAGGCGCTCGGCGGCAATCTGCGCCATTACCGTGTCCGATCCCTGCCCCATGTCGGTGGCCCCAACAAAGATGCGCACCGAGCCATCCTCACGCAACTCTACAGCTGCCGAGGCTTCATCTGGCAGGCCTTTTCCCACGCCAACGTTCTTGTAGGCGCTGGCAAACCCAACACCAAGTTTCTTGCCAGCAGCTGGAGTTGTTTCCTTAAGCGCCGCTGCGAGCGCGTCGGCAACCTGGTTCACCGTCTCCGGGTAGGGGTTCCCCTCGGGCAGAAGGTGTCCGGTCACGGTTGTCTTGCCAGGTGCAAGGGCATTCTTGCGGCGTAGTTCAATGGGATCCATACCCAAGGCCCGCGCGATCTTGTCCATCTGGAGTTCGACCGCAAAACAGATCTGGGTGCTGCCGAAGCCCCGAAAGGCGCCGGATGGATTGGTGTTGGTGTACACTCCGCATGAGTTCACGGAAGCATTGGGAATCTCGTACGGGCCACCAGCCATGATAGCGGTGCGGAAAATAACGGGTTTGCTGAGTGAAAGATAGGAGCCGGAATCTACCACTGTGTCGGTCTCGACCGCCAACAAGGTGCCGTCCTTGCGCACTGCATGGCGAATGCGAACACGACTCCCATGACGCTTGGTGCTCATTCGGATTGACTCGCTGCGATTGAGTACAACCTTCACCGGCCGGCCGGTAAGGCGGGCTGCGAGCGCGGCCTGTATCTGAACGGTTGGTTCTTCCTTACCGCCAAAACCGCCGCCAGCAGGGGTATAGACGACTCGAACCTGTTCGGGGTCAACGGCTAAGGTAGCGGCAATCATTTGCTGGTACGCGCCGGAGCCTTGGTTTGCGGTATATACCGTAACCGCTGGTTGCGAGCCGGGAACTGCAAGGCAGGCCTCCGGTTCCAGGTAGGCGTGTTCAATTGCTGGGGTGAAGTACTCACCCTCAATTACCAGATCTGCATCTGCAAATGCCTGCTCCGGGTTCCCCCGCCGAAACCGCACGGTGTCGGCAGTATTGCCGCCCTCGTGAAGCTCAGGCGCTCCGGGGGCCATGGCCTCGTCAATTGAGTGAATAACCGGCAGGTCTTCATACTCGGCCTTTATGAGTTTGGCAGCGGCTCGTGCCATGGCAAGGGACTCTGCCACAACCAGCGCCAAGGGTTCGCCGCGGTAACGAACAAGATCCGAGGCAAATACCGGCTGATGCGGAATGAACAGTCCAAAGCCGTTGCGGCCGGGAATATCGGACGCACTGAGAATGGTTACGACCCCGGGAGCTTTTCGTGCCTGCTCAAGGTTGAGGCTCAGCAGTCGGGCATGGTCTTTGTCGCTTAAAACAAAGGCGCCATGGAGCATCTCGGGGGACTCGTAGTCGGCGGCAAATACGCGTTCACCCCGCAGCTTTGCCAGGGTATCTTTGCGGAGCGGTGAGGTGCCTACAGACCCGGTAAGGCCGTTTGTGACAGTTTCGCTGCCCGGGAGTGGTACTGAACCCGAAAGCTCGGCAGCGGCGTCCGCCGCACCGTGTTCAGCCACCGGCAACCCCGCCGCCCGCCGCACCGCCCGCACAATGGCGCTATACCCGGTGCAGCGGCAGAGCTGAGGCTCCAAGGCCTCACGGATCTCGTGGTGTGTCGGCTGGGGATTCTGCAGCAGGAGCGCCTTAGCCGCCATAAGCATACCCGGTGTACAGAAACCGCACTGCACTGCACCTTCTGCAACAAAGGCCTCCTGAAGCGCGTGCAGCTGCCCTCCACGGGATAGCGACTCTACCGTCTCAATCTCCGCGCCGTCAAGCTTGGCTATGGGCGTGACACAGGAACGAGTGAGCTTATTATTCATAATCACCGCACACGCACCACACTGCCCGTTGCCGCAACCGTTCTTGGTTCCGACGAGTCCCAGGTGGTCACGCAGAACATCAATAAGCATTGTGCCCGCCCCAGTGCCGAACTCATGCCTCTCTCCGTTAATGGTGCAATGGATTTTCGTACTCACTCGTGCCTCCAGTTCATATTCAGTTGCAGATGGCGTCAGCCACCCCATGCCTCGTGCGCCTCTGCTACAACGCACCTACTACCGCGCGCAGGACTCTACTGCGGCAGGTTGTACGGCAGAGCTGCGTAAAAGGCGGCTGCTATCGGGAGGTCCGCCACCCGGAGTTTCTCATTGGGCGCGTGGGCCTCTGCTTCATCACCTGGTCCAAAACCAATCAGCGGTACCTCGTGGAGGCCACAGATAGATACTCCGTTGGTGGAGAAGGTCCATTTATCTACAAGCGGCGCCTCACCATACAGGTTCTTATGGGCCACAACACCGGCAAGTACCAGCGGATGGTCGGCCGGGATCTTCCAGGTAGGGAAGTACAACTCCTGTCCATACTCGGTGCCTTTCCAACTGGTTTTGGTGTAGTAGGGAACCTCGACACGCTCAATCTCACCCTCTCCCAGTTTCTTCACCTGCTCGACCGCAAGCTCCTTGGTTTCACCCCAGGTTAAGCGGCGGTCAAGGTAAAGTCGGGCTTGATCGGGAACTGCACACTGTGAGGGGCCACGAGCATGAACCTGGCTTACCACCACCGTACCTTTGCCAAGAAAGCCGTCGTCATCAGGCTTGAGCTCCTCATTGAGTTGCTCAAGGGCAAGCACGGTGCGGGCTGCCTTATACGCTGCATTTACCCCACGCTCCGGTGCGCTCCCATGGCAGGAAACACCCTTAAAGTGCACCTCTATCTCCATGCGCCCACGCTGACCGCGGTAGAGGTTGCAGCTTGTCGGTTCGGTGGAGACGGCAAAGTCAGGCTTCAGGCCTTCCTCCTCAATGAGGTACTTCCAACACATTCCGTCGCAGTCTTCCTCGAGCACCGTAAAGGTGAAGTACACAGCGTAGGGGCCGGTGTAGCCAATCTCCTTGAGAATGCGGCCAGCGGTGAGCATTGATGCGGCTCCACCCTTCTGGTCTGAGGAACCTCGACCGTGCAACCAGCCGTCCTCTATGAGTCCGGAAAAAGGATCACGTGTCCATTGATCCGGGTCGCCAACTTCAACAGTGTCTACATGGGCGTCAAAGGCTATGGAGCGGCTTCCCTCCCCAACGCGGGCAATGAGGTTTCCCAGGCCGTCAAAACGCACCTCGTCAAAGTTGTACTGTTGGCAGTACTGTTCAATCACCTTGAGGACATCACCTTCCTCGCCGCCATAGGACTTGGTTCGAACGAGGTGTGAGAGAACCGCCGCAGTGTCCTCGGCGTATGCTTCCGACTTCTCCCGGATTGTGTCAAAAATGCTCATAGACTGTGTGCTCCTTTTGCTTCTGTAGTGAGATTATACATCGATTTATTCATCCATGCCGCCCCCAAAGGCGCGGAGGAGATAGCTGTAGTCGTTCTGTATACGTTCAACCAGCGTTGCGACCCGTTTAGCCTCACGGTTCGTTACGCCGCCGCCGTCTGTGTTGGCCTGGGCCTCGCCCCCGCGCAGGAGTACCTGCCCATGATCAATGCAGATTCCCGGGGTGTTAGAGGCTTCAAATGCCGTGCGGTCGGCAAACAACGTGAACTTCTCGCGGTAGGGTTTGCCGTCGTAAGGGCAGAAAACCGCACAGTTACCGCAGTCGTTACACCAGGAATCCATGTGCACAATCTGGAAGGCGTCGGTGAAACCGTCACTGGCCTGCATGCGGATGGCGATGTTGGCACGGTTGGGACACACCTGGACGCACTTAAGACAGATAACGTTGCACTCGAGACAGCGTTGGAACTCGGCCCGTGCTACATCACCGTCGGAACCACGACCTGGAGCGGCAAAGCGGCCGTGCTTTTGGAGCACCTGCAGAGGGTCGGGTTTGGGGCCCTGTTGGGCTGTGTGGCGGCCGCCGGTGAATCTGCCCCCGGTGAATCTGCCCCCGGAGCTGTGGCCAGCGTCTGCCTCGGGCGCCACTGTGGAACCGGCGCGCCGTGCCGCAAGAATTGCCGCGGCAATGCGCTTCCCGGATGCAATGACCTCAATGATGCGTGGCGGGTCAGACTCCCCGTCGCCTCCAAGGTAAATCCCGTTCGGCGTCCGTCGCGTTTCTGACTCGACCTTTGGAGTGCCGTCGGGGTGCAGTCGCAGGTCAAAGCTACGTAGCAGTTCGGGATCTGGCCCACTCAGGACGACCTCGGCAAAACCCTCTTCTACCAGGTCGGCGGCGTCGGGATAGCGTTCGCGAGCCAGGCGGAACTTTACCCCCGACGCAGCAACGCGAGTGAGGTCTTCTGTCAGTTCGTTTCCAGTGAGCCGGTACTTTGCGAGTTGGCCTTCAATGCGTTCACCAATGCGGCTTGAACTCTCAAAGATGACCGCAGGAATTCCGGCGCGTACAAGGTAGTAGGCAGCAGAAACTCCGGCGAGTCCAGCCGTCAGAACCGCAACCGGCGCTCCGTTTTCGGCACTGCCCATAGCCGGGCGGCGGCTTGGAATCATGCCCAGGCCGGTGTGCCGTGCCGCCCGAACCACCAGCTCCTTCTCGGCACGGATCTGTACTGCTCGGTCGTACTCAATGCGGGTACAGGCGCGCGCACATCGCTGGTCGCAGATAGCGCCGGTTAGGCCTGGGAAGGCGTTGGTTGCAAGAATCAGGGACAAGGCCTCGGCAGGACGACCCTCTCCGAGCAGACGAATGTAGCCGGGCACATCCTGACCTATAGGGCAGGCCTCGCGGCATGGTGCCACAAAGCAGTCAAACAGTGGCAAAGGACGATGTACACGTGCGGTCGGCTCACCGCCACGAGCGCGGTAGGCTGGCTGTTGCTTGGCGCTGTCGGCAAGGGAACGGAGCGCCTCCGGATCGGGGCGGTCTGGGAAATGCCTATCTTCTACCGCTCGGAGCGCCTCGGCTAGACGGAGGTAGCCGCCAGGTTTCAGCAGATCGGTAGAAATTGTGACCGGGCCGATGCCGGTTTCCAGTAACTCCACAATGTTGGCAGCATGAGCTCCCCCGGAGTATGACACAAGCGGAACCACTCCGTAGGAGGTGTGCAGATCCTGGCAGAGACGCGCCGCTAGCTCGGTTGTGAGGAGATACAATGCACGCCCTGAGAGATACATTGTTTCACCCGGTAAACGATAGTCGGTGTTGTGCACCGGCAGGGTATTGGACAGCTTGAGCCCAAAGCCACGACCGACGGCTGCGGCTGTGGACTGCAGGCGGCCCAACAGCTGTACAGCGTCCGAATAGCGTAGATCAACCTCAAAGGAGTGTGAATCCAGGTCTATGCTGTACCCGGCGTCACTGAGAATTTGATCTACATCCTGCTGGCCGAGCAAGGTCGGGTTGAGCTTGACCAGGGTGTCGAACCGCTTCTCGGTGAGGAGGTAGGTGCAGATGGCCTCTATCTCGTCGGGTGGGCAGCCATGCATGGTAGAGAGCGCAACAGAGCGACAGATATCGTGACGAATGCCCTGTACGAACTCGCGCCAGTCCAGGCGTGGATCGGGCCCAGATGGCGCTGCCGGAGAGTTCTCGGGAGAGTCCGATAGCGAGTTATTCAGCGAGCCTCCTGGGAAGAAGCCGAGCTCCGGCTGCGCCTCAAGAAAGGTCACCAGTTCGTCAACGAGTTCCGCAAAAACCGCCGACCGGCCCGCGTCTCGCATATCCTCAAGAAATGCGTCGACCGTCGCACCTTGTATACCTTCAAGGTCGTATCCGACACTCATAAGGAACAGAAAGTCGGGCTCCTGACCCCACTCGTTCCAGAGGAGCCCCCGCAGCAGGTGCAGGAGTAACCAGGCCTTGAAATACTCCGCAGTTGCCTGCGCACTAGTGAGTTCGGTAGACCATTCGGTGTTGTAACCAATATCGGCGGCATCGACACAGGGCTTTTGGAGCTCAAGTTGGTCGAGCTTCTGCACCGTCTTGAGCTCAATCACCCGGCCACCACACAGATAGGCACACACAATGCTCTGCGTCAAATGAGTATGTGGCCCTATAGCTGGGCCCAAGGGCGCCGAGACCAATTCGCTGAAGAGGCCATAAGTGTGACTGGTTTCCTCCGGCCGAGCCGAGACGGGTTGGCAGAAAGCGTGCTCAGGAATGCCAAAGATGCTCTGGTGCTGGCGATACTCGGAAAACACTATCTCTAGCAGGGCTGGGAAGGGAATAGGAACCATAGACTCGGCCACCAACTCAACCTCGCCAGGGCTGTACGCCCGCGCTCCGCAGCTTGGGGTCGGGACGGAGGAACTGCCCGGTACCCGGTTCGCCAATGACACCGTGCTCGGAATGAAACACCGTGCGGCCGCGCACCATGGTACGCAGTACCTTGCCACGAAGCTCCTTGCCCTCAAACGGCGTGACCTTGCCCTTTGAGAAGCTCTCCTCACCACGAACAACACTGCTACCGGCGGTATCAATGAACACCAGGTCGGCGTCGAGTCCAACGGCTATGGCACCTTTGCGGTCTGCAATGCGGTAGCGTCGTGCCGGGTTGCCGGAGGTGATCTCCAGAAAGCGCTGCAGCCCCATGAGTCCCGAAAGGTAACCCTCGGAAAGAATGTAGGGGAAGAGGGTAGGCCCGCCCGGAATGCCTGCGTAGTCAGTCCAGATTGAGCCGGTGTTCTTTTCCTCACGGGTGCCAGGCGCATGGTCCGAGGCAATGAAGTCAATCTGCCCCTCGGCCAGCATTTTCAAAAGCACGCTTCTGTTCTCCGGCCCCTTGACCGGCGGTGTTATCTTGAGGGCTCCGCCTATTCGCTGGAAGTCGTTACAGTCAAACTCAAGATACTGTGGACAGGTCTCTCCGCTCACGAAGCGACATTTGGCAACAATCTCGGCCGCACGAATGGTTCCAAGGTGGACAATATGCATGGGCGCACCAAGCTCTTCTGCAATCTCGGTGACGGTGAGCACAGACAGTGTCTCGGCAGCTTCGGGGCGGGAGAGGTA
Organism: Spirochaetaceae bacterium; assembly: GCA_007695055.1. Classification (GTDB taxonomy): domain Bacteria; phylum Spirochaetota; class Spirochaetia; order DSM-27196; family SLAA01; genus SLAA01. The sequence continues at coordinate 20,421 of REEM01000100.1, read as the reverse complement.
AAATGCCATGCCTCCATCGCCCTGCGCTCGTGCCTCGGGCGTAGCGCCGGAGACGTAGTCGTAGTCCTCGGCATGAACCAGAACAATGCAGTTGTGGCGCCGAGTCTCTGTGAGAACCTTATAATACTGGTGGTTAGAGACACGCGGGAAATGGGCGGCGCCGGATGTCGCATAGGTCTTAATGCCTAGTACCTCCGGGGCCATTTCCGCAACTCGCCGTGGAAGCTCTTCGTCACACAGCAGTCCTGAGATCCCGCCGAAAAAGCCAAAGTCGACCAGTGACTGGGCTGAGACGACGCTAAGCTTCTCCTGTATCGAGTGAGCGTCTATGACCGCTGGCTCCGAGGTGTCAGGCATGTCAACTACGGTTGTTACACCGCCCGAGGCCGAGGCACCACTGCCGTGTAGGAAGTCCTCTTTGTGAGTGTAACCCGGATCAAAGAAATGCACATGCGCATCTATAGCGCCGGGCAATACCGCAAGCCCCTCGGCATTGATAATCTCCGCCTCTCCATGGGTCTCGAGAGCCCGGCCAACGCCAATTTCCGTGATTTTGCCACCTTGAATTCGCAGCTCACCCGCTACAAGTTCATCCTGAGAGGGTAGAGCCAAAAAAGCGTTACGAATGATCATGATCAATAATCTTAGTGTGAAACACTCCGGCTGAATAGCCCGCCCAGCCGGATGAAGGAAAAAACGTTGACGGCTCGGCAGTGCCTACCTACACTTAGGATAAGGAGTTAGCCATGAACAACACGGTTCTGCAGGTCCTGATACTTGCTGTTGGTGTCGGGGCTCTCATTTTTGTACTGTTTTTGGTCCAACGTGTTCTCAGAGAAAAGGAGGGTACCCCGGCTGTTCGCGACATCTCCAAGAAAATCAGGATAGGAGCAACGGTATTTTTGCGGCGAGAGTTCCAGATGCTGGCCGTATTCACGGTTGTGATGTGTGTCATCTTGGTGCTTTTTGTGCCGCCACGCCCAATGTCGGCAATTGCGTACCTCTTGGGAACCATAGCCGCCGGTGCTGCGGCCTTTATTGGTATGTTTATAGGCACCCGTGCAAACGGCCGTACTGCTACCGCGGCTGCCAAAAGCTGGGATCAGGCCATGAAAATTGCCTACTCAGCTGGGGCGGTTATGGGGTTCTCGGTAGTTGGCCTTGGCCTTCTGGGGCTGACCGTGCTGGTGCTTATTCTCAATGACTACCATGTGACCCTGAGCTTTGCTTTTGGGGCCTCGGCGGTCGCTCTGTTTCTTCGCGTCGGGGGTGGAATATTTACTAAGAGTGCCGACGTTGGGGCCGATCTGGTGGGAAAGGTTGAGACAGGTATTCCAGAAGATGATCCGCGAAACCCGGCCGTCATTGCAGATAACGTTGGTGACAACGTTGGTGATATTGCCGGTATGGGCAGTGACCTGTTTGAGTCCTATGTGTCGGCCATTGCCGCCTCCATGGTTTTGGGAGTTGCGGTGCTCGGAGAGGATCTGGGAACATCCTTGCCCCTGGCCCTGGCGGCAGCAGGTATTGTTGCCTCTATCATAGGAGTTCTCATTGTTCGGCCCAAGCCCGGCAACTTTGGTTTTGCTGAACAGGTGGCGAAGGCTCACAAGACCATGAACGCCGGGGTGTATGTTGGCAACGCACTCATGATTGTTGCTGGCTATTTCATTGTGCAGTTTCTTGTCGGTGAGCTTGCTTTGTTCTGGGCCTTGTTCTCCGGGCTGCTTGCAGGCTTTCTCATTAGTCTCTCCACCCAGTACTATACATCCGCCGACCACAAGCCCGCGCAACGGATTGCTCGTTCGGCCGAGAGTGGCGCAGGTGTCACAATCATTGACGGACTTGGTGTGGGTATGATGAGCACCGTATTCCCGGTGCTGCTGGTGGTTGGGGCTACCATTGCTTCATATGCTCTTGCAGATCTCTTTGGCATTGCTATTGCCGCCTTGGGAATGCTCATAAATATTGCCTTGCTGCTCTCCATGGACTGCTACGGCCCCATTGCCGACAACGCTGCTGGCATTGCAGAGATGGCGGACATGGGAGAGGATGTGCGCGAACGGTGTGAGGCGCTTGATGCGGTAGGAAACACCACGGCTGCGTTGGGCAAGGGTTTTTCGGTAGGATCTGCGGCCTTGGCGGCCTTGGCCTGGGTTGCAACCTATTTTCAGGTCGCGGGAATTGAAGTAGCGGATATTGCCTCGGTTCCGGTCATTGCCGGAGTCTTTCTTGGTGGATTGCTGCCCTTTGTCTTTAGTGCGCTTGCCATGAACGGCGTTGGGCTTGGAGCCTTCGAGATCGTTGCCGAGGTGCGACGGCAGTTTAAGGCCGCTGGTGGAAATATCGACACCAACTTCAAGCCGGACTATGTGCGCTGTGTCGATATCGCAACGAAGCACGCGCTTAAGTCCATGATGCTTCCCGGGCTGCTGGTACTTGTGGTTCCTCTGGTGCTTGGGTTTACCCTTGGTGGTGAGGCGGTTGCCGGACTGCTTATTGGATCACTGGTGACCGGGTTCCTCTTAGCAATAATGATGGCCAACTCGGGTGGCGCATGGGACAATGCCAAGAAGTTCATTGAGGCTGGGAACTATGGTGGCAAGGGCAGTGATGCGCACAAGGCCTCGGTTGTTGGTGACACGGTGGGAGACCCCTTTAAAGACACCGCTGGCCCCGCCTTGAATATTTTAATTAAACTTGTTGGTAAGGTTGCGGTTATCTTTGGGCCGATATTTGTCGCATTGGTCGTACTCTAGACCTGCGGCAAAACTCTGCGCCCGGCTGGGCGGTCCTGTGCTAACATACAGGAACAGAACGTGAGGAGGATACATGGTCAAGCATATTGTTTTCTGGAAACTTAAGCCGGAGGTAGATGGGTCAACCGCTTCCGAGAACGCACGCCGAATGAAGGCCGTACTTGAGGAGCTGTGCGAGACAGTCCCCGGAATTGTTGCCCTCGAGGTCGGCATTAACTTCAATCCAAGTGACGCAGCCTATGATGTGGCGTTGTATAGCGAGTTTGAGAGCCGCGCTGGGCTTGAGTCTTACCAAAAGCATCCGGACCATGTGGCGGCTGCCGAGTTCGTAAAGTCGGTCGTCTCAGGACGAGCGGTGGTAGATTACGAGCTCTAGCTAAGGTCGATGTATTCGCGAGGGCGGAGTAGATTCCAACTTGATTACTATACATCTGTTTAGTATAATTCAGGAATGTTACTCCGCGCCTCCGACCTTGAAGCGTCCGCTCCATCGGACAGCACCTCCGTTTTTTCCTTTCCGTGGTTTCGCGGTCGGCTTGCTGTTGTAGGTGGACTTGGTGCGCTGAGTTATGCTGGCTCCTTGCTTGTTGAGGCCCAGGCTGCACAGGAAACACCGGTCTGGATCAGTGCCCATGCGGCACCGGTGTATCCTCCCGACCTGTCATGCTGTGGTGTCCACTGCGGTGTGCTTCCCTTTGTTCAGGTCAATGATGTACGAGCTGCTTTTGAGGCGGCCGAAATTTGTCTCCGCTCCGAGGCCTTTGGGTTCATTGTCCTAGATCTCCCGCCAGCTCAAGAGCTGCGTGAAAGTGCCCCTGCACGTCTTGCTCGCATTGCCGAGCGTCATGGCTGTGCGGTGCTCCTGCTCTGTGACAACGCCGAGCACTATCCCGGCGGCCCATTGGTATCCCTGCGCATAGCGGTGGAGAGGCAGCCACTTAAAGACGGTAGCTTTCTGTTGGAACTGCAGGTTCTGAAAGACAAACATAGCTTCACTCGGACTCACACCACGAGGGTGCTTCATGGCCCTGATGGTTTGTATTAGTTTGCCAGCGCCAGCTCTGCAGCTGCTCATTCAACGCGAGCCGCAGTTGCGGAATGTTCCGGCGGCGGTAGTAGATGAAAAAGGTCTCTCCATTCGTGAGCGCAATAGAGCAGCGGCCGATCTTGGCATAGAGGTTGGACTCCGCTACGGCGCAGCGCTTACGCGTGCCCCAGCCCTGTATGTGGAGCTGTTGCAACCGGAGCGGCTTGCGGCTGCACATGAACAGCTGCTTTCGGTGCTGTACCGTTTAAGCGACTACGTAGAGCGGCATGCAGAGGAGCACGGGGTGTACTGGCTCAGTACCCGCGGACTGTTGCGGCCATACAACGGGGTGGCCGGGTACTGCACGGCGGTGCGGGAACGGCTTGCTGACGCTGGGTGGACGGCCGCCGTGGCCGCAGGCCACTCACATTTCGGTGCATATGTTGCCGCTAAACGTGGGTTGGAGTTGGGGGCAGTTTCGGCGGCGGCGGAGCGGCGTGCGGTGCGCGCGGTGGGGCTGGATGTGCTGGGCCTGGAGGCCCTGCAGCGGCGGCGGCTTGAGCGGCTGGCGGTGCGCAGCATTGGGGATTTCTTGCGGCTGCCTGAGAAGGAGGTTGAGCTGCGTTTTGGGCGCCGGGCCGGAGCCGCGTATCGCTTGGCGGCCGAGCGTGAGAACCTGCCGGTGCTGCCGTGTGAGGAGGCGGCCGAGCGGCGACTGCGGTGTGTGCTGGCGGCTCCGGCCCGGCGTTTGGAGTCGCTGTATGCGGAGCTGTACCCGCATATGAGTGCGTTCCTTGAGGCGGCGGTTGGGCGAGGTGAGTTGGTGCTGGCGCTTGTTCTTAGCCTTGAGTTTGAGGACAGTTCGGTGCGGCAGGAGTGTGTGCGGCCAGCCGAGGCCGGGTGTGACCCCAAACTATTCGAGCGTTTGGTACGCTTGCGGCTGGACGGTGTTGAGTTCCCCTCGCCGGTACAGGCCTTTGTGTTGGAGGGTGAGTTTCGTTTGGGGAGGCAACACTCACTAGAGCTGTTCCCTCGTACACACGGTCGTAGCGCCGTGGCTGAGGAACGGGCCTACAGTTTTTTGCGTGCCCGATTCGGTGAGAGCGCGGTACGCTTTGCGCACCCGGCCGACTCCCATCTGCCTGAGAAGAAGTTCCGGTGGCGTCTTGAAAAACAACTCAGCTCGGCGGCTCCGGGAAACTCGCAGCCGCAGCCATGTGTGGTACGCCGTTTGTTTGCCGAGCCTCGGCCCTTTGGCGGTACTGGCCCCACCGCGGGCACCGCCTCCGCTGCTGGCGGGCCCTACATCATTTCTACCGAGTGGTGGCATGAGGTCGCGCCGCGTTGTTACTACTACCTTCATGGCCAGCGGCAACGGCTACTCTGGGTTTACTTTGACGCACACAGTCGGAGCTGGATGTTGCATGGCGGCCTCTGAAGATGCGGCTGCTGTCCGCGCCGCAAATGGTCGTGACACCCGCGACCACGGCGCCAGCGATGCCCGCGATGCCAGCGACCGCGACACCCGCGACCCCGGCGCCAGCGCCAGCTACCTACCGCTGTGGTGTAAGTCCTACTACTCCTTTCTTGAGGGCGCCTCCTCGCCAGATGAACTTGTAGCGGCAGCCGCTGGCTATGGTTTGCCGGGAATTGCACTCAGCGAACGGGACGGACTGTATGGCGCGGTGCGGGCGCATGTGGCGGCCCGTGAACACGGGGTTCAACTTCTGCATGGGGCGCAGCTGAGCCTGTCAGGCGGCCGGGTTGTACTTATGTACGCGCTTGACCGCGCTGGGTATGGGAGTCTTTCTCGTCTCATTACCCGCGGCCGGTCACGCAGACCAAAGGGTGAAAGCCTCCTGGAGCCAGAAGATATCCTTGAGTTCCAGCCATCGGTCACGGGTGCCGGTGCTGTTATGCTCGTGGTGCCGGTGCTGAATGACACGGCCACCGGCCTAGTGGAACTCCTGTTTCCTGCCTTTGGTCGAGCACAGCTCTTTCTTGGTGCAGTACGCCATGAGATCCCGGAGGATCGCCGCCGACATTTCCTGTTGGCAGATCTGTCCAAGCGTTACCAACTGCGCATCGTGGCCACACCTGAGGTGCTGTATCATCATCCCGACCGGCAGCGCCTACAAGACGTCCTGACAAGCATCCGCCATGGCGTGAAGCTGAGCGAGGCTGGCACCCGGCTGCGGCCCAACAACCGCTATTCTCTTCCGCACCCGGCTCACATGCGCCGACGCTACCGGGACATACCCGAGGCGCTCAGCAACGGACTAGAGCTTCTTGAGCGTGCTGAGTTCGGCTTGGAGATGCTGGAGTACCGTTACCCGGAGGAGCCAATCCCTGAAGGCTACAGCCGCGAGGGCAGACTACGTGAGTTGTGCCGTCATGGTGCGCATGAGCGCTATGGTGAGGTTATACCAGAGGCGGTGCGGCTTCAGCTTGAAAAGGAGCTGTCGCTCATTCGCGAGTTGCGCTACGAGGGGTACTTCCTCACGATGTACGAGATTGTGGCCTTCTGTCGTTCCCAGGAAATTCTCTGCCAGGGACGCGGCTCGGCTGCCAACTCGGTAGTGTGTTACAGCCTGGGCATAACTGCGGTAGATCCGGTGCGCATGCAGTTGCTGTTTGAGCGCTTTCTTTCACGTGAACGGGCCGAGCCGCCGGACATCGATCTAGATATAGAACACCAGCGACGCGAGGAGGTGATCACCTATGTATATAAGCGCTATGGGCGACGGCACGCGGCCATGGTTGCCAACACTATTCGGTACCGGCCAAAGTCGGCCTTGCGTGATGTCGGCAAGGTGCTTGATATACCGCCGCTGCATATTGAACGTGCGGCACGCCTGTTGGGACATCGCTCTGAGTCCATAGAACCGGCGCTGCGTGATGCCGGGCTAGCCTATGACAAGCCACCGTACCTGCTGCTGCGCGAACTGGCCGAGCAACTCTGTGACGTTCCCCGCCACCTCTCCATCCATCCCGGCGGATTTCTCTTAGGAGCCGAGGAGGTGGCAAGCATTGTGCCGGTGGAGAACGGACGTATGCCCGGGCGTACCGTCATTCAGTGGGACAAGTACGATATCGAGGAAATGAATCTCTTTAAGGTGGACCTCCTGGGGCTTGGGGCGCTCACGCATTTGCGTATGGGCTTTGAACTCCTGCATCGACATCTTGGGGTCGATGTTTCCATGGCCAGCATCCCAGTCGACGATCCGGCGGTCTATGAAATGCTGCACCGTGCAGACACGGTCGGTGTGTTTCAACTTGAAAGCCGGGCCCAGATGGCAATGCTGCCGCGGCTGCTCCCGAGGCGTTTCTACGACTTGGTCATTGAGATAAGTATAGTGCGGCCTGGGCCTATCGCCGGTGGTATGGTGCATCCATATCTCAAGCGGCGGGCCGGAGAGGAGGAGCTGAGTTACCCACACTCTGCACTAATCCCGGTGCTTGAGCGTACACTTGGGGTGCCAATTTTTCAGGAACAGGTCATGAGAGTTGCTATGATTGCGGCCGACTACACGCCCGGAGAGGCGGATCAACTCCGGCGCGACATGGCGGCCTGGCGACGGCACGGGGTCATAGAGCGCCACCATGACCGCATTGTCGGGCGCATGAGCGCCAAAGGAATTGAACCACGATTCGCCGAGCAGGTGTTTGACCAGATCCGTGGCTTTGGCGAGTACGGATTCCCCGAGAGTCATGCCGCGGGCTTTGCACTTATTGCCTATGCCACTGCCTGGCTGCGAGCCCGCCATCCGGTTGTCTTTACCTGTGCCCTGCTGAATGCCTGGCCCATGGGATTCTACTCTCCGGCGACTATTGTAGAGGACGCCCGGCGCCATGGCGTGGATATGTTGCCCTTATGTATTGTGCACAGTGACTGGGACTGTCTGCTTGCACCCCAACCGGACGGCAGCTTTGCGGTGCGCATGGGCTTTCGGTACCTCAAGGGTTTTGGACAGCGCGAGTATGAGCGTCTTGAAGACTTCAGGCGGCGGCAAAATGTTGGGACTCTAACTCCAGCAGAGTTACAGTCCGAGATTGGACTCTCGGCTGCAGCGGTAGAGCTGTTTGCCGAGGCGGGGGCCCTTGACCTACTTGAGTCCAACCGACGGCGCGCGGTCTGGCGAGGTGGCGCGCGTCACCATGAGCAGGAGGCCCACACGACAGAGGCGGCCTCGCATCAGCACAGCTCACAGGATTCTCTCCATACACTGCTCCGTGGATTTGAGCAGCCCTCACCAGAGTTTGATGTTCCGGGCCCGGAGGAACAGATCCTCTGGGACTACGAGTCTACCGGCCATAGCACTGCGGGCCATCCTATGCAGCGTTTTCGGGAACTGCTGAGTTCACTTGGTATGAAGGCGGCGGAAGATGTGCTATGCAGTTCCAACGGCAAGCGCGTGCTTTATGCCGGAATGGTGATCTGTCGGCAACGGCCTTCCACCGCGGGCGGGATTGTTTTTATCACACTTGAGGATGAAAGCGGATTCATCAATCTCATACTTCGGAGCTCCGTATTTGATGCGTTCCGCGCATTGGTGGTGGGAAGTTCAGTATTAGGTGTAGAGGGGAGAATTCAGCGCTCAGATGGAGTTGTGCATATTCTGGTGGAGCGGTGCTTTGATCCCTTTCGGATCCAAAAAGCTGAGGGTGGACCTGGAGCCGCTGCTCAGGACGCCAGGCTTCCGCAAGACTACATTGGTAGGGACGGCAAGCCGGTAAGAGTTCAAAGTCGTGATTTTCAGTAGCCAGCTTTACAGCTCAAGGTCTTTTGGCGCCATCTCAATAATTGCACCGTCGGGCTGGAGCAACGTTGTCAATGAGTCGAGAGCCTTGAGAATATTGTCAACTTCATGTTCGCTTAGGCGATTGAGACCTTGAATGAACTCCGGCTTAAGGGGAGATGGTGCTTCTTCAAGAAAACGCACGCCGGGCTCGGTAATCTCAATGTGGATCTGGCGACGGTCGGCACTCGTCCGGGTTCTTCGTACCAGATTCTGTTTCTCAAGTCGGTCAATTATGCCGGTCACGGTGCTGTTGTTAAGCGCCACGAGTTTGGTCAAGGCGCTAAAGGAGATAGGCCCATGTTCGTATACCTCCCTTAGGCAGATAATCTGCGGAAGGGTGACCTTGTGACTTTCCTGTAGGTGTTTTGAGTACTTGTTAATTTCGTGTGCTATTTGCCGTAGACGCTTGGTGATATGAATGAAGAGCGGATCTACCATCTGGGTCTCTTCGGCACGGCTTTGTTGTTCCATCATAATCTTTCTACTCCGCAAACCGCTGCTCGTCAATATAGTTGCTTGGCGAAAGCGATACTGTTCTACTGATAATATATACTTTTTGCTGAAAACATTTCAACTAAAATCGTACGGAAATTGTGTCTGGCACGGCGTTTTTTGCTTCGGCCTTGCGCATACTTGTACTGGAGTTGAGTGCATGCTATGTTTTGGCTCCCTTTATGAAGAGTTCCGCAGCGCGATTAGCAGCCCTTGAGGGCTGGACTTCTATAGTCACGAATACTCTGCTCTTTGGTCTCAAACTCTGGGTGGGTATTTTATCGGGCTCGGTTGCCATCATGGCCGATGCCTGGCACACCATTTCGGACTCCCTCAGCTCGGTCGTATTGCTTATTGGTACTCGCACCGCGGTCAAACCGCCAGACCGCGAGCACCCCTTTGGGCATGGTCGGGCCGAGCTCATTGCCGGAATCTCAATTGGTGTACTGTTGGGTGTGGTTGGTTTCAGCTTTATCATTGAGGCGGCCGAGCGCTTGATAGCGGGGGAGTCAGCGCAGTTCGGCTTTCTTGCTATTGCTGTGACCGGTGTCTCGGTGGTGGTCAAGGAGGCTTTGGCGCAGTTCGCCTTTTATGCGGCGCGAGCCACAGGGTCTGGCGCCATGCGTGCTGAGGCGTGGCATCATCGAAGCGACGCAATCACCTCCGTGTTCATTCTTGTTGGCATTCTTTTGGGCTCCCAAATTCCCTGGATCGATGCCGCTATGGCGCTACTCGTGGCAGTCCTGCTTTTGCGGCTGGCCTTTGAGATTATCAAGGACGGGGCACTGCCGTTGTTGGGCGAACGCCCTTCACCGGACCTTGTTGCGTCCTTACGAGCGACTGCAAATGAGGTGAGTCCGGCAATTGGCGATATACATCACCTGCACCTACATCGATATGGAGATCATGTTGAGGTTACATTTCATATTTGTTTAGATGGTGGTATGACCGTCAACGCCTCACATGACATTGTAGATTCGCTTGAAAGAGCATTGCACGAACGCCTTGGCATTGAGGCTACGGTGCACGTAGATCCGTCCTGAAATCTTCCTTCATTGAAGTGCCGGCCGATACGCTATCAATTTAGTACCTTACACACGAAGCTGCGAGGAATGCGGCCTACACTAAGTAAGGAGTACTACATGACTGAGTTTCACGAACCTGTAGAGGTTCTTTCACCATCAACTAGGAACTATATTCGGGCCATTAACAGTCTCAAGGAAGAGTTGGAGGCGGTCGACTGGTATCAACAGCGTATTGACGGCGCAACCGACGAACAGCTTGAGCAAATTCTGGCACATAATCGTGATGAGGAAATGGAACACGCCTGTATGAGTCTGGAGTGGCTTCGGCGTAACATGCCGGGCTGGGATCAGGCGCTACGCACCTATTTGTTCACCGAGGGCAACATTCTTGAGTTGGAGGAGTCAGCCACTTCTGGCCACGGGGCCGAGTCTCACGGGCCGAAAGGAACTCCGGGTGGAGACCTTGGAATTCGAAAGCTCTAAAGGAGAGATTCACTATGGATATACTGCGACAATCAATGGCCCCACTCTCGGGAAATGCATGGGAGGAAATAAACGAACAAGCGCGAAGATACTTCCGGAGCTTTCTGTCGGCCCGTCGTTTCTTAGAGATTTCCGGGCCGCATGGATGGGCATATCCAGCAGCTCCGACCGGGCGACTGACGGTTCCGGAAGGGCAGGACAACGAGCCGGTTCGCTACGGCGTGCATAACGTGCAGCCCCTGGTTGAAACCCGAGCGAGTTTCACTATTGATATCTGGGAAATGGATAACATCACGCGTGGGCTGAGAGACCCGGACTTCAGTTCTTTGGAGGCTGCAGCACGTGAGGCCGCCGCTTTTGAGGAACGGGCTGTGTATCAGGGTTTCGCAAAGGGAGGTATATCCGGCCTTGTCGAGTCCTCGGGGCATGAGGCGGTGGCACTTGGAGACACAGCAGAGGAAATGCTGCAGGCGGTCTCGCGTGCAGTTCCCTTGTTTGTATATTCCGGAGTCGAAGGCCCGTACTCACTCGTGCTGGATCGTAAACACTGGCAGCAGCTTTCAACCTACGTTAACGGCTATCCGCTCCGCGACCATATCAAGAAGCTGATTGGCGGAGAGATTATTCTCTCGAACGCGGTTGATGTTAATGTGGTACTCAGTACTCGCGGCGGTGACTTTGAACTGGTGCTTGGGCAGGATCTCTCCATTGGTTATGAAATGCATGATACCAAGACGGTGAGACTCTACTTCACCGAGTCATTCACATTCCAGGTACTGGACCCAGATGCAGTCATTGTTCTCAATGCATAGCCCGGGTTGAGACTACCCATTAGTGGGAGCGGCGTCGCCTGCGGTTGGCGTCGCTCCCTGTATTTTGTTGGCTGTGCTCGTGCTGGCTAAAGCTCCGAGCCAAATCGTTCTTTATGAATCTTCCCCATTGGCAGTCGGTTTCTGTCATGCGCTTGCTTCTCTTCTGCCGGGTATCCCAGCGCAAGAATACAGTCAACCGCCATGCTGGAAGGAATCTCTAGTACATCACGCACATACTGCTCAGCTGAGCTTCCAGGTGAGTGGAGGCGATTTCGAATCTGAACCCAACAACTTCCAAGTCCCAGGTCTTCCGCGCCCAGGTAAATGTGAGTGGCGGCAATTGCGCAGTCCTCAACCCATACATCGGTCTTTTCGGGGTCACCAAGGATTACCACGGCAACCGGGGCGGTCTCAAGGGCATTGGCGTTCGACTTTGCCACCGACAGCTTGTCTAGGCGTTCGCGCTCGGTGACCAGAACAAACTCCCACGGCCGTGAGCCTTTGGAACTTGGTGCCATGAGGGCACCTTCAATGATCTTTCGGAGAGTTTCTTCATCTGGTTTGCGTTCCGTAAAACTTCGTACCGTTCTACGACTGTGCAGTAGCGTATCAATCACCGGTCGGCTCCTTTTCTGTGACAATGTCCTTGTAGTATACACCCGACTTTGTCAGAGAGCCGGCAGAAAATATGCTTGGTTGTTCTCGATTCGGTAGGGTAAACACCTTTGTGTCAAAAGCCTGGGCGTTTGCGCACGGCCCCTGCTCTGCTATACTGCTGCTCTTATGCAACGACGCGTAGCGCGAAAAGAATCTAAAGACATCGCCACACCCCTGCCTGTGGGGCAGATAGTACTCATTGTTGGCCTCTTTCTCACCATGCTGTTGCTTGGGTGGGTAGAGAATATTCGTGGGCCAGCAATACCTCTGCTCCGACTGGATCTAGGGGTGTCCTACCGCGGTGTCGGCCTTATGCTTTCCTCCTACTCACTGCTGTACTTTCTAACCGTCTTTCTTGCCGGAATGGTGGCGGTACGCTTTGGACGGCGCACACTGCTGTTGCTTGGGTATCTTATTGCGGCCGCAATACTACCGGTTGCGCTGTTGGTCAACAGTTACCTTTCGCTCCTTCTGATGATGGGTGTGTTAGCGGTCGGACTAGGGATTTTTGAGATTGTACTGAATGCCGCTGGGGCAGACGTGTTTCCCCGGCGTACCGCTTTCATGATGAACCTGCTCCACCTCTTTTACGGCTTGGGCGCGGTTATTGGGCCGGTGTATGCTGGGTTGTTGTTCGACCAAGGGATAGGATGGCGGCCCGCCTATGCATGGATGGCCGTGGCCTTTCTGGTGGTTCTTCCGGTGATAGTGTTTGGTCGTGCAGGGTCTGCCGCTGGGCGGGGCGCTAACTCTGGCACGAACGCGGACATGAACGCGGACATGAACTCGGATGCTGGATCGAGTCTTGAGCCGGGTGGGCCAGATGGGTTTGGAGAGTCGGGGGCGCCGGAAGCAGCGCAAGCAACCACAACAAAGGGGCTGCTGCGTCCGCAAGCTGGCCGCATTGTGGTGCTCGGCTTGTTGCTTGGCGGGGCCATGACCTTTGAGCTGGCGGTCGCCGCCTGGCTCGTCAACTTCCTCGTTGAGGTTCGCGGGCTAAGTGCGGCCGCCGGAGCCGGTTATTTGGGTGCCTTCTTTGCGTTCTTCAGCCTTGGGAGACTCATTGGTGGGATTCCGGCCGAGCGAGTTGGGTATCTGCGACTCATTGAGTGGTTTCTGCTTCTTGGTTTTGCAAGTTTTATTGGATTAGTGGTCTTTCCGCGGGCGGTATTCCTTGCGGCGGTGCTCGGTTTCTTCATCTCCATCCTGTTCCCAACCGTCATGGCAGTCATTATTCAGGAGTTTCGTGGTCTGTCAGGAGCTGTGATGGGAATTGTCATACCTATGGCCGGAGCGCTCAACATGATTTCCGGCCCGCTGCTGGGTGCAGCCCACGACTATCTCGGTGTCAGCCTGGGCTTTTCACTTATAGGGAGCTTTGCTCTGCTTGGTCTGCTTGCGGTGCGCCTCTTGCGGCGGACTAGTAGCTGAGCCTAAGCTCGGCCCGTGGATAGTAATGTCCCAAGATGTCCTCGGCCTTGTATCCGTCCGAGGCCATTCCGGCCGCACCGGTCTGGCACATTCCAACCCCATGGCCCCATCCTGCACCGGTGAAGATGAAGTACTCCGGCTGGCCGTCCGGGCCGAGCTTGGGCTCAACCATAAAGAGGTTACTGCGCAGGCCGCCTAGTCGGCTCCGAATAGCGTCACGGCGAACAACCTCAGCACCGTCAGTACCGGTAATGAGTACGGCCTCAACACGGCCGCTGGTCCCGCGTGCAAGTGGAGTAACGGCGGTGACCGCGCCCAGTCCGGCGTTGCGGTTGCGGTTCAGTATATCGTCTTTGTGAACCCAAATACTCCAACGGTAAGCGCTGCGTGAGTAGAGTCCTTCAATGTTGCTGTAGCTGGGAGGGGTGCTTTCGAGCCAACGCATGAGTTGCTCAGGTGCCTCGGGTTCGGTTCGCTCCGGCAACATTTTGTCCGACACACCAATAAGGGCAGTGGAGCTACCCCAGACGCTTGAACTGCTCTCTGTGTATCCTGCGGTGTTGGCCGAGTAGACGGCGTTGAGCACTGCCCCATTTGCGCGCAGCACCTGACCACGAGTGGCATTCACAGCGGCGGTGGTGCGAGGATGCTCACCACTGATCCCGCGGTAGTAGTGTGAGGCCACCGAACTAAGCAGGTCAAAGCCTCTTGCCCGGTAGCGACCGTTCATTCCGGCAATGGTATAGCTCCGCGCGGCAATAGCCTGGGCTTGTAGTGCGGCTTCTGGCCAGTGTGACGGCATCTCGGAAGGTACAACTGAGTAGAGGTACTCCTCCATGTTGACCGTGTTCACAACGGTCATACCCTCGCCACGGCGAAAGAACTCAATCTCACCACGGTATGACCGGTCTTCGCGTCCTGAACTAAACTGGCCATGGCCAAACTCAATGTCAAATAAGACCGTGCTGCGCTCTGGCTCGTGGTAGCGAATCCGCAGTGTTTCGGATGTGCGCACGAGCAGTTCGTCGTTTTCGTTGAGCACCTCAAGTCTATTCTCATTGTAAGTCTGAATGGTAAAGAGATCCTCGGAGTTGCCTCGTATGGCCGAAATAGCTCTACCGTCACGAATCTCCTCAAGTATCCATGCCCCACCGCTGCGGGCCTGGAGCGCTGCCACATTTTCTGCGAGTCCTATGCGTACGGTCGGAATTGCTTCCCGGTCGCTACTCAGCGTTGTGATGCGGGGTGCGCGAGTTGTGGTGGTGCGTTCGGCGAGTTCGGCCTCACGTGTTTCAGTGAGTTCGGGGTAGCTATCTTCCAAGGAGCTGAGTTTGGCCCGAACATCTTCGTTCCATGGAAGACTGAGTTCGGCTCGTTGCAGCAACCTGTAGGCGGTGTCTCGACGTTCAAGAGCAAGGTAGCTCCGGGCAAGCGGTAGCAGCGCCGATGTGAGATTAGCATCTTGCCGAAGCGCCCGTTCATAGGCCTGGACTGCGCCTTCATAATCGGCAAGCTCCAGTCTGGCGCCTGCGAGCTGAAGCAGTGCCTGAGGGTGATGCCCCACCGATGCAACGAGTAGCCCCAACACCTCCTTGGCTTCATTGTGACGGCCAAGTTCGCGAAGGGCTGTCCCGTACCAGAAATACTTTTCGTTGCGCACGGAACGGTTGAGTCTCTCGTCCGGCTGCGGGATCATTTGAGCTATTCCATCAGCCAGGGTGGTCTGGAAATGGTCAACAGCCTCCTCAAAGCGGCCAGCCAGCACCAGTGCACGCCCCATTTCATAGCCTATACGTTGCTGAAGCTCTGCGTGAGAGTGTTCTGCGGGTGCATCCAATGTCTGAACCAGAATCCGTTCCAGCAACTCCTCGTAGCGCTTGATAGATTCCTCAAAGCGGCCAGCTTCACGTAGCAATCGGGCATAGTTGAGCACCGCGTCTATGTCGGATGGATACTCCTCGCTCATCCGAGCAAGCTGCGCCAAAGCTCCGTCGCGGTCACCATGGTAGTAACGCGCAGTGGCAGGAGCATTTCGGCCGCTGTCTCGCTCAATAGAGAGATCTTGGTGGCCTCCCTCAAGGCCGGGAAGCAGCACCGGGAGTGAGAACAACAGGAGTCCGACGCAATATTTTAAGGTGAATGTCACACTATCTCCTCATGATCATTAAGTAGCGACCTACAACTGGTGATTCCATGTTTCTGCCAACCCTTGTCGGTTAAAATCTCATGGGGCTTGAAGGCGGATTTGTACTCCATCTTATGACACCCGGAAACCCAGAACCCCAGATGGTAGTACTCGCGTTCCATCCGGCGGCACAGTTCTATTTCGTGCAGTACCGAGTAGGTGCCGAGGCTTCGGCCACTCTCGTTCGGGTCAAAAACGAAGTACACACTCGAGAGCGAGTTCGGAAGAATATCTAACCAGCCTGCGCCGATGAGCCGTTTGCCAACCTGGTAGAGAGCAACAGCGGTAGTTACCGGTGAGTCACACAAGAAGCGAGTAAAGTCCTCCGGGCTAGTATCGTGATCCTCCGGGTGACGAGCATGCTGGTAGCGCGTATAGAGCTCGTATATCTCAGGCGAGTAAGCGGAAGGCAGGAGCGTCGTGTGTACATCGCTATTGCGGCGCAGGATCCGGCGCTGTGACTTGCTGAGTGTGAATTCACGCGTCGGAATGCGGAGTGGGATACACTCCGAGCAGCCCACACAGGCATTGCGGTAGAAGATATCGCCACTGCGGCGCCAGCCGTGATCTATGAGTTCCTCATAGATCGAGACCGGCATCAACTCGGTGCGAAAGGCGTGGGTGGTCCAGTTACGATTCTCTAAGTAGGGGCATGCCCCGTTTTCTACCTGCGAAAACTGGAACTCCATGGTTTCTTAGGGGTACCTCACCTGTTCCGCCAGATGAAGAGCAGTCGCCTTGTCTCGTGCTATGAGCAGATGCTCACGTACCGCCCAGCACCGCCGGGAATCCTGACTCAGGTCGTAGAAGGGCTCTTCAACACGCAGGCCAAGAGGTTCACCGGACTGTGTCAGCACGACATGCCCAAGACGATCAAACAGCACAAGCGATGCCGCAATGTCCCAGAGCTTGAGCCAGCATATGTAACCACCGTAGCGGCCGGTCAGGATGTTGATTATTGAGTACACGCAGGAAGAAATAGTCTGTACCGGGTTCTCACCCAGGAAGCGGCCGTGCTTTGTCACTCCTTGTGCCAAACTCACCATTCCTGACTGTGGGGAACCTGCTGGCCTCGGTCTGAAGAGCTGCAGTTGGCTGTCTTCGGAGACAGAGGCTGAGTAATGAGGTCGCTTTGATTCGGTGCCAATCAACTGCGGTGAGGCATAGACATCCTCGCCAACCGTGGTAATGAACTCACCGGTGCTCGGCACAAAGAGTGCGCCTTCCACCAACTCACCGTCATGCATGAGTCCCACCGAAATACCCCAACTTGGCAAACCTGCGGCATAGGCGGCAGTACCATCAATGGGATCAACCACCCATGTTGTTTGCTCAAGTGCAAGCTCGGGTGAACCTGCACCTTCGGCCTCGACCGTTTCCTCGCCAATCCAGCTGTGCCCGTCCTGAACGAGGGCCGCTCGGAGTCGCCGCTCCAGTTCTTTGTCGATATCGGTCACGGGCGAGCCGTCTGATTTGGACTCGGTGTGCAAGGTGTCCTGGCGGTCAAGTGCATACGCGCCCAGCTCAACCATGAGGCTTTGTATGTGTGTCGGATTCCAGTCGGGGTGCTTCATAGAACTGCAGTATATCGCGCCGTTGCTCGCCTGAAAAGCCAGCGCCCCTAGTCAGTCCAGTAACTACTCAAGTGACGGGGACGGGGACGGGGACGGCACGGGTGGGGACGGGGACGGTGACGGCACGGGTGGCTTTGGTTGCAGTGATTTCAGACATTCGCTCATTGCAGTGAAATACCCGCACGGATCTTGCCTGACGTCTCAATTCTCAGTTCCCTCATGAGCTTCTGAGCCTCTCCTGCATTACCAGTACTCACCGCTGTATAAATGTCGCGAAGTCTGCCAAGAGTGTGAATCGAACTATCCCAGTCGTTGCTTTTGCGTTCCTCGACTTTGACATATAGGAGATCGCTGCATATGTTCATAAAGGTATTGAGCACTGTATTATCAGAGGCATCTGCAAGGGCCTGACGAAATCTTTTGGTGCCATCAAGTTCAGTTTCACCCCGGTCAATACCGTCCGACATAAGCTGAATGGCCGCCTTCATCTCCGCTATGTGCTCGGGAGTTCTATGAAGTGCAGCGCGCCGCGCCACTTCAACTTCAAGAAGAAGTATGACCTCTAAGAGTTCACCAACGATTGCCTCATTTTGGAGCATGGCCTTTGCGAAGGGTAAGATTGCGTTATGAAGACTCGCTTCTGCGATAAACGTGCCACCACCAACACCGACGCGAGACTCGATAAGCCCTACTATCTCTAGTGATCGTAGAGCTTCACGAATAGAGGTCCGACTGACTCCCAGTCTATCTGCAAGTTCTCGTTCGGGAGGTAGCCTCTGGCCTGGGATCAGTTGACCACTACCCATTAGAGTAGTGATCTGGTGAATAATACTTTCAGAGAGCCTAATCTTCTTTACCGGTTCAAGATTCGGCGTCGGATCGCCTTCTTTAAAAGTGCTCATTGATTACGCAGCCCATGGATTTCCAGTATATGAAATGCACGATATCTGTAACGGTAGCAGTTCCAATTACATAACCTAAACTCAAAGTTGTCAATGCGTGATTGACGCACACGATGAATAGTGACACAGTTGTGCCATGATTACACTGCCTGTATCTGATGGAAGCGAGTACCGCGTAAATCCCAGCAAGATCATTGCGCTGGGTCTGAACTATCATGCACACATTCAGGAGAGCGAGTCCGTACGTGTGCAAGGATTCACCAAAGACATTCCTCCGGAGCCCGTTCTTTTCAACAAAACCCCGAACTCTTTGGTTGGCCCGGATGAAGAGATTGTGATCCCCGCCATTCTTGCCAGTTACGACTTTGAAACACCACGGACAGATCATGAGGGCGAACTGGCCTTTATCATTGGTCGTGACTGCAGTCACATTGAGCCGGAAAATGCCTATGACTACATCTACGGATATACCTGCATGAACGACGTCAGTCAGCGGAATATCCAGAACGCAGATAGGTCAGGGTGGTTCCGGGGTAAGTCTTTTGACACCTTTGCACCCATTGGGCCGCGCATAGTGCTTCAGAAAGATCTTGGAGATCCTGAGGCCCTTGCTATTGAGTGCCGTGTAAACGGTGAGGTGCGGCAGTCGGGCAATACCGCAAGCATGATCTTTGGTATTGCGGAGACGCTGAGCTTTATCAGCAAGAACTTCAGTCTGCTCGCCGGGGACATTGTCCTAACCGGCACGCCAAGCGGCGTTGGCCCGCTTCAACAGGGAGATGTCGTAGAGGTTGAGATTGAAGGCATTGGTATTCTGCGCAACCCGGTACGGGACGCACGGCTCGGGTAAAGGCGTAGCGCCAGAGCGCGTCACATCCGAGTTGCGGTCGGTGCAATCGCTAAAACAGCGCTTCCAGGATATAGAAGACACTATTCTGCGTGCCAAATAGAATCCTGCGGCCAGCAATCACTGGCGCACTGAGCACCGCGCCGTCTATAGGCATTTCCCATTCCTTCCGACCGCTCCGAGCCGAGAGGGCTAAAAGCCGAGCCGGTGCGGCATCCGGTGAGTCACTCGGATCTCCGTGTACGCCGAAGTAGACGGTGTTGCCAGCTATGGTTGGGGCCGAGCTTGTTGGGTAGCTCAGGTCGCTCGACCACACTAAGCGGCCGCTGCGAGTGTCAAAGGCCCTGACGGTAGCGTCACCACTGGTAAATATTACCCGATTCCCCACGACCGCAGGTGCCATGAAGTCCAGCAGTTCAATACTGCGTCTGAAGAGGAGCTCAGGGTCGATGTAGTATCCGTCCGGGAAGTGTGACGCATCCATGTATCGCCAGAGTATCTCCCCCGTGTGACGGTCAATCCCATAGTAACTCAACTCCCAGTAACTGCCGCGTGGAGCCCCGGTCGCCATGAACAGCATGTCGCCGTCCACCGCAGGAAAGGAGTACCACACCGCCCCGAGCATGGCGGTTTCCAGCAGCCATAGGTACTCGCCGGTGCGCACATCGTAGGCCGCCAGGCTGCGAGGGTTCTCTATGGGCCCGGGGGCAAAGTACATCACATCGTCATGAACCTGGAAGGTTATGTAGTACCAGATGAGATTTGGGAGACGGAACAGCTCCTCGCCATGTTCGTCAACGGCAAAGGTCGAGCCTGCATCACTTGCAAACATGACCATGTCCTCATAGCGGGTAACCGAACTGCGTACCGGCCTGCCGGTATTGAAGCGCCAGACCTCAGTTCCGTCCTCGCGTCGTAGAGCATAAGCGTGACCGTCTACCGACCCGAAATACACATTCTCACTATCCGCGTAGGGTACCGAGTTTATGGGGCCGTCAGTGGAGAATGTCCAGCGCATATAACCGCTCTCTATGTCGAGGGCGTAGAAGTTGCCGTCGGTGGAACCAAAATAGATTGTGTCATCCAGTACCACCGGGGGATTAAAGGCCGCAAGCGAGTTGCTATCGCGTTGTAGTCTGAGCTTCCAGCGGATTCCGAGCGGCGGTGAGATTGCGTTCTCAGCGCGACCCCGGCCCTGTGTGCCCCGAAAGGTGACCCAGTCCTGTTGCCCGCTACATCCAACGAGAACGAGACTCAGCACAACTGCCGCCAGTACCCCACGGAGCGCCCCGCGTGCTCTGGGTACCCCACGGAGCGCCACCCATAAAACCCGTCGCGGGAAAAATTGCCTCATTGGTACGCCAGTCCCTTCAGGCTGAAAAGCCTGCGAATAGCTGCTGTTAGCCCGGGCCGCCTCGCTTGGGT
>REEM01000198.1 GCA_007695055.1 Spirochaetaceae bacterium | reverse complement strand
CATTTGCGCGGAGCGATCAGCTGCGGTACACTGAGGAGGTGAGCACACAAGAACGAGAGAAAGAACTCAGAGCGGTGTATGAACTCGCGGCTCGCTTTACTCGGACGGACGGAGA
This sequence comes from Spirochaetaceae bacterium, assembly GCA_007695055.1. Taxonomy (GTDB): domain Bacteria; phylum Spirochaetota; class Spirochaetia; order DSM-27196; family SLAA01; genus SLAA01. The sequence continues at coordinate 8,406 of REEM01000198.1, read as the reverse complement.
TCTAGAGACGCTGCTGCAGGAGACCTCAGAAATTCTCCGTCTAGCCATGAAGTTTCCCGAAAGAAGCGGTGTAGAGATACGAACGCTGCGGCGTCGGGTAACCGCTGGGCCTGAAGCTATGCAGGATGGTGCGGCCTCCCTGGTTCTAGATGAGTGTGAGGTTATTCGCCACTACAGTGACCAGCAGCCGCTACAGATACGAGTGTGGTACCTTGGGCTAGCGTCAGAGGGTGGTGATGGCGGTGAGGACGGTGGGGACTACTCCATAGAGGAGTGGGAGCAGCGACTGGTTGAGTCCTGTGGTTCCTTGCTTGCGGATGTACTTCAACGCCGTGAAATGGACGAAATTCTTCGCGAAACCACTAAACTACTTCAGACACAGGCTGCCGAGCTAGAGGGAAAGAATCACGCCCTGCGTGAGGTCTTGTCGCAGATTGAGTCTGAGAAGAAAGCCGTCCAAGAGCGAGCCGTAAGTTACATTGAAACCTACGTCAGACCTGAACTCGAACACCTCAAGATGTCTGACCGGCTCGGTACAATTGACCGGCAACGAATTGACGCCGTTATTGCTGGCCTGGACGAGGTCTTCAGTGACGATGCCGCCTTTGTCATAGAGCTTGGTCGGGTGCTCACCTGCCGAGAGCTTGAGGTTGCCCAACTCATTCGAAGGGGTTTAAGCTCCAAAGAGATAGCCCAGCAGCTGAATCTCTCCGAGAGCACGGTGGACCGTCACCGGAATACTATTCGCAAGAAACTGCATCTTAACCACCAGGGCATCAGCCTCATGAGCTATCTTCGCTCCGGTGATATGTAGTTTCTATGTAGTCCACCTACATAGTTTTCCATACTACCCGCTACGTCGTCGCTGCACCATACTTAGGACTTTGATAGTAACCACACAGTTGGCGAGAAGGTCACACGAATGGAGGTGCGGTAGATGGCTCAACGAACGATAGTTCTCACTCATGATGAATACCACGTTCTCAAGACACTGGTAGAAAGATTCCGCTATAGCGGGAAGCTTGACCAGGGGCAGCTCACTCGTTTTATTGAGGAACTGGGCTCCGCTCGTGTGGTCGATGCAACCCAGCTTCCGCGCGATATAGTCACGGTAAACTCTGTTGTACGGTATCGCTACCTTGGCGAGGCGGACTCCGGTGAAACCTCCGAGATCCAACTCGTATTCCCGGCCGATGTCAAACAGGGACCCGGGCGAGTTTCAATTCTCTCACCACTAGGACTTGCCCTTATGGGTGAACGAGAAGGCGCCGAGATTGAGTACCTTGCTCCCGGCGGTAGCTTCCAGATACGCATTGAGTCGGTGGAACAGTCGCGACACACCGCACGTGATCTTGTTCGCGGATAGTCTTTCGACTACGCGCGGGTGCTACTCGCCGGAGGAGAATCAACTGCTGGCGAGCTGTCGGTCGGTCTTGCGACGAACTGATCCACGAGCTTCATCCGCCTTTGGTCACATGGAGGCTAACCTCAGATCGCTCGGGGTAGCCTTTGCCGGGTATCCACCAATTGTTGGTTCCAGCAACGGCGGCGAGAGTATCTCTGATATCGACATGCTTGTCGATGCGGTCATTCGCGACTCGGGAGATCTGGCTGTGCTCTTGCCGACCAAGGTGGCTGTTGGGCGTAGCTTTATCACCGCAAAGGCTCACTGCTTTGGATATCTCCGCCAGATATGCGAAAAACATCGCCGACTTGCTCCCTATGCGGGCAAGGTTCAGAAGGCATGGGAGAACGCGGTTTTCTCGTTGCTTGCAGAGGACGTTTATCGTGCAATTGTGAGTCATTCGCGGCTTTACTCACGATCTTTGGTACGGCGAGCGGCGCAGGAGTTGCTGAGTCTCTGGGAACACCGCTTTGACACAAGCTTGACGGTTTATGGAGCCAGTCTGATTGATCTCTGGCGCGCACGTACGCAGGTAGTGCCAGTATTCGGTACGATGTTTGGAACTATTGAACTGATGAAGCTCTCGAGTTTGCTTGACGACGCCTGGCAGAGCTTTCTTTTTGTTGCCGCCGAGAACCGGGAAATGTTGCAGAGCGTGGAGGAGTTTATCTTTGGTCTCACACATGAGGAGATTGAGGTGCTTCGTGAGCGCATGCTGGAGGCAGATATCTCGGTTGTGAGTCGGGCGGACCTACCTGGAATTCTAGGTAAGGAGTCCTCACAAAGGTATGCGCACGGCGACTCCAACCGCGATCCACGCAGCCTCTACAGCTCCTTCTTGAGCCGCGCTGAGGCCTGTAGACACCGTGCCATATCCTCGGTTCCCGGTCCGCACCGTACCCTTGAAGAGTTCTTGCTGCTGGAGCTGCTGCAGGCCAGGCCTACAGCAGGTTCGGCAAGAACATAGCTAACCCAGGTACGTAGGTTATCACAATCAGCACAATAACCAGCGCAATGATGAAGGGGTAGACTTCCTTAATGAAGTCACTGATAGGAACCCCTGTTATGGAACAGGTCGTAAACATCATTGAGCCAAATGGTGGGGTGATACCTCCAATCATTATGTTCACAATGAGTATCAGTCCAAAATGAACCGGATGTACTCCCATAGCGGTTACTACCGGCACCAGAAGCGGAGCCACGATAATGAGTACGGCGCCGCCCTCAAGGAACATTCCCATTGCCAGCAGGAAGATATTGATAACAATGAGCATCATCCAGGGCTCGGCAGCAAAGCCCATGAGTGAGCGGGTCAGGAGGAACGGAATGCGCTCCCAGCTCAAGTAGCGTCCAAAAATGGAGGCCGCCACAATGATCAAGATAACCGCACTCGTAGCGTATACCGTGTTTCTCATGATGATGGGAAAATGGTGCCAGCGCAGTTCCTTATAAAAGAAGACGCCCACCACGGTACAGAACACCACCGCAATGGCACCGGCCTCGGTCGGAGTGAAGACCCCAAAGCGAATACCAAGGATAATGCCGAAAGGCAGGAGCAGCGCCCAGATAGAGTGCTTGAGCTGCTTGAAGATCTCACCGGGGGGTGACATTTTGTCTCGGACCGGTTTGTAGCCGCGACGTACCGCAATAATGTGCACCGTCACCATGAGCGCAATGGCCATGAGGATTCCCGGCATATAGCCGCCAATGAACATTCGCGCCACCGAGACCTGCGCAATGAGGGCGTAAATAATAAGGTTGATTCCTGGCGGAATGACCGGGGCTATTGAGGAAGAAGCGGCAGTAATTGCGGTAGAGAAAGCCGCACTGTAGCCGCGTTTCTCCATCTCAGGAACCAGAATCTTTGACTGCATTGCCGCATCAGCGTTAGCTGAACCGGATATACCGCCCATCATGGTACTGAGCACGACGTTCACCTGCGCCAAGCCACCCTTCATGTGTCCTGTTAGTACATCGGCCATCTTCATAAGGCTGGCGCTAATTCCGGAGAAGTTCATGATCTCGCCAACCATGATAAAGAAGGGGACGGCGAGGAGCGGGAAGGACGACGCCGAGGTAATGAAGGTCTGGAGAATGAGGTCTGGAGGTGACCCAACATCACCAAAGGTGAAGTAGGCCAATGCTGCGGCAATTAACGCAAAGGCTATGGGGATGCTCGAGACGTATAGCGCCATCACGATAACAATAGGAAAAATTGCCATTGACTATTCCTTTTCTCGGTAAAAAATCATGAGTCGAGTTTTGTGGTGGCCGCAACTGGTGGTGCTGCTGCCGCATCTCCGGTTATAAGGTACTTCACATCTTTATACAGAAAGTAGATTGCGTGCAGCATGATCAGACCAAAGCCAACCGTGATCGACAGATTCACGTACATTGCCGGTATATTGAGTACCGGGGTTGTCTTGAGCCGGTTTGCTTGAATCATGAAAACGCTCAGATAGCAAACATAGCCGTTGATAGCAATCATCATGAGGTCAATTACTATTACAATGATTTTCCGAATCGACTCAGGAAAGAGCTTGGTAATGAGGTCAATACCTATGTGCATCTTGCGCTTGTACACCGCAGCTGCGCCAACAAAGACACTCCAGATAAAGGCCGTTGTTGCAACTTCCTCAACCCAGAAGATACCGCTTCTAAAGACATAGCGCATGACAACGTTCAGAATGACAACGGACACGGTGACTGATAAGAACGCAGCGCTTACGATTTCTTCTGTGTTGAACAGTATGGTGGTCAGGGTTTTCTTCATTGTATGTCTCACGGAAAACCGGGACGCCAAGCTCAAGCTTGCCGTCCCGGAATAGTTTTGATTAGGCTTATTATACCCGACTTACTGTCGCATTGCATCCAGTTCAGCAAAAACTGCTTCAAAAATGCCAGGGGTCATGCCAGCTGTCTCGACGTACATCGGGGCAAGTCGTGCACGGAAGGCAGCACCGTCAACTTCATGGAACTGCACACCATGGGACTCAAGTTCAGCCACGACTGCTGCATGGTTGTCGCTCAGGATCTGAGTTCCTTCCACTGCACCCTTAAGGAACTCTTCCTCAATGATCACTCGGTACTGCTCAGGAATGCCGTTCCAGACATCAATGTTGATGTATACACCGCAGGTTCCCAAGATATGGCGGCTGAGGCCAACATGGGTCGCGCCAGTTTCGTATACACGGTTACCAATGTTGGTGAACTCCGAGCCCTCAAGACCGTCTACCACACCCTGCTGTACAGCAGACAGTGTCTCTCCCCAGGGGAGTGGGTTGGCAATTGCACCCATGTTGTTCAGGGTGTTGATGTACAGGTCGGTTCCAGGAACGCGGATCTGCTTGCCAGTAAGATCGGCAGGAGACCGCACTGGTTCACGGGTGATAATGTTGCGGAAACCGTAGATGTAGTCGAGGGTCAGAATCTTAATCCCAGATTCCTCGGCTCGAGCTATCATGTCCTGGACAAGGTCTGTCTGAGTAAGGGTTGTGTACTCCTCAAAGCTCTCGTACATCATGGGAGCATAGAGTGCCTTCATGTCCGGCACGTAGTCACCAATAAATGACGGATCCTCTACCGAGATGAAGTTTGCACCACGAACAACCTGCTCAACGCCTTCTTTGTAGGCCGGAAGTTGCGCCTGTGGGAAGGTTTGGATCTCAATTGCACCGTCGGTGCGCTCGTAGATGCGCTCTGCCACCAGGTCCATGGACTTGGAGAGCTGCTCTGCCGGGTTGAAAACGTGGCTGAGGCGAAGTACCAGCTTGTAGTCGTCGTCAGCGACTTCTGAGCTGCCACCTGCATAGATCGCAGTTGATGCAACCATCATCATGAGTGCGATTAAACCAATAACCTTGAATCTGTTCATTGTTCCCCCTTGTGTTTATGAAGAAATCGAATCTTATCCCGCAAACGTTCAGCTGTCAATGAAAAACGTTACACTGTGTATCAGGGTAGCACTTGGTACCTTTTCAACTCTGTACAACAGCACGCTTTTAGATTATACTGAGCAACATACTCGTGAATCCAAAAAATAATATATCGGTTGACGCTTTTCTGCGCCGGTCGAAAGAAACCTAAGAGGATGAGTCTATGAAGATGATGTACGGAATGCTGATGGCGCTTACGCCTGCAGCACTGTGGTCGATCTACGCCTTTGGCCCGGCAGCTTTAGTGCGGATACTCGCTGGAGTTATTGCAGCGGTTGCCGCCGAGGCAGCCTTCCAAAAACTTACGCGGCAAAAGATTACGGTGAAGGACGGCAGTGCAGCTGTTACCGGTCTGCTCCTTGGAATGGCGGTGTCCATTTCAACTCCTTGGTATGCGGTCTCGGCCGCCGCCATATTTGGAATTGTTGCTGGGAAGCAGCTTCTGGGCGGCTTTGGGAAGAACCTTTTTAATCCAGCTATGTATGGCCGGCTTTTTTACCTGTTTGTTTTTCCGGACTCAATTCTACCGTGGCGTCAACCTTTTGACCTGACTACGGCGGCAACTCCGCTCGAGATGCTGCGGGAAACCGGAGAGGCGGCCGGGGTACCAATCCTGGACATGTTTCTGGGGCGGATTCCCGGAACCATTGGTGAGATATCTTCTCTCGCGCTGCTCCTTGGGTTTTCATTTCTGGTCTACCGAAGGTTCGTGCGATGGAGAATCCCGGCAGCCGCGTTCGCAGTCGTGCTGGTAATGGCTCTTGCAGTCGGACACAACCCCTTGTTCTACTTCTTTGCCGGTAGTCTGGTGGTAGGCGCCTGCTTCATGGCAACTGATCCCATGAGCTCACCGCGTTTCCCAAAGGGGCAGTTGTTCTTTGGTGCCGGTGTTGGTTTAATCATTATGCTCATGCGCTGGTTCGGTTGGCAGACTCCGGGTGCCTACGAGTTCACAGAAGGCACCACCTTTGCGGTGCTAACCATGAACCTATTTGTCCCGTATCTGAATAAGAAATTTAAGCCTGCTCCGAAGAAGTAGTTCTTCGTTGAGCGCGTTACATCTGGAGGTTGTACAATGCCTGAGAGTTCAATAATTCGTGCGATATCTGTAATTGCGGTCATGCTGGTTGTCGGTTTTGGCTGGTTCCCCATAGCTCTTTCCCTGCTCAAGAAGAAGGGAGTAGAGGAGGCTGCGGCGCGGTCACAGGCTAAGCTCCAAGCCAAGAAGTTCTCCATGATGGCCGCATTCCTGTACATGATCTTCATGCTGAGCTTGGTGAGGCTGTTTCTCTAAGGATGCCGAGCCGCCCCGCAGGAGCCTTAGGCCATAGCCCCTCGCAGGGCGGCAATATCAATCTTTTTCATCTGGAACAGCGCTTCTAGAGAGCGCTCCAGTAGTGGTCAATTTCCTCTTGATCGGCTACATCAATGATGAACGAGACCGCCCCATTGAAGGAAAACGCGTGCTGCTAGGCGCTGTCCATTGCAACGAGTGGTTGCCCTGCCAAGCGAAACTCACCATACATCACCGAGCCCAGGATGTCCGGTTCCTGACCGTCCATCCAGAGACACGCACCAATCTTTGACATAGCTTCCTCCTTAGACTGAACACGAAATTGTCGACTGGGAAACTCAGAAATCGACAATTCGACTTGACCAACACAAATAATATATTACAGTTTTAGTCATGAAGCATCTTTGCTTAGTCTATAGTGACGAAAAAAATACTGCATTCCCTCCCCGAAAGCATTGAGGTGAGACCGGTACGGGAACTTGATCTAGGTGCCTGAGACGGGCTTTAGGTACAACTTCGCCTTTGCTCACAACGACGCCGAGGCCGAGGCCCTCAGCGAAATGGCCGCCCAGGGGCAGGCTGCTGAACTCCGTATTGGGCACATTATTACCCACGGGACTGGCGGTTGGGTCTATAATTCTGAGTCATGACCTACTGCGACGCAATCAAGACACTACCACCGGAACGTAGGGAGCTTCATGCCGCGTATCATGACCGGCACTACGGCTTTCCCCTTCACAATGACAACGAGCTCTTCTGCCGTCTGGTGCTGGAGATCAACCAGGCGGGCTTAAGCTGGGAGCTCATGCTCAAGAAGGAGGCCGAATTCCGCCAGGCCTATGACGGGTTTGACATTGCCAAAGTTGCCGCCTACGGTGAGGCAGACCGCGAGCGCCTGCTGTCGGATGCCGGAATTGTTCGCAACCGCCTCAAGGTGGATGCCGCAATTTCCAACGCCAAAACCATTCTCACCCTGCAGGACAGTCACGGCTCCTTTGAGAAATGGCTTGAGTCTCAGCACCCACAGCCAAAGGAGGACTGGGTCAAGCTGTTCAAGAAACAGTTCCGTTTCACCGGTGGCGAGATTGTCGGTGAGTTCCTCATGAGCATTGGGTATCTTCCCGGGGCTCACGCCGAGGACTGCCCGGTCTACCACGAAATTCTCAAGCACGATCCTCTCTGGGCTCGGACGAGATCGTAGTATACGAGTGCCGAAAGCCATAGAGATACAGAAGCCCAACAAGTCGGATAGGACTAAAATGATTTCAGAAACCTTTTACATCAGAAGTGCAATGCTCGAGGATGTGGCTGCTCTCCCTGAGATTGAGAGGTTAGCCGGGTATATGTTTAAATCCTATCCCCGGGACCTTGGCATTTCTGACGACATATACGAAAACCCCAATTCGGTCGAGACATTTGCTGCAGCGCAACAGGCTGGCCTTCTTTGGGTCGGCGCTGCTCGCAAAGGTGTGCTCCTGGGCGAAAGGAAAGGGCTATCCGGCGGTCACGCTTCGTACCTTCAGAGATGTTCCTTGGAATGCGCCATTCTATCATAGCCGGGGGTTTCGCATTGTCGACAGTGCAACATTGTCGCTGGCGCACGAGCGGCTTGAGGTTTCGGAACGGGAACGGGGTCTCCGTACGGATTCTCGGGTTACGATGTTAAGAAAAACAGCTGACTAGCATCCGACAAAAATGCTTGACTCCTTAAGATGTGTGTTCCAGAATAGTTTGCGACACAAATAACTGTGTGCGCCCGGAGATTGCCGGAG
>REEM01000192.1 GCA_007695055.1 Spirochaetaceae bacterium | reverse complement strand
GCTGCTTACCCCCATCCGCACGCGTGAGTCCTTCACTATCGGTGTCTTTGTGGCCATGGGAGTGACGGTCTTTTCTAGAAGTCTCCTTTTTACGGAAGCAGAGATGCCACTCTATCGCTTAAAGAACCTCCTCATGTTCTTCGCTTACCTTCCGGTGCTGCTTGTAGAGATTATCAAGTCAAATGTCGATGTCGCCCGCATTGTGCTAAGCCCGACAATGCCTATCCAACCCCAGTTGGTTAGGGTTCCCATTCGAATCAAGAACGAGGTGAACCGCGTGCTCCTGGGAAACTCAATAACCCTTACTCCCGGAACACTCACGGTGGAAATTACCGACGAGTACATCCTCGTGCATGCCCTGACCAAGGCCGCAGCAGATGCCATGCGCGACAGCTTAATGACCCGTTGGGTCAAAAAAATGGATGAGGCCCTGGAACCATGACTGCAGTTCATCTGGCAGCAGCCGTCTCGGCAAGTGTAATTGCCCTTCTCACCTTTGCCTCGCTGTACCGAGCTTACGTAGGCCCCACAACATCGGACCGCGTCATCTCAATCAACGTCATAACCACCAAGGTCGCTATGATGATAGTCCTACTAGCGGTCATAACCGACCAGCACATGTTTGTCGATGTCGCGCTCATTTACGCAATGATGGGCTTCATTGCTACTGTATGTGTGGCCAAGTACATTGACCATGGCGATTTGAGATAGGAGATAATACGCATGCTCACGACCATTCTTATCATCTTCTTTCTTGCCACCGGGATGTTCTTTTTTGGAGTTGGCACAGTGGGCCTTCTGCGCCTGCCCGATGCTTTCAGCCGCATGCACGCTACCACCAAGTGTGACACTCTGGGAGAAGGACTCATCGTGCTGGCGCTCATTATCTACTTTGGCCCGACCTTGGTTAGTGTCAAACTGTTCCTCATTGTGATCTTCATTTGGCTGACGAACCCTACCGCGGCGCACATCATTGCAAAAGCCTCATACCATAATGCGGAGGCCGAGGGGGCCCCGCGGCCACCTATTACGGAACTGGAGGAATAAGGAGCTCCGTGCATGCAGATTCTCAGCCTCATCTTGGTTGGATTCCTCATTCTCTGTGCTCTGGCTGCAGGTAGAACAAAGGACCTGGTGAGCGCAGTGGTAATTTTTGCATCCTACAGCCTAATCATGGCAGTGTTGTGGCTCATGCTTCAGTCACCGGATGTCGCAATGACCGAGGCTGCAATTGGTGCTGGCGTAACCACCATAATGTTCGTTGCGGTCATAAGTCGTACATCAAGGATAGAAAAGTGAAGGGTGTAGTGCAGGTCACGAAATGGGGAAGCAAAGAACAGTATGGATGATCAGATTGTACGCGTAATCAGCCGAATTATCATTCCTTTCATCCAGGTATATGGAGTGTTTGTGGTTTTGCATGGGCACCTTTCTCCTGGCGGCGGATTCCCCGGAGGAGCTATTCTAGGCGCAAGTATTATCCTTTACACACTGGCCTTTGGGGCCAAGGCTGGCTCCCAGTTAATCCCCCACACAACCTCAAAGTGGCTTGAGAGCGGGGCGATATTGTTGTTCATTGCTATTGGTTTGATAGCCGTTGGCAGCGGGCGGAGCTTTCTGACCAACCGCGCAACCGGCTTCGCCATGGGAGAGCTTGGGAATATCATTAGTGCCGGGTTCATACCCGTAGTTACCATTGCAATAGGAGTCAAGGTTGGCAGCACAATGATTACGCTGTTCCACACCATGATCGACAAGGAGCCTTAATTCAGGGGCCGCGTGTTGTGAGAAGGGACCCCAGGAACTCACTCCTGCATGTCTTTGAGCTGCACATCAATTGCATCGAGCGAGATCTGCAGTTCGCGGATAAGCAGAGCCAAGGATAGCAGCATAAGGATGAGGCTCGCGCCAAAGAGTACCTCGCCCACCAGCACCGCGCCAAGAAATAACGCCATCATGGATCCCACACACACAAGCAAGGAAGCAGCGCCTGCAATCTGCATGTGCCGAATGAGCAGGAGTCGGCGGCGTAGATTCCCAATCTGTGCCTGTATCGCCGGGCTTTTTTGGTGCTGCCACCCCTCATGGAGGCCACGAACCAAAGATGCATAGGAAATGAAGCGATTGGTGTAGCTCAGAAACAACAGCGATATTGCCGGAAAGAGCAGAGCCGGGGTTGAGAGTTGCAGTTCCATGGAGCCTCCCTGCCGCACTATACCAGGCCGCACCGGCGTGTGTCTGCGGCCTGTACCAAGCTGAGAAAGAGTCGTCGAAACCCCTTTCGATACAGCATGAGTTCCGGATGGAACTGAACGCCAATGCGAAAGTCGTGATCCTGATGCTCCACGGCCTGAATCACTCCGTTGAGCTCCCGTGCTGTGACCCGAAGTCCAGCACCAACCTCGTCAATTGCCTGTCGGTGCAGCGAGTTTACGAATCCGCGGGGTCTTGCAATAATCCGTCCGAGCCGTGACTCCGGATGAATGCGCACAAGACGCCGGAGCAGTGCCCGCCGAAAGCGCCCGCGAGGATAGCGGACGCCGGAGAAGGCCTTCTCTATTGATATGTGCAAACTGCCACCGTGCACCACATTCAAGAGTTGTGCGCCACGGCAAATACCAAGCACTGGAATTCTCTCACTCTCTGCATGCCGGAGCAACGCGACCTCCATGGCGTCACGGTAGTGGTCGTAGCGATAGTTCCGCCGAGCGCCACGGCGAAACAAACCTGGAAAAATGTCGCTGCCACCCCCAATGATCAAGCCGTGGAATACCGGAACCTCTGCGGCACCAGCTCTCAGGCGCCGTGGACGGCCCCCGGAAATGCGAACGGCCAATGCCAGGGGTAGATACCCTGGGTCAAGGAATCCTGTACGAGAGGTAATTCCAATAACGGAGCGATACCCCGGACACAGTCGAGTTCGCTTTGAACCAAACATAAGCCTCGCCACCTTGCGCTGTTCTATCGCGACCGAATCTCTGGAGGCAGACTGCGATGGCGTATAAGAGAGCCCAGAATGAACATGATACCCAAGACAATAAAGGGGTCATCTCGATAAAACACATCATTCTTTGCCGCCCGCCCTTCGCGAACTATCAATCGCAACCGCGAAATAAGTGCCCTAAGGCCAATGCCAGACTCAACCGATCCACTGAGTACCGAAAACGCCTCTTTGAGCTCGCGGTTCTGAATTCTAGATTGCGCATCATCCCAGACATCACTTAATTGAGAGAAGCCCTCGTCCGAGGCCGCAACATCCTGCACAGCGCTCAACAGCCAGAGGCCCGGGATCTTTGTCCGTTTCCCTAAACCTATTCGCCCCTGCGGTTCAACATCACCGCTCAGGGTCAAGCTAAGCAGCAACAACGGGAAGTCTACACCCGACTCCACCGACTGAAAAAGCCCGGCCCAAAAGCGTGGATTCACCTCAATCAGATAGGGTTCCGAGTCGGCCCTGCCGTTCCAACGGAAATCTAGTTCTGCTACGCCATTCCAGCCCAGTGGACCCAATAGTCGCTTGGTGGACGGAATAAATGCAGTCTCATCTACCGTCTCCCGCAGGCTTCCGGCACCGGACTCGTAAGGGAATCGATGTATGTTCTTGTAGGCCATAGATGCGCGGAGCTCGCCCTTGCTGAAAAGCACTGCCAGACAGTAGTCTTCACCCGGAACAAACTCCTGGAGCAAAAGTTCTCCGGGGAAATACTTGCGGGCGTACTCAAGCGACCTCGACAAATGGGTAGCGTTCATGACCTTCTCAATACCGCGCCCCCCAACCTCATCTGCTGGCTTAATGAGCAACGGGAACTCCATGCCCCGGGTCAACTCCTCAATATTTAGGGGCTGCTCTCCAGGCTGCCCCTGACCGGGCACCACACGAGTACGTGGAATCCTCACACCAAGCGACTCAGCGGTCGGGACGAGTTGATCCTTCGGGTGCACCTTGCTAATGGCATGGAAGTCGGGTGCAGCAACCTGCATGAACTGCTCAAAACGTTCACGGTATTGAGCAATGATCTCGGTCTCCCGAAACACCGGCATGAGAATATAGGGACGCCCGTCGCTTGGCTTGCGCCGCTTGAGTTTTGCTTCCAGGTCAGAGAGAAAGACCTCACGATCACCGTCGAGTGGCGCGTGGACAAAGTTCTTTTTGACATAACGTGAGAAACTCAAGACGGTGAGGTCGACATCGTCACACCCAATAACCTCATAGCCGCGTTTCCCCAGGGAATGGGCAATTACCAGCGACATCAGGCTCCTTCCGTACATCACAACGACGGTGCCTTTGGGCTGAGGTTTTCTTGGCTTTCGCGGCTTGCGTAACTTACGTACCTTGCGTAGCTTTCGAATCTTGGTGAACTTTCCCAGCTTACCGAACGCTCCAGCTTTGGCGTCTGAATCTCTAAAAATCATTTACTATGAGGCTCCGCAACTGACTATCTGCACTTTGGAGGTAGGCCCCTGCCGGGCGCACCCGAAAAAAGGCGACGCCGGTAAGCTACCAACGTCGCCTTTGTCATTCTATGAAGCGTTGTTTCCCGGGTCAAGCCCGGGCGGTCATGGTGGGCCAGCGCATGTGAAACACGCCGACGTCAAGGATCTTACTCCTTGTCTTCCCATGCCATAGCCTTGGTGACAGCCTTCTGCCAACCCTTATACAGCTTGTCACGCTTGCCGGCGTCCATTTCGGGCTTGAACTCTTTCTCAAGTTCAAAAGCATTCACGAGTTCTTTCTGGTCTTTCCAGAAACCAACCGCAAGACCTGCAAGGAATGCAGAACCGCGTGCCGTGGTCTCAATAATGCGTGGGCGACGAACAGGAACCCCAAGAACATCGGCCTGGAACTGCATGAGGAAGTCGTTCTTACATGCACCACCGTCAACCTTAATTTCCTTGTTCTTGATGCCGGAGTCTTTCTCCATGCAGTCAATAACGTCACGAGTCTGGTATGCAATTGACTCTAGCGTCGCACGGACGATGTGGTCGCGGTTTGCACCACGGGTCAGACCGACAATAGCGGCTCGAGCGTACTGATCCCAGTAGGGAGCACCAAGACCAACAAAGGCCGGAACCATGTAAACACCATTGGTGTCCTCTACCTTCTGTGCAAAGTAGTTGGTGTCGGCAGCGTCGGCGACAATCTTGAGCTCGTCACGCAGCCACTGCACGGCAGCACCGGTAACAAAGATTGCACCTTCAAGAGCGTACTCAACCTTGTTATTCAGACCCCAAGCAATGGTTGTGAGGAGGCCAGTTTTTGATGGAACGCGCTCGGTTCCGGTGTTCATAAGAACAAAGGAGCCGGTTCCATAGGTATTCTTGGCCATACCGTTCTCAAAACATGCTTGACCAAAGAGAGCACCCTGTTGGTCACCAATTGCACCAGCAACAGGAATCTTTGCTCCGCCAAAGGTGCTTGCGTCGGTCTCGCCGTATACTTCACTGGAAGGACGTACCTTCGGAAGCATTGAGCGCGGAACACCAAGTTCGCCAAGCAGCTTGTCGTCCCAGTCCAGGGTCTTGATGTTGAACATCAGAGTTCGGGAGGCGTTGGAGTAGTCGGTTACGTGGACGGCACCACCGGTAAGTTTCCAGATCAACCAGGTGTCGACGGTTCCAAAGAGAAGCTCGCCCTTGTCGGCCTTTGCCCGTGCACCCTCTACGTTATCGAGCATCCACTTCACCTTGGTTCCGGAGAAGTATGCATCAATAACCAGACCGGTGTTCTCACGAACGTAGTCGGTCAGGCCTTTGTCCTTCATTTGATCACAGATACCAGCGGTTCGGCGATCCTGCCAAACAATTCCGTTCATGATAGGCTTGCCAGTGCTCTTCTCCCACACAATGGTGGTTTCGCGCTGGTTCGTGATACCAATGGCAGCCACTTCATCTGGCTTCACACCGGCTTTCTCAAGCACTTCACGTGCAACACCTGACTGGCTACCCCAGATGTCCATTGGATTGTGCTCAACCCAACCCGGCTTCGGGTAGATCTGTGCGAACTCTTGTTGAGCAGTAGCCTTGATCTCACCCCTGTGATCAAAAAGGATGGCCCGGTTACTTGTCGTTCCGGCGTCAAACGCCATTACGTAATTCTTTGCCATTATTCCCAACCTCCAAGAAAATAAATGTTTCCAGAATAACATTCCGGAATAGTGCCGTGTTCGAGTTTGACTCTCTTTGACATGATCGTAGAAGCCAAAATCCCAACATTCTGAACACACGGAGCAATTGTTACCGGAAACAGAACGTTTGCAGTGCTTACCCCGATTTACAGATGCTACACCCGGTTGGAACAGCCGTCAAGAAAAAGTTCAGCCAAACGCCGAGCCACCCCTCTCTCTGCCACATTCGATACTACTCTAACGATCTACTCGTGTCGGATGCACCATACTAGTGGTAGCAGGCGCCCTAGATTATTACTTTTCACGAGCTATTTGGTATTCTTTTGCTGGCACCGCGCGGAATTGGTGACGGATATCGTCGAGTTTTTGCATTTTTGTTCTCCAATTAGGGCCGTCTGAAGCACTATCCGGTGCTGGGCCCGTTGCGGTAACAAACGCAAGTTTTTGATTGACGATTGTTACAAAACGGGTTTAAGCTACGGTGTCGATCAAAAGTACTCGTTCGGTACTATCACAAATCTTTCACGTTCAAGGAGCTAGCAAATGGATTTGAGTTTAATGGATCCGGTAATGTTTCTTGTTGCATTTGGTGGTGGCGTTTTTGGCGCGGCCATTGGTGCACTACCGGCGTTTATCTTTACCGGTATCATGGTTATTGTCGGTGAGGCAGCCTTTGTTGCCACCGGTGAAGGTGCCATTACCGGTATGATAGCATTCGGGCCCTTTTTCGCACCAAGCGTTGCCTTCGGTGGTGGTGTTGCAGCCGCTGCTTATGCTGCAAAGAAAGGTATGCTTGGCGCGGGTAAGGACATCGTAACTACGCTCATGACCTATGGAGCCCAGAAGGGCTTCGCAATGGTACTCATTGTTGGTGGTGTGTTCGGTGTTATTGGTTGGGGAATTCATGCAGGACTTAATGCTGCAGGTACACCAACCGACACGATCGCAGTTGGTGTATGGGTGAGCGCCCTTATTGTACGCCTCGTGTTCTCACCGGGCAAAACCGGTCTCCTCGGCAAGCATGACCCAAGCGTTGCTTCCAGCCGACTCGGTCTGCCTGAGGACCGTTCCATTGCATGGCTGCCGTTCATGAGCCGAATTGACATGCTGCTGATTATTGGTGCAAGCGTTGGTGCACTTTCCGCGTTTGCCTCAATTGTAACCGGAAGTGCGGTTATTGGCTTTGGTATTGCAGCTACCTCGTTGCTGTTCCTTGAAATGAAAGGCCCAGTCCCGGTAACTCACCACATTGCTCTTCCTGCTGCCCTTGCTGCTCTTGCTATGATCAGCGCAGGCCAGGTAATAATGGTTGCAGTTATTGTCGGTGCAGTCTTTGGTATCCTTGGCGCACTTCTTGGCGAGCTCCATGCACGCCTGTTCCACAACTGGGGTGATACACACATTGACTCTCCAGCCTTTGCAATCTTCATTCTTACCACCGTGGTTATTCTGGTTCTCTAGAATTACTACCCCGTAAGAACGGAAACCTTTGGGACGCTTGGCCGACGCCGAGCGTCCTTTTTTTGTACTTTTCTCTTCAGGCGCTTTACTTCGGCCCCCACATGCGTTACACTATATATGAAATAAATTATATGCAAGGAAGGTAATCATTATGATAGAAGTACTCACTACTGAAGCGTTTAAGGAAAAGGTCTTTAACTTTGATGCCAACACCGAGTGGAAGTTCGAGGGAGAGCTTCCTGCGCTTGTAGATTTCTACGCCGACTGGTGCGGGCCGTGCAAGATGGTCGCTCCAATTCTTGAGGAGCTTGCCGAGGAATACGACGGAAAGATCAACATCTATAAAGTTGATACCGACAAGCAGCAGGAGCTGGCCCAGGCTTTTGGTATTCAGAGCATTCCCTCTCTCCTATTTATCCCGCTTGAGGATAAGCCTCAAATGGCTGCGGGAGCCCTGCCCAAAGAGGCCATGAAACAAGCCATTTCCGACGTCCTCAAGGTCGAGTAGGCACTAGCCCTGGGTCATAGCCCCCGGCCAAGGCAGTAATTGTCTCGGCGGTCTACCCGCCGAGACCTCTTCATCTCACAATTTCACCTCTTCGAGCGTCGCGCACACTTGCGAGAACGGCAAAGCATGATAGAATCGTGTTTCGTGGACTCAGATTAACCTGCGTCAACTGAGTCACGCACTACCTGAGCTCGGAGTGAATACATGAAAACCATTTACGTTGCTGGACACAAGAACCCGGACATGGACTGCACCTGTGCCGCGGTCTGTTACGCTGCGCTCAAACAACGGATTGACCCGAGTCACACCTACATTCCTATTCGTAGCGGGCCACTGAGCGCCCAGATCCGAGACGCATTTGAGCTCTCCGGAATTGCCTTGCCACCGCACTATGACACTATTGCACCGTCGGTACGCCTGGTAACCCATACGGACTTTCCCAACCTCCACCCGGATGAC
>REEM01000188.1 GCA_007695055.1 Spirochaetaceae bacterium | reverse complement strand
GTTCTCACCCGAGCGGCCCTCTGGTCTCGTGGAGCCCGGATCCCCCGGGTCCCGCGCTATCATCGCACTCGACCACACATTCTTTGAGCGCCGTAGCGCCGACTCGCAGCCGCTCATTCTGACAGTGGCGTTCTACCACACGCTCAAAGGCGGCGACCCGTGGGATTTCATGGAACGTCGGGGGGTTCCCCGCGAGCCCGGTCTCACCATGCAGGCTGACGTGTGGCGTAACCTTGATTGGCGTGCGCTTCGCACAATTGTCGAGTAGAAGAGCTGGACAGATTGCCACCACATGCAGGGATGCGAGCGGTTTCTTGGATTAATTGTGCCACGGAGCCTTAAACATGAGTATTTTCGTCACATGCGTGAGAGTGCACCGAAAAAGGAGTCCTTTATGACAGGTAACAAACGAACAAAGGCACATATCGGAAGGCCGGTTGCCCTTTTTCTGCTCGTAGCCGTTTCAGTACTGCTCATGGGCTTGGGGATTGCGACCATTATGGCTCAGTCTGCTGATCATTCCGGGCAAGGTTCTGGCGCCGCGTCCGAGCGCATGGCTATGAGTTCAACGCGCAACGCTGCTGGTGTTGAGGTGTCAAGTTGGCAACAATCGGCCGAACTAGCGCGGCGCCACCTCAGAAACGTCCAGGTTGATGGGCGTCCCCTGGTGAGAATTGCCACTCAATACAGTGTAGACCGGCGAGTGATTCATGAAGAGCGGTGGCGGGGAATGGACTTTCCAGTGCAGTTGTCAGAAGAGGAGTGGCGCCGGAGACTGAGTCCCGAACAGTACCGCATTATCCGGCAGTCCGGAACAGAGCGTGCTTTCACCAGCGAACTGGACAGCATCTACGAGCCGGGAATCTACTATTCCCGAGCTACGGGACAACCCCTCTTCAGTTCCGAGGACAAGTATGACTCTCGTACAGGCTGGCCCAGCTTCACCAAACCAATCACTCCCGATGCAATTGCCTATTTCTATGAGGCATCCTTCTTCTCCCGTCATATAGAGGTAGTAGACTCGTTGTCCGGTGCCCACTTGGGACACGTCTTTAACGACGGACCAGGGCCAACTGGTCAACGCTACTGCATAAACGGTGAGGCGCTTATCTTTGTGCCTGCAGGCGGAGAACCTCCTGAGCTGCTGGTACCGGGGGCAGAAACGAACTAGGGGAGGGCCGAAACGACTCGATACCTGGTCTGAACGAAACCGTTCGCGAAATGTTCGACAAGCTAGTGTGCTTTCTCACTCGTGCCTATCTATGTCGTCCGGGAGCACAGCCTCAGCCTCCACTCGCGAGATGCAGTCTTTCCGATCTCATAGGGCAGATCGCCAACCGACCGAATGTCGGGGTACTCATGGTGCCGTACCTTGTTCCATGCTCACTCCTCCTTGTGCTCGATCACTCTAATCTAAACATAGGCGGGTGCGAACTTCATTCCAAAAACTCTTGTCTTGACAGCCCAATAGGTCGAATCTACACTCATGCTGCAATCCGTTCTCAAAGCGGTGCGTCGCCATTTTAGTTGCGTTGTGAACGGGAGGGCATTTTGGTCACTCTAGTACGGAAGATCCAGAATCTGGACATGATGTGGAAGTATGTTATTTTCAGCTATCTGCTATTCTGGGTCATGGTTCTGGGACTAGGCGGAACCGCATCAATGGTCTTCCAGGTTTCGCCCCTGACCATGCGCTGGATAGCAAACCTCTGTGCATGGTCTCCAACCTTTGCACTCCTGATCATGTTTAAGAAACTAAGACCTAGTATGACGGTAAAGGAGTTCTACCGACATGCATTTGCTGCAAAGCTTCGTATAGATCTTCTGCTTATAAGTTCAGCAGCCGTCATTGGCGGAGTACTCGTGGCGGTGTGGATCTTGTCCCTATCTACTCAACAAGCCTTCACTACCTTCTTTAGCTTGGGATCCTACGCATTGCCTTTAACACTGATCATGTCATTTCTGTCCGGGCCTACGGGAGAGGAATCCGGATGGAGGGGATATCTGCGTATCGAGTTGAACAACAAATATGGGTTTATAAAGGGCTCCCTCATTTTGGGCCTTGTCTGGGCTTTCTGGCACGCAGTCCTCTGGCTTGTCGACTCCGACTTTTCCGGAGCGACGATCATACCGTACATTATTTCCAATGTTGTGGTCATGACCTCACTCGTTATCATTATGAATGTGGTCTTGGATAGAAGTAACAACCTGTTCAACGCAATCTGGATCCATTTTTGCTTCAATATCATATACAGCTTTCTTGTGACTGATATCTGGTTCTTTGTAATTCTCACCGGTGTCTTTGCCGTCATTGGTATGTGCTTTTTGTCCTGGCACATGAGAACGAGGGCGTCCACTGCGGTTTGAGCATAGCCAAAGCCGTCAAGATAGATTGCAGGAGTCGCGACAATGCAGCATGTCCTGATTGTGTTTTACGTCCTCTTCTTTGCAACCGGATTCATGGGAGTCACGGCGCTGACACTCCTGAGGCTACGCCTACACAGTAGGCTCCTGGGTCCACTTCTGATCTTTCAGTCGCTTTTTCTGCTCGGGCTGGGTCTCATTGTGGTCTATTTTTATCTGGCCAGCCTGCCTGCAGGTATTTCCCGCACCACGGTGGTTGTGCTACGCGTTGTGCTCGCACTGCTGAACTCCGCGGTGTGGGTAACCGGTGGAGTGCTGGTGCACCGAATGGTGCCACCGCGGAAACGGCGGCGCTTCCGGCCAACAATGATGGAGGTCCTTGCATCCCTCGTTATCCTCTGGACGCTCACCAACGCCGCATTGATCATTGTGTTTGGGCACGACGCGGCTGGCGGCACGGCCCAGGTCGCAGACGAACGCTTTGGTGCCGCGCAGGTATGGGCCCTCGCGGGTCATCTTGTCGTAGCGCTTGCGCTCATCAAGTTTGGACTTACAGCCCGCGGCCCCATAAACCCAGTTGAACCGGAGGCAGTGCGCTCATTGATTCGCGCCTACGGACTGTGGGCGCTGGTTTTTGCGCCCGCTGGGCTCATTGAGTTTGCGGTGGAGAGCGCCCGCCTGCCCTGGCTGCCGACCCTCTCGCTGGACCATCTGCTGTACCTCTCACTCAACCTTGTGTCAATGAGCGCGGCGATACAGCTGTTCAAACCGGACAAATTGGGGACCCCAATAATGGACTCGGTACCGGCCGAGCAGCAGCGCATGCTCAACCTCTCGGCACGCGAGGCCGAGATCGCGGTGCTGATTGCACGCGGGATGGCGAACAAGCAGATAGCGGCCGAACTAGGCATTTCGCCCGCGACCGTGCGCACCCATATTTACAACCTGTACCAGAAGGTTGGCGCGGGCAGCCGCGTTGAGCTGCTCAACCGCCTTCGGGGCTGATCCTGGACGGCCAGGACCATATCCGCCCCCCCTTTTGGCTCCAATTCTATTCCACTACGACGAATTCCGTTCCACTACGACGAAGATCGTAGGCTGTTTCAGGCAAAACAGGACCTTTGTTCGATATGACCTCCACAGTTTTGGTCTTACGCTGAGACCATCACAACAGGATCCCTGGAGGAAACCCATGATTCGAACGACACCACGTTTGCCAGTCGCGATGCTCGCTGCGTGGCTCATGTTTGGTACTGGCCTCACGCTGGCGGCCGACCCCAACCCAGTCGCGAGCCCAACGCCCAGCCCAGCGACAAGCCCCGGACTTCAAGTTATTCCGCTTGCGCAATACCAACTGCTTTCCCTTGAGTCGCAGACAGTACACTCCCCTGGCGCCGGAGTGATTGCAGTTAGCGAGAATCTATTTCTGGTTGGCTTGTACAGCCAGCACTTCTTTGCCCAGGATCTGGGCTTCGACTACCCCGACACCTACCACTCCATTGAGTTCATGGCCGACGGGCGGAACGCTCGCCACCGATACCTGGGCTTCTTCAAGAGTGAGTCGGATCGGCCGGTGGTCGGGGGTCTGCAGACCTTCCAGGCCGCAGGTGTCTACGGCTACGAGGTCATGCAGCGGCCGGGCTTCTCGCTGGTGCTCGGTGGCGGACTTGCGGTGAGCGACTTTGGCATTGAGACGCCGGGCGGGAAACCCTGGCCTCTTCTACCAGTACCGCTGATCCGCGCTTCGTGGGAGTCACGGTTGCTGAACGCGAATCTGGACTTCATTACCGGACCCAATCTGGGACTTACCCTGGCGCCGCAGAGCCGTCTTCGCGCTACCCTGGATGCTCGGCTTGACAAGCTGCGGGACGAACGCGACCTCTTCTTTGAAGGCGCACTGGTCTACCGGTTTTTCGATTCAGACCACCCCATGGGAGATCTAGCGGGCGTCGCAGTAGGAATCAAGAGTGACGCGTATGAGTTTGCGCTCAAGGCCGAGGATGAGTCACTGGAACTTCACTACTACGCGTTGTTTGGCACGGTCGACCTGACGCTGCTAAAGCTCACCGGGGGTTATGCCTTTGATTCACGAGTGCGGTACCGTGAACGCACGAGCGAGTCCGCTGGCGACGGCTGGTTTATCTCTGTGAGTGCGCTCTACCCGCTGGGAGGGTCGCGAAATGACCGCTAACACGACAGTTTCACGCGGACAGATTCCGCATACGCGGGAGGCGTTACAACAATGATGGGTATACTCTTTCGGATCCTGAGGCGTGATGTGGTACGCAACCGGGTCATCAATCTGGTGATCTTTGCACTGGTGGCGATGTCGGCATTTATGCTTGCAAGCGGCGCGGGCCTCATTGTTCAACTCAAAACCTCAATAGACGCCATGTTTGAGCGTTCCATGGTTCCACACCTGGTGCAGATGCATGCTGGCGATATCGACATGGAGCGTGTGGTCACCTGGGCGGCAGGCAACGCCCTTGTAGATCAGTATCAGATTGTGGAGATGATCAGCGTCGACGGATCCCACCTGACTCTGGGCGACTGGCCCTCGAGCGAGGACAACGGGGTTATGGATATCAGCTTTGTGGTTCAGAACGAGCACTTTGACTTTCTCCTTGACCACGACAACCGGCCCATGCGCCCGGCTCCGGGAGAGATTGGGGTGCCACTCTACTACCGTGAGGCACGCGGTCTTTCAGTAGGAGATAGAGTTAAGGTCGATACTGGCGCGTCTTTGCATGAGTTTCACATTGCGGGCTTTGTCCGCGATGCAATGATGAATCCGTCCATCATTCACTCCAAGCGCTTTCTGGTACACCCGCTCGACTACACAAAACTGCGAACTCACCATCTCGACACCGAGTACCTGATTGAGTTCCGTCTTAGTGACACCAGCCGCACCGCCGAGCTAGCGGCGGCATACACTGATGCGGGACTCCCAGACCGCGGCCCGTCGGTTGACCACCGCATCTTTCGAGTGTTCAACGCCCTGACCGACGGCATGGTGGCCGCGGTGGTCGTGGTGCTCAGCCTCTTGCTCATGCTCATAGCCGTGCTCTGTCTGCGCTTCACTATTGTCTCGACAATTGAGGAAGACTACCGCGAGATTGGCGTAATGAAGGCTATAGGCATGGGTCGAAGGGACATTCGACGTTTCTATCTCATCAAGTACATTGCCCTTGGCGGGGTCGCCTCGCTGGGTGGCTTTCTGCTCTCACTGGTGACGATGCCCGCACTTACAGGGAGCATCAGCGCGTTCTTAGGAGCCGCTCAACCTCCGCTCATGCTGCAACTCATTCCGCCCGCTGCGGCGGCACTCGTGAGCGCCATGGTCGTCGGGTCAGCAGTACTGATCCTGCGGCCGGTTCACCGCATCAGCGCTGTGGCGGCACTTCGCAGTGGCGCAGTCGAAGGGCGGCTGCGACGCTTTGGGGTACTGCCCCTGCGCATTGGCAGGCGCGTCGGAGTGAACGTCGTGCTGGGTATGCGCGATGTAACACAACGGCCGCGGCTCTATGCGCTGATAGTGGGAATCTTTGCGGTTTGCGCGGCAATCATTCTTGTTCCCTTTCACTTCCATTCCACCATGAAGGATCCATCGCTCATAGCCTATATGGGTATTAGCCGCAGCGACATGCGCATTGACCTCCGGCAGACCGATCTCGTGGGCACGCGGTTTGAGGAGATGCTCTCCACCGTGGCCGCAGACCCGGAAGTCGCCCGCTTCTCACCGCAGGTCACGGCGCGCTTCACGATGATTCATGAGAACGGTACGCAGGAGAGTATGGCAGTCGAGACCGGCGAGTTCACGCGCTTTCCCTTGGAGTTCTTCAGTGGTGGAGCACCACGAGACGAGAATGAGATTGCGCTCTCGGTGCTCAGGGCCAGAGACCTGAACCGGGGCCTGGGTGACTCATTGGTAGTGCTGGTCAATGGCGAGCCACGGAAGATGACGGTGAGCGGAATCTATCAAGACGTGACCAACGGCGGACGGACGGCAAAGGCTCCCCTTCCCGTTGACGAGGAAACGGTACTTTGGTACTCGCTCATTGTGGATGTACAACCGGGGGTTAATGTTGCCCACAAGACTGCGGAGTACTCGCGGCTCTTCCACCCGGCCCGGATCACCGACCTTGAGGGCTACATTGAGGAGACCCTGGGACAGACAATTTCTCAACTGGGCCGCGTAGCGCTTGGGGCGATAGGGATTGGGCTCATGGTAGCAATTCTGATCACCGCACTCTTTCTGAAGATGCTGATAATCAAGGACACCGGACGCATCGCAATCATGAAGAGCCTTGGTTTTTCATTGAGCGACATCCGGCTGCAGTACCAGAGCACCGCCCTGGTGCTTCTGGCGACCGGTGTCGTTGCGGGTACCGTACTGTCAAACACCGTGGGCGAGCGCGCAGTTGGTCTGCTGTGGTCCTTCATGGGCGCAGCGCAGATTCGCTTTGTAGTTCAGCCGCTGCATGCGTACCTGCTACTCCCACTCATGCTCGCAAGCGCCGTCGCTTTGACCACACTGCACAGCGTCTCACGCATCCGAAATACCAGTATCGCCACTACCATAGTGGAATGACATGAACATGAAACCACGGAGGACAACGATGAACACGATGAACACAACGACAATGATACAAACCACGAACACGGTACTTGAAGCGAAGCAGCTATCAAAGAACTATGTCCTGGGAAAGAACAACGAACTGCCGGTGTTGAAGTCGGTGGATCTGAGCATACAGCGGGGAGAGTTTGTCGCTGTAATGGGGGCGTCCGGCTCCGGCAAGTCGACTCTGCTCTACAATATCTGCGGCATGGACCGAATGACCTCGGGCCGAGTGCTCTTCAACGGCGTGGAGTTGTCAAGGCTCCCCGAACCCGCGCTCGCTCGGATCCGGCTGACCAACATGGGCTTTATCTTTCAGCAGATACATTTACTGAAGCATCTCTCCATCTTTGACAACATCGTGCTTTCCGGATATTTGTGCGGGAATAGAACCCGCCGTGAGGTCGAAGGGAGAGCAGCTGAGCTGATGGAACAGACGGGAATCACCGAGATTGCCGGAAACGACATTACCCAGGCCTCGGGCGGACAGCTACAGCGGGTCGGTATCTGCCGTGCGCTGATCAACAAACCGGACATCATCTTTGGCGACGAACCAACCGGAGCACTCAACTCCAAGGCGTCCAGCGAGATCATGGACCTGCTCGGCGGGGTACACCGCGAGGGTACCACGGTGATGCTGGTTACCCACGACATCAAGGTTGCCTCCCGCACCGAACGAGTACTCTTCATGATGGACGGACGTATTGTCGCCGAGAAGCGCCTTGGCGCCTGGCCCCTCAGCGAGAATGGCAATGATCGTGGAGGCAGCAGTGCGGACGAGAAAGCGCGGGAGGCCGAACTGGCGCAATGGCTGATTGGGCTGGATTTTTGAGACTGAAATTCGTAATGTGAGAGATGCAGGTGGTATACATTAGGCAATGAATACTGATAACGGTTTCGAAGAGGAAGTTCAAAGATATCTTCTTGCCGAGCTTGGGGTGGCGCTCCATGTTCCCAGTCTTTGGGAGGTCGCAAGCAGCGAGACTGGCACTCTTGCTGCTTACGCAGATGCGGCATTCTTTGCACCAGCGGAGTACGGATATCGCAGTAGCGTAGTGTTCTCACGCGAGCTGCTGGTGCCTTCAAATCCGGAACAGTTTGAGGAGCTTATTGAAGGCGTTCTCGCTGCCATGCAAGACTCCCCTGGGATAGAAATTATCGGAAGTGGACGTGCAAGCCAGAACTCTATGCCCGCTTGGATTCTGCGGTATAGAAGGACTCGCGCTGGCCACCCCCATAACTACGAGCAACTACTTGTGTTGGTTGTCACCGACATGATGCGCGGAACAATGCTGCATATCGACGCATCCACCATTAGTCCGCTGGCCGAACGACACCTGCCCTTACTCATGCGCATTCTCAATAGTCTGGAGCCCGCGCGGACGTCCCCGGAATGAGAATGGAAGCCCCAAGAGCACGGTAGTCTCCTAC
The DNA here is from genome assembly GCA_007695055.1 of Spirochaetaceae bacterium. Classification (GTDB taxonomy): domain Bacteria; phylum Spirochaetota; class Spirochaetia; order DSM-27196; family SLAA01; genus SLAA01. The sequence continues at coordinate 197 of REEM01000188.1, read as the reverse complement.
TGCGCAGCGTTCCCAACCAACCCTATCTCTATTGCCTCGCAGTCCTTAGCGGGCATTATCGTTGGAGTCCAACAGTGAAGCCAAGTTTATTGTTGACAGCCCGAGGGAAACAGGGTCCTATATTATGAAGTTTTGAGCGAAAAAGCATTTTCCAAAGGGTTTTGCGTATGGTGCGGCAAAATGAATAGGAATATCAG
>REEM01000146.1 GCA_007695055.1 Spirochaetaceae bacterium | reverse complement strand
GCAGCGTGTCGGTACCCAGGTACGACGACATTGACCACCCAACCACTTCACGGTTGGCCAAATCCAGAATCACGCACAGGCACAGCCACCCTTCGGCCAGCCGTAGCGGTAACTGCTGACGTGCTCTTGGATGAAACGTATCTCGGCAACCAACCGCTCAGTCTGCTGCGCTCGAACGCTCTGTGCTCGACGCCGTGGAATTGCCTCTGATCGTTCATGTGTATTAACCTTGGGCCAATTTAGCAGAATTATAAGCCAACCGAACGGTGAATGTAACCTAAAATTTGTTAAGGACTGGTTTTTTTGCATAGGAAGACGGGTCTAAGGGTTAAACCTCTGCTGGGGCTCCGGGCACAAAAAAGCCGCGCGACGCCAGGAGGCATCACGCGGCTTTTTGGGCCCAGCAGGACTTGGTCTGCGGTCGACCACTTCGTGTGGTCTCCCTCCGACCCGCCTCGTTCGCTAAATCGCCATCCGTGGCGATTTGCCCTCGCTGGCTCGGGCCGCTCACTCTGATCAAGTCCTGCCGGGGCCCAACCACAACGAAAAAGGACTACCCCTGGCGGAGTAGTCCTTTTTCGTTGGGCCCAGCAGGACTTGAACCTGCGACCTACGGATTATGAGTCCGCAGCTCTAACCAACTGAGCTATAGGCCCGGGAATATGAGACTTTACTCGGGGAGGCGGGGTTTTGTCAATTGAGTGCGGTCGTTTGAGTGTGCCGTTGAGTGTGCCGAGCAAAGGTTGGTCGGCCAGTGGGTACCCGACGCTGTTTCAATTTTGTTCCATGCTCAGACTCGCGTGAGATAATACCACAAAACTAGTAATATCTAACGTGACCCTGATACTCCTTTGTAATTCAATTTCTGGACTTGCCGGGTTCAAGTCAGCCGGGTTTCGACCAACCCAGGCCGCCAAGGCCAACCGAGCCCGCCCAACACAACTACATCGCTTAAAGTTCTCTTCACACCAGCGCAAAAACCGGGATATATTGGCAGTATAGGGAGGAATCCTGTGTCAAAAAACATTAGCACCGCGGTTAAGCGGATGGACTCGCACGGCAAGACCGGCGGGCAGCTCAAATACATAAGTGATTATCAGTTTCCTAATCTCTTATATGCCAAGACACTGCGCTCCGAGCGTGTTCGTGCACGCATTAAGAGAATTCATCTGCCGGAATTCCCGGACGGCTACTCCTATGTAGACGCCACCGACATTCCGGCTGGTGGACGGAACTGTGTAGAGATGATTGAGGCCGACTGGCGCGCCTTTGCTGAGGGCGATGTACGCTTCTACGGTGAGACCATAGCACTGGTGGTTGGGCCGGACCGGCAGGAAGTCATACGCCTCCTGGAAGAGATCAAGGTTGAGTATGAAGACCTGGAGGCGGCCACTACCATAGAGGAGTCGCTCGCGCTCAAGGGCGGCCCCATTCATGGTGATGACAACCTCTTCACCAACTACCACGTTGAGAAGGGCAACCCCACCGACGCTTTTGCGCGTGCAACGCGTGTGATTGAAGACGAAATTCGCACCGGGGTGCAGGAGCAGGTCTACATTGAGCCGCAGGGTGTGGTAGCTGCAGTAGAGAACGGAAAACTCACGGTGTATGCAACTACTCAGTGCCCCTTCTACATTCGCCACTCCGTCTCGGCAGCCCTTGGGTACTCAGAGGACGATGTCCGCATTCGCCAGACCCCAACCGGCGGTGGCTTTGGAGGTAAGGAACACTATCCGGATGTGCTGGCCGTACCCGCAGCTGTAGCCGCTCTCAAAACCGGGCGCCCGGTGCAGCTCATTTTTGAGCGGGTGGAGGACATGACCGTTACCAGCAAGCGGCACGCCAGTCGCATTCGTTTGCGCACAGCGCTTGATTCGGACAATAACATCATTGGTTTAGATATCGACGCAGTCATAGATGCCGGGGCCTACGAGAGCTCATCACGGGTGGTGCTGCAACGCTGCATGTTCACCGGCAACGGGGTCTATGACTTTCCGAACGTACGCGTACATGGACGTGCGGTAGCAACGAACACCGTGCCAGCCGACGCCTTCAGGGGCTTTGGCGCGCCGCAAGGGCTGTTTGCCATAGAGACGCACATGAGCCATGTTGCGCGTCAGATCGGTGTAGATGAAGATGAGTTCCGCATGCGCTACTGGATTAAGAACGGTGGGAAAACGGTCACAAACGGCACCCTCCGCGAGGAGGTCAAACTAGATGAGCTCCTTGCCCGTGTGAAGGAACTCTCGGACTACGACCGCAAAAACGCCGAGTACACACCTGGCTCCGGGCGTGGCATTGCGCTTGCCTTTGTGCAGCACGGCAGCGGTTTCACCGGCAGCGGTGAACGTGACATCATTAAGGCCAAGGTCAAGCTCCGCCGCAGCGCAGAGGGTGAGGTTTTCGTTCATGCCTCCAATGTTGAAATTGGTCAGGGCATTGATACGGCCTTCCAGAAGATTGCTGGAGACGTTCTGGATATCCCGTACAACGAGGTGCAGGTGATCAATACCGACACCGACGCTACCCCTGACTCCGGGCCAACATGCGCCTCACGGTCTGCGTCGGTAGTGGGGTACCTTGTTCAGGAGGCGGCCAAGAAACTGAAATCCCGTTGGGCCGAGGAAGGCGAGCTTGAGGCCTTCCATGAGTACTCGTACCCCAGCGGACTGAAATGGGACCCGCTGACCCTCCAGGGTGACGCCTATCCAACCCATGCCTGGGGTGTAAAGGCCGTTGAGGTTGAGGTAGACCCAGTCACACTTGAGATTAAGGTGGAGGGAATCTACTGCGCCTTTGACATTGGCCGCGCCATTGACGAGCTCGTCATTGAAGGACAGATCCACGGTGGCATGCTTCAAGGTCTTGGTTATGCGACCATTGAGAAAATGGAATGCAAGGACGGGCGCTTCCAACAGGTTACTATGGCCGACTACTGCATTCCGACATCGCTTGACTTCCCCTCCGGCATTAAGTCGGCCCTGGTGGACAACCCTTATGAGTACGGGCCATCCGGCGCCAAAGGAGCTGGTGAGGTCGTGCTTGACGGCGCCGCCCCGGCTCTTGCACTTGCCGTGCAGAAGGCACTTGACCTGCCTGTTGCACGAATACCCCTAACCCCAGAATACTTAGCGGAGGTGCGCTCACATGCACGAGATACAGTTTACGCTTAACGGCTCACCGGTGACGGTGAAGGCCAATCCACTCAAACGTCTCATAGATGTACTGCGCGAAGACCTGGGAATGACCGGGGTAAAGGAAGGCTGTGGCGAGGGGGAGTGCGGGGCCTGTTCAATTCTCAGGAACGGCAAGATTGTGAACTCCTGCATCATGCTGGTAGGCATGGTGGAGGGTGACGACATTCTCACCCCCGAGGGGCTCTCTGCCGGTAAGCGCGGAAAAGCCATTAACGAAGGCTACGCACAAGCGGGCGCGGTGCAGTGTGGTATCTGCATGCCGGGCATGGCCATAGCTACCGAGGCCCTGCTGCGTGAGAATCCAACTCCAAATGATCATGAGATTCGGGTCGGTATCTCCGGCAATCTGTGTCGATGTACCGGTTACGACCTCATAGTAAAAGGCGTTCACCGGGCGGCCGAGTTAGGAAAAGACCTATGGTAGAGTTCTACAGACCGCAAACGCTTGAAGAGGCACTTCAAATCCGTGCTGAGAAGCATGCTACTCCCTTGGCCGGTGGAACGGACCTTCTGGTTCGATATCGTAACTGGGCGGGCACCCTGCCCAAGCTCAGCAACTCAGTTGTGTACGTTGGGCATTTGCCAGAGCTCGGTGGCATTGGAGTGTCCGGGAACGGGGTTGGTCCTGAGATTCGCATTGGAGCGGCCGTAACCTACAGTGAGTTGCTCGCGCACCCAAGCATCCCAGAGATCCTCAAGCGTGCGTCGTGGGAGCTTTCAGCGCCCGGCTTGCGGAACATTGCAACACTGGTTGGGAATATCTGCAACGCATCACCGGCGGCCGACGCGGTGTGCGCGCTCTATGTCCTGGACGCCGAGGTTGAGATCAGCGGACCAAAAGAGCCACGGCGCGTTCCCTTGCATGAGTTCATTCAAGGACCCGGCAAGACAGTACTCAAGAACAACGAGTTGGTGACCGCAGTGTATCTTCCCTCAAGCTCTCTGCCGATAACCGCCTATCACAAGGTTGGCACCCGCCGCGCCAACGCTCTCTCCAAGCTTTCGTTCTGCGGGGTTGCTAAGCTGGAGTCGGGTAGCGTGGCCGGAGTGGCTATTGCTGTGGGCGCAGTCGCGCCAACAGTTGTGCGCTCGCGCGAAATTGAGCAACGCATTACTGGCCTGCGTCTTGACGATATAGAGGCGAGCATGGCCGATATCATGGCCGGTTACGATGAACTGATAAAGCCCATTGACGACCAACGCTCCACGGCAGTGTACCGCAAGCAGACCGCCCACGGACTCATTGAGCGCTTTTTGCGAGAAGAGATTCGGGGCGCGTCGTGAGGGGAGCGGCATCGTGAGCGGAGTTACATCATGAGCCTGGCCGAGTCAGGCTTTCGTGCCCTGCGGGTGTACAAGACCGAACAGGGAATGGAGCGTCGCCTTGAGCACATGACCGGGCCCGAAGCGGCAGCGGCCGAACTTGAGAACGGCACCGTACGCATAGGCGTTGAGTACAGCTCGCTCAACTACAAAGATGCGCTCTCAGCAAGTGGAGCACCCGGTGTGACCAAGAACTACCCACACACGCCCGGTATCGACGCGGCCGGTGAGGTGATAGCAAGTAACGACACGCGCTTCTCCGCGGGTGACGCAGTTGTGGTAACCGGGTTCGACCTGGGTATGAACACTGCCGGTGGCTATGCTGAGTCCATTACCGTATCAGGTGACTGGGTGCAGCACCGGCCGCCGGGGCTTTCCGCACGCGACGCCATGATACTGGGCACGGCCGGGTTCACCGCAGCTTTGTCACTTATGGCGGTGGAGTCCGGAGGCACCGGGCCCGAGGACGGAATGCTCGCCGTAAGTGGTGCCAGTGGCGGGGTAGGGACTGTAAGTGTAGCGCTTGCCGACGAGGCCGGATGGCGGGTGAGTGCAGGCTCGGGAAAATCAAGCGCCGTTTATAGCCTCATTCAGATTGGTGCGGCCGAGGTCGTAGCACGTGAGGAGCTCTCTGACGGTGCACAGAAGCCCCTGCTGCCAGCACGCTTTGCCGCAGCAATAGACACGGTGGGCGGTGAGACGCTTGCCGCCCTCTGTAAGTCCTTGCTGCCTCGCGGTGTTGTGGCAGCGTGCGGGCTCGTTGGGGGCACCAGTGTTCCAGCATCGGTCTTTCCCTTCATTCTCCGTGGTGTTGCAATACAGGGAATAGACTCACAAAGTTATCCGGCAGAGCTCCGCGCTGCGGTCTGGCAGCGGCTTGCAGAATCTGGGGTGCCCCACCGACTTGAAGAGGCCGGACTGGTTACCGAGATCCCACTCGAGGAGCTTGACCCCTACTTTGAGCATATTCTGAACTCCAGGGTGAGTGGACGGGTGGTTGTTCGGGTATTAGGGTCGCCTGAAGCCGAGGGTGCAGAAGATTAAGTTCCGCCGTGGCCGCGAGGTGAGTTCTGGAGTTACAGAAGACTACGTTCCGCTGTCACGAAAGCGGGGCTTTTGGCCCAGGGCAGCTTCATACTGCTCCTGACTGAGGCGGTTGCGCCGCACCATACTTGCCATGTACTGCTCTTTGCGCTGCAGCCACCAGGCAAACACCTCACCATGTTCAAACTGCCGGTGATAGGTCTTGGGGCTTGGGAGAATGCTCGCGAGCCAGACGGCCTCTGTAACATCAAGTTGAGCAGGTGTCTTCCCAAAGTAGTGCCGTGCCGCCTGATGGATTCCAAACACCTCCGGGCCAAACTCAACAATATTCAGGTACAGCTCAAGCATGCGCTCTTTTGGCAGCTCTATGACTTCCTCAACCAGGAAAACTAAGAAGGCTTCCTGAAGCTTGCGCGCCGCTACGCGGTCATGGTTCAGATAGAGGTTCTTCATAAGCTGCATGCTTATGGTGCTCGCTCCGACCACGACTCGGCCTTCCCGCAAATTGAGCTCAAAAGCGCGTTTAATGGCAGGCCAGTCGAAACCACGGTGGGCAAAAAACCAGCTGTCCTCGCCGGACAGTACGGCACGCGGAATCCAGTGCGACATGTCTTCCAGCCGGACGTACGTGTTCGCGTTTGAAGAAGTAGGCCGGGCGCGACCAGCTGGCTGGCGGCTCACGGTCCGAGACTCTGGGAGACGGCTAAACCACGCAGCCCGGCGGGGCTCTGCGGCAACCTCCTCAGGCGTCATGCCGGAGTTACTGCGCATCCAGTCGTTGGACACCGGCTGCATCGCGGGAATCTGGATTCGCGTTGTAAATCCAAGCACCGGGTCAACAACAGTGTGTTCAAAACTTCCGGCCAGCTTAAATACATTCACCGCGTCCGGGAGGTAGGTGACATTGAAATCTGGTGCGTCGAACCTGGACTGCCACTCCATTCGTGAGGGGCGCTCAAGCGGGACTTCCAGGTCGAACTCCCAACTGAGAGCGCCCCCAAGGCGTGTTCCTGCGAAGGCCCCAAGTACCGGCGGTGGAATGAGATTAAGCAAGGTCTGTAACTCGGTCTCCGGGAGCTGTACGCTTAGCTCGCCACGGGCCGGTAGGCCGCCGTTGTTAAACAGACCGCGCAAACCGGGGCGAAACTCCATGCCCACATGAGCAATCCGGAGCTCTCCTTTCTCAACCAGAAGCTCGCCATGGGTGTGACTAAGATCTGGTGTGTCGAGGTAGGTAGTCAGCATTCTGGCCTGCGGGAGGCCCGCCTCAGGATCATAGCTCACACGAAAGTTGTAGGACATGTCGTGAAGGCGAAATGCCTCGTCTGCAAGGAAGGGGAGGCTGAGTTTCGCTGATTGCAGTAGGGCATGTCCAGCATAGAGGGAAGCGGCGTCACCCACAGGCGAGACTCGAGTAAGCTCGGCCTCGAATGAGCCCTCCCGGACTCGGTCCACCAGCCTCCGTCCAAATAGTTGGGAGACAGCGGTCAGGTTCGGAAGATGAATTCTCAGGTCGATATCGGGCGGCTGCTGGCCTTCCTGGAGAAACGCAATGTCCCAGCTGCCGTCGCTGCTGCCGTTGTGAGTCGCGCTGCGCCCAGTAGAAAGCACGCGCCCGGAACTGCGCAGCAGCGTAATATCCGAACTGCGGCTGAAGCTCAAACTCACCCCGCTGAGACGAACCGTAGAGCTCAGGTGGGGCTCGCTCCGGCTACGTGTATCGTGAACCTCAAGCTCGGCGTCGTATACCCTCAGATCGGGCATGGCAGTGAGATGTCTTGCGAGGTGGGAAAATTCCTGGCTATCAGTCCCCGAGTGACTGCTGGTGCTTTCATCGGCCTCCGGTGTCGCTGGCTGTGTCGGCGCGCGGGCCTCGGCCTCCCCAGTTATCGCCAGTCCCGAGGGTGGCACCGTGTCGGCGCCAGTCAACCGGTAGCGACCCTGGGAATCAATATGCAGCCGTGCCTGTGGTTGTGAGAGCTCCACGGCGGTCACAAACTCAAGTGCCTGGTCAATTCGCCCGGCCAGTCCCAGTTCAGAATGCGCCCCATCTGCGACCGGTTGCCGCTCACGTAAACTGTCCGCCAAGGCGGAAAAAGCGGTATCCATAGTGTGCGAGATCCGCAGCTCGGGCACCTCAAAAAAGGGCTTGCTTCGTTCGTTACCAGTACTGGTGCCGTCCCCAGACCAGGATGCAATGGCCAGGTCATAGAGGGAAATCTCGCCCGTTCCCGTTAGTCCTGCGCCGGATAGCCCGAACTCAAGGGCTGCTGGTACGCCTGCCGTACTGTGCGCAATGCGCACGGCCGTTCGGGGGCTAAACTGGACGCTGCCAGCGGTATCCAGTAATCCCTTTCCGAGAGTGAAGTCAAAAGTAAGAGTTTCCGGTAGGTCAATGTGTGAAGGCCCATCATGCAGCCCCCGTGGGCCAAAGAAGAAAGAACCCGCAACTCGGTTTGAGCCAATAAGCAGTTCCTCGGCGCGGAGTTGGTGCCACGGAAACAATGGCACCTCATTCTCAGAACTAAAGGACAGGTGGAGCTCTCCAAGGTTGAGTGTCGGCATCTTGGCATTGCTCAGCAGTCTCAGCCCTCGTGAGAGATACACGCGTAGGTCCATATCTCCTGTGCCAGTCTTTGCCCGCACTCCGTCACCAAAAATGCCCGCCTGATGCAACGTGGGCTTATCAGCGGTGGGCGGTTGGGGAGTCGGCAGCCCGAGACCAGTCGCACTCTCGTGCAGATGCAGGGCAGTCGAGGCAATCTTCACGCTTCGCACAGACGACCGGGGACGGAGCCATACTCCGGGCCCGGCGGTCACAGTGAGCGAGGAAATTTCCAGGTAGTGGCCGTTTGCGCGGTCACGAGCAATGAGGTCTGACACGTGAAGCTCATACCCGCCCAGATATCGAATCTCACCTATACGCAGTTCAAGACCGTAGGTATCAGCTGCCGTAGTGAGATGATTCGTGACTACGCGATTAACAACATGTGGTACAAGGTGCAGCTGTGCCAGGAAAACGGCAGATCCCAACGCAGCGGCAAAGAGAATAACGAGTGCGGAAATAACTGCGCCGCGTTTATATGTGTAGGTATGACGGTATATCATGTGTGTGCGCTCGGTCGCAAAGGTCAAGTTGCCGACCGCTTGATGTAGGAGTACGGTTGACGCACGGGCGCTCAAAACGACCCGTCACTCGACTAGATACGGCAGTATAGCGGACGCATGTGGTGCTGTCCAGTGTGATGGAG
>REEM01000117.1 GCA_007695055.1 Spirochaetaceae bacterium | reverse complement strand
AAATTTGATGAAGGCAAAGAGGACATCATTGAGGATCTCGATCTCTCAACAGCACATCGGCCGAAGCAGCCGCCATACCGTACTCCCCCGCACCAGGGGGCGCAGCGATACCCCGCAGAGGCCGCCCCAAGCGGCCTTGAGGAGTACAAGCGGAGCACCCGGCCCCGGCAGCCGTTAGGCGGCCGGGGGGTGCCCAAGCGCCCCTCCTGACACAAGAGACGGTACACTTCAACGACGCTCGTCACCTTGACAATTCCTACAGTATAATTACAATGTAAGGTATGAGCCATCTTGCCTTTGAATGGGATCCTCGCAAGGATACCGCTAACCGCAAGAAACATGAAGTCTCCTTCCACGAGGCCAAAACTGCCTTTACAGACGAGTTCGGCCGACTCATAGCGGACCCAGACCATTCTGACGATGAGGATCGGTTCATACTCCTTGGAATGAGCATTCATTTTCGTTTGCTGGTGGTGTGCCACTGCGTTAGAGACGGGGAGACCATTCGAATCATTTCTGCACGAAAGGCGAATAAGCGAGAGCAAAAAACTTATGAAGGGTATAGCCATGCGTGATAATTACGACTTCTCCGATTCTGTCAAGAATCCATACGCCAAAAAGCTCAAGAAGCAGGTTACGATCCGGCTGGATGAGGATACCGTCGCGTATTTCAAGAATCTGGCCGAAAAAAAAGATCTTCCTTATCAGAGCCTTATTAATCTCTATCTACGCGACTGTGCACAGTCACAGAAAGACCTAAAGATTGAGTGGGAATAAACTGTTTAGTGCAAGATAACAATTGGCGGCCGCCAGACAGGCAAACGGTCCGGTAGTGCACATCCGGCACGGGTCCGATATCGTCCGGAGGGATTCATAGATGGAAAAGATAGCGCGCCTGGAGTCAGGCAGCTATCGGAATATTTCACTTTCGTTCCTCCGACGGGTCGCTGCTGCTCTCGGAACAGAAGCAGAGGTACATCTGAAACGACCGGTCTCATAGTTGGGTCTCGGGATTGCTACCAACTACTTGAAATCCGTTGGGTGTTCGGAGATTTATCTCTTCGGTTCCGTAGCGGAAGGAAACGCGCGTGAGGCGTCTGACTTTGATATTGCCGTCAGGAGCATTCCCGCGAAGAAGTTCTTCGCAATCTACGGAGAGTTGCTCAGTCGCATTTCTCGGCCAGTTGATCTGGTTGACATAGACCTGCAGGCAAATCTAGGGCGACGTATCCTTGCCAACACCCACATTAAACGGGTGGCCTAGAAGTGAACTACCGAGAGGTGATTTCCGGTGAGTTCGAGAGTATCGATCGCGAGATCCTTCGCGCATGTCCCGAGCTAGTGAGATCCGTTAGACGGCAGATTGAAGCTGGATACCAATAGCGGTACTTCGCCCGGTGATAGGAGTCGCATTTGTCGACTTCACCATATTTGGTGGGAAGCTGCCGCCGCACAGCTGCTTTGAACTGCGGGAACGTAGCTCGCCGGAGTTCGTGTGCAATGACCACCTATCTCTGCACCTCCTTGAGCTCAAGAGCTTTGGAATGATCCGGATAATTTCCGTCAGGCGTTCGCGTAAGCGAGAGGAAGAACTCTATGAAGGCTAAAGACTTTGATAGCAAATTTGATGAAGGCAAAGAGGACATCATTGAGGATCTCGATCTCTCAACAGCACGTCGGCTGAACCATGACCAGAAGCGTATTAACGTTGATTTTCCGGCCTGGGTGGTTGAGTCTTTGGATCGTGAAGCGGCTCGTATAGGTGTTACTCGACAGTCAATCATTAAGGTCTGGCTTGTTGAGCGCCTAAAGGCCGAAGCAGCCGCCAGACCTGCCGGGGGGTGCCCAAGCTCCCCTCCTGACACAAGAGATGGTACACTACACAAAGGTATATCTCTTTGACAGATATGTCTGTATCGCGTATAGTGTTTGTGTGATCCGGTCATTCAAGGACAAAGAAACTGAATTAATCTACGGACAGAAACGGTCGAAACGGTTTCCGCCGGACACCCAGACGCGAGCATTGGTCAAGATGATGATGATCGATAGTGCTGAGACGGTATCAGATTTAATGGCACCTCCATCTAACAGACTTGAAAAGTTGAGTGGGACAAGATCGGAGGAATACTCGATTAGGATTAACCGCCAATGGCGGATTTGTTTCCGGTTTGAGAACGGCGATGCGTTGGACGTAGGCATAGAGGATTATCATTGACCAGCGGAGGTGAGATTTATGACAGGTGCAATCCCAACGCCGACCATCGGTGAAATACTGCAAGAAGAGTTTCTTCAGCCTCTGGCCATGACGCCGTATCGCTTGTCGAAAGAACTACATGTCTCGACGAGTACGGTACTGGATCTTGTACACGGGAAACGGCGACTGACCACCGACATGGCGTTACGGTTGTCGAAACTCTTCGGTACCAGCGAGCGATTCTGGATAAACCTTCAAACAAATATTGATGTGCGGAATCGGAAGCCGGAAATGGAACCGGAGTTGGAGAAGATCCAACCGGTTCGCACGTTTGTTTGAAACTTGATTAGGGAGTTCTTCCTCACGAGAGCTTAGAACAAGCGCGTCAACCGGATTCGCGGGACCACGGTAGGGGCCACCCCCGCCGCTACCGCTGCGGACCAACCCGCAGTTTCCCTCGACACCCTTGGAGCGCTGGGTACGTGACCGTGCCCAGATGATCCTGGATGGTAAGGAACGCGGCCGGTCTGAGGGGATAGACCAAGGACGCGTGCAGGAACGTCGTGAGACCGCCGCCAAGATGCTTGCCAAGGGCATGGACGAACCGCTCATCTCAGAAGTTACCGGACTCAGCTCTGCAGAGCTTGCGGAGCTGAAACCAAAGACGTGATTTGCATCCCATCAAAGCTCGGTTGCGGCGTCCGCTTCGATGCCCATAAATGTCATGAGCACTTGTCATCTCGGACCTGCATCCAAAGAACCCCACTTTTGAGGTTTTGAAGTAGCACCACGCTCCCTCCTACTTGCTTCTGTTTGCCCTTTTCTCTATCGTGGCCCCATGGATACAGCCTCCGAAACTGCTCCGCACCAGGCCAACTCCTCAGACCCTGGCCGCGTCCGTGAGATCATCGAGGCGGCGTGATGCGAAGTGGCCCGAAGCACGAGATCGAAGCCCTCCGCGACGAGGTCAAGCAGCTGAGATCCGAAGCGCTGGTAGGTACCGGCGATGCCGTCGACCGATGGCGCCGGGCGCAGGAGATTGAGTCGCGTATCCCATCCCTGCGTGAGGCGATTGCCCGGCAGCGTAAGTCCAACCACGCATCACTGGAGCAAGCGCTCGGGGAGATCAACAGCTGCCTCATCTTCATCCTGGCTGCCAGCAACCGGCCAGCGGAGCTCGAAGCCTCGGACAAGCCCGAGCCGACACAGGCTGCGGTCCACAGGATCTTCCGCGACAGCCTGAACATCGCCATTGGCTTCGCGCAGGGCGACGGCTCTTCGGCCGCGCTTCATCGTCAGGCTGTCGCGCTGCGCGACGAACTCCTCGCGGTGGCGACGGCCGGGGCGTTGGACGACCCCGAGCAGCAGCGCATGCTCAACACCGCCGAACTCGACCTGAGCTACGTGACGAGCGGCGGGAAGCGACCACACAGCACACGCCTAGCGCACCTGCGCGCCTCCTCCGAGTAACGACGGCGGTCTCCACACGTCCCGCGCCCGCGGATCGAATCCGGGGGCCCTATGAGACAACGTTGATGACGCTTCTACTTAGGAAGAAGTAAGTAACCCGCCTGTTTGAGGATACTCCATGGAGCATAGCCTTGGCGGGTACTGTCACTAAATAGGCGAGGCCACTATTTAAGGAAAACGGCTTAACCTTAATTAGTGAAGAGCCCTAAGCGCCGCAAGGGCAAGCTCGGCTCGTTTGCCTAAGGTCACGACCGACGTCTCCACCTCTGTACGCAGAGACAGTATCTGGCGGAACACATCCCTACCCTTGGGTGCTGTCTGAGTTACGCCCTTCAGGAAGAAGCGCACCCAGTGCGCGAGTTGCCTGCTCAAGGAGTGCATTGATTGTTGGGTCTTCCCACCGCCACTCGCGGTTTACCGGTACTGGTTAAAAGCTCTTGTACTGATAGCGCTGCTCCCACTGCCCGGCCGTAAAGCTTTCAAAACGCATGCTACCTTCGTTCATGGTCGGTGCCCTGTGTGCTGAGGACTCTCGGGTGTGCAGACGCTATTGGCAATGACACGCGAGACGGTACACTGCACCTTGAGAGCATAAGTTGACAGTTATCATTGGTGACACCATAATGACATTAGAATGTCATTGTAATGACTTTCAGAGTGAGGGCCCTATGGAATACCTGCAGTTCACGGACTTTCGCAATCATTCGAAGGAATACTTTGAAAGAATTGAAGAAGGAGAAAGCTATATCATTGTTCGCAAGGGCAAACCGGTGGCACGCATCCTTCCGTTCGAGCAACCGAGCCCGGGGTGGAAGAGGGACGTCAAACGGGTCAAGCTGACAAAGGGGAAGAATACCACCACGGACTATATCGCTGAAGAACGAAGCGGCCGATGAATTGTTACTTCGATACCAGCGCCCTGATCAAGAATTATATCGAGGAGACAGGAAGTGAAACCGTATCCAATCTACTGAATGCTGCTGATGCAGTCTTTGTCTCCGAGCTGACCTTGACAGAATGCTTCTCTACTCTCAGGCGCTTGTTGCTCGAAGCACGCATAAGTGAAAATGCGTATGCACATGTTAAAGATGAGATCCGGCGTGATTTTGCCTATTTTACCAGGGTCGATATCGGAGAAGCGCTTCCGGAATGTGAGAAGCTCATAGACCTGCATCAGCTGAAAACACTGGATTCAATCCAGTTAGCTTCGTCGCTCCGCGTGCGGACCGAGATTCGGTATTTCGTCTGTTGTGACCAAAGGCTTCTCACAGCAGCAGTAAAGGAACAATTATCCACAATTGATCCGTATGCAGAAGAGGCGAAGCAACATTACACGTCGCTGGAGTAGGCCTGGCGGTGCCCAAGCTCCCTCCTGACACAAGAGACGGTACACCACAGGGGCGCGGCCAGCGTTGACAATACGTATCAATTACGGTAATTTTATACGTGAGGTGAGGTGATGAGTTCAAAACTTACGCTAAGCATCAATGAGTCGGTCGTGAGGCGAGCCAAGCAATACGCCCGTGCCCACGGGAAGAGCTTGTCGAAAGTGATTGAGCAGTATCTGTTGTATGTCACCCAAGACGAACTTCCGCCGACTGAGATTACGGAGGAGGTCGCCCGGCTGTCCGACACACTCCCGGCGTCACTGGTGGAACGGGACCTCAAGTACGAGTACCTGGCTGAGAAGTATCTGCGTGACTAACGTTTTTCTCGACACGGACGTCATTCTGGATCTGTTCATCGAACGCGAACCGCATCATTCGGTCGCATTGCGGTTTTTCTCATATCTTCAACTGCACGCTGATAGCATTCAAGCTTACACGTCGCCGGTGGTGATTGCGAATGTCGGCTACATTCTGGGAAAGGCGCGATCGGAGTTCTATGCGGTCCAGAAGATAAAAGGTCTGCGTGACTTTGTGCGTGTCCTACCTATGACAGAGGCTCAAATAGATAGCGCAATTCAACGGCCGGGAGACGACTTTGAAGATTCGCTTCAATACCATTGTGCAACCGCAAGTGCCGTGAAAATCATCATCACACGCAATGGAGACGACTTCCTTACTGAGGGTGTTCAGGCCCTGGAACCGGATGAGTTCATGAAAATTGAGTTATCGGATGTGTGCTCCGGTGATTTCGGACAGTGATTCCGGGGGAAAACGGACAGCTGCCTGAGGGAAGAGAATCCTCCTCCTCACTATCTCACCGGTGATCTCAACAAAATGATGTTGCCCATCAGTTTGCCGGGAGTGGTCATGTTGATCGAGGATCGCTTCTGTCAGGCTGAATCGATTCCGGAGCTCCGGAAAGACCGTCCGCTTTCCTCCGGAATGGGTGTCCGTTTTGGGCCGGTGTACACATGCTCTGAGCCTGGTCAAGCGTGACACCAATTCCAAACGCAGCCTCAAGCGTCGTCGAAAGATTTGTGGCTACGATGATACCTATCTCGAGGGACTCTTGTTCAACTCAGACATAGAGATCGCTCGACTGGTTTAATGCGCTAGCCCCGGGGCCATATCCTATTGATTCGTGAGTAGAAAAGGGACAATTTATACTCATGCACCTCTTCGAGTTCGACGACACCAAAAGCCATGCGAATCTGGAAAAGCATGGTATCGGCTTTGAGGCCGCTCAAGAGCTTTGGAATGATCCGGATCTTCTGGAAATCCAAGCAAACTCAGAGGAAGAACTCTATGAAGGCTAAAGACTTTGATAGCAAATTTGATGAAGGCAAAGAGGACATCATTGAGGATCTCGATCTCTCAACAGCACGTCGGCTGAACCATGACCAGAAGCGTATTAACGTTGATTTTCCGGCCTGGGTGGTTGAGTCTTTGGATCGTGAAGCGGCTCGTATAGGTGTTACTCGACAGTCAATCATTAAGGTCTGGCTTGTTGAGCGCCTAAAGGCCGAAGCAGCCGCCACACCCTACTCCCCCGCACCAGGGGGCGCAGCGATACCCCGCAGAGGCCGCGCTAAGCGGCCTTGAGGAGTACAAGCGGAGCACCCGGCCCCGGCTGCCGTCAGGCGGCCGGGGGGTGCCCAAGCCCTCCTCCTGACACAAGAGACGGTATTCCCTATCGGTAATATTTCCGCCAAAAAGGGCTGTTTAGAGAGTGAAGTTACCGTTCGGTAATGTTTCGCTTGACAGGCAGTTCTATGTATGGTATATTCCCGATCGGTAACATGAATACGAACAATCCAGAGCAGCTTGGTGCTGCTATTCGCGCCAGGCGCAGACAGTTGAACGTCACCCAAAAGGACCTGGCGATGACCTGTGGGACGGGTCTGCGCTTCATTATTGATCTTGAGAAGGGCAAGCCAACTTGTCAGATTGGAAAAACCCTGCAGGTCCTCCACGCTTTGGGGCTCAAAATTCAGATTGTTAGCCCTGAGGTTGACACCGGCCTCGTCGAAAAGCCATGAATAACCTGATCGTATATCTGAACACCGAGAGAGTCGGAAGCCTAACACAAGACGATAGTGGTTTACTGCAGTTCTCCTATGATCAGACATGGCTTGATACGCCACATGCAATGCCCCTCTCCCGTTCACTGCCACTCCAAAGCGACGTGTTCCCGGGAAAACGGACTCGGCCATTCTTTGCCGGATTACTTCCTGAAGAGGGTCCACGAGAAAAGATTGCAGAGATACTCGGAATCAGCAGCACGAATGACTTCGCAATGCTCGATAGAATAGGAGGCGAGTGCGCTGGTGCGGTCAGCCTGCTTCCTGAAGGCGTTGCTCCGACAGATACGAAGAATGCCCGACATCGCAAACTGACCGAACCGGAGTTGCAACAACTTATAGCCGAATTACCGAGTCGTCCCTTGATGGCCGGAACGGAGGGGCTGCGTCTCTCGCTCGCCGGTGCACAGGACAAATTGCCCATCATCGTTCATTCTAACGCGGTATATCTCCCTCTTGGTGATACGCCCAGCACCCACATACTGAAACCGGAGCCGGATCGTTTTCCGGGGCTCGCCGTCAACGAAGTTTTCTGCATGACTCTGGCTCAGGCAGTTGGCTTGAACGCACCCAATACCGAGTATCGTCTGGTCGGTGGTAAACCGTGTATTTTGGTTCAAAGATTTGATCGGGTTGCCGATGAAACCGGCCATACGACCCGACTTCACCAGGAGGACTTTTGCCAGGCACTGGGGTTTCCACCGGAGCGAAAGTATCAGGCGGAAGGAGGCCCGACGCTTGGCGACTGCATTGCCCTGCTTCGGGACTGGTCAACTACGCCTGTTCTTGATATTCCCAGTTTCATCAACGGCCTCATCTTCAATGTGTTGATAGGCAATGCCGATGCTCACGGCAAGAACTACTCGCTATTGTATTCTCATGGCGACCGCCGGTTGGCTCCCAATTATGATCTTGTCTGCACTCTTGCGTGGCCTCAGCTCTCCAAGAATCTCGCGATGAAGATTGGAGGCTGCGACTCAGTCAACGCATTCACGATTGGTGACTGGAAGAAGATGGCGAAGACCACCGGTCTTGGTTGGCCAATGATGCGAGAACGAATGGCGGAAAGTTGCCACCGTGTTCTGGACAAGCTCGGCGAGGTGCAGGCACTGACGAAAGAATACAACGAATCTATGGCCACACTCCTTCACGAAACCATAGAAAGCCGAGTGGGCAGAATGCTTGAAGCGCTTTCCAAGCAAGGTCACTAGCGGAACACCCCCTTACAGGTCAACGAAGTTTTCTGCATGACTCTGACTCTGACTCTGACTCTGGCTCAGGCGGTTGGCTTGAACGCACCCAATGCCGAGTATCCTCCGGTCGGTGGTAAACCGTGTTCCCTCCTACTTGCTTCTGTTTGCCCTTTTCTCTATCGTGGCCCCATGGATACAGCCTCCGACACTGCTCCGCACCAGGCCAACTCCTCAGACCCTGGCCTCGTCCGTGAGATCATCGAGGCGACGTGATGCGAAGTGGCCCTAAGCACGAGATCGAAGCCCTCCGCGACGAGGTCAAGCAGCTGAGGTCCGAAGTGCTGGCAGGTACCGGCGATGCCGTCGACCGATGGCGCCGGGCGCAGGAGATCGAGTCGCGTATCCCATCCCTGCGTGAGGCGATCTCCCGGCAGCGTAAGTCCAACCACGCATCGCTGGAGCAAGCGCTCGGGGAGATCAACAGCTGCCTCATCTTCATCCTGGCTGCCA
>REEM01000160.1 GCA_007695055.1 Spirochaetaceae bacterium | reverse complement strand
GAAACCCAGCGCGCGCGAGCCTGCGTCACCCATCATGACCCGGCTCGGATAGGCATTGAACCACAGGTATGCCGCCAAACATCCGACCAAGGTGAAAACCATCACCGCCCAACGCGCACCGTAGGCAAAGTGCGGAAGAAGGAGGTAGCGCGCAACATCGGAATGGCCTACCACAAAGTACATAATGACTCCCAAGCTTACGAGCCCCAGCATAACCAGACTCGCCGAGAGGCCATCAACTCCATCCGAACAGTTAGTGATATTGATTGATGCCCAGATCAGCACGGTGGCAACCGCCATATACACAGGAATTGGTAGCTGCAAAATGGTGTTGGTGAAGGGCAACCAGATGCTGCGATCGTTGCTGAGTACCAGAACCACCGCAGCAGCAAGCGCCATGACAAGGTCAAGTGCCCCTTTGAGATACTCACTCCATGCACGGGTGCTACGATCATCGAGATATCCGGAAATCATGACCAGCAGCACCAAGGCCAGCACCGCAATTTGGGCTGAACCAAAAGGCACCATCAAGAGCGAAACGAACACAAATATCGTAATAAAGATCAGCCCGGCTCCGGTAGGCTTGCCGACCGCCTTTCCTGAATCCACAGCAAAGTCTCGGCCCCGATCTTGAGGGAGCAGGTGCATAAGACGCGGCAGAAGCAGGAAAGTAGCAATGAATCCTATATAGAGTCCCAGAATAATGAGAATTGCATGCGACCGCAGCAGACGAAAGGGTCCAAAATACTCGGTTAGTTGTCCGCCAAGCCAGTAAATCATACTCTATAGACCTCTCCAGAGATTTGGTGTGCGTGTGACGCCTCAGCAGATGAACGAGCCAGAGAAACGGTTACCCCAGCTGTCGGGCGTCCTCAACCATTGCCTTCAGCACCTCCGGACGCCGTTTCACAATGTCTTCACGGACATGAAGGAAGGTTTTCATAAGTATGCTGTCGAGGAGCCGTAGCTGAGCCGGGCGCACCTCACCACCAATAATGTAGGTTCCAAACGCATGAGCAAATAACCAGTCAGGAAATGAAGCGACCAGTTGACGATCGGCGTCCTCCCCTTCATAGAGACACGAGATAAATAACCCTACGTGCTTCTCAAGCAGAGCGCTCTGATTTCGCGTGCAGAACTGCTGTACCTCATTCTGTATCCGTCCGGCGTAGATTGAGCCGCCGATAAACACGACGTCGTAAGACGAGATATCAATATTCTTGGACTCACGCAAGTTGTGAGTCTCGCAGCCCTGACCAAAAGCTTCCTTCAGCTCTCCCGCAAAGCGCTCCACCGTACCATACTTGCTTGCGTAAACAATGACTGCGTTCATGTCCCTTCCTCTACGCTCTTTTTGACGTGATACCAACGGTTTCGAATGTAGAGAGCAATGTCGATAGAAACCATGGTTCCGTTGAGTATATAAAGAAAAATCACTGCATCATAGAGAAAGAAAACCTTGTGAAGAACTCCGGAAATGTACCCTATCAGCAGGGCGACCAAGAAAACCAAGCTCTTTGAACCAACTTGTCTTGATGTGTAGGACTTATGTATGGAAAATGGCCAGGCCATTCCAAAACATACCAACATGATAATTTCAAAAATACTCACCGTTCACGCTCCTGCCGGAAAACCTACCCGAAAAGCACCGCTGTGTAAACAGAGCGCATTGGAAATACCTGAAGGTCTCACTCAACTATGTTGCCGGTAGTACTGCGATCGCATCCGCTGCACTTTAGACAGCGCTTCCTGATAGCTGTCAAACATAGTGTAGGCGAGCAGGTCCTCCTCAACGCTCACGCCATCGGCTCGCTCAAAACATGCAATTGGATTGCGTAAGAGCGTATATATGTCATCATAACCGAGCCCATGCGCATGTAGGTAGCGCGCATAACTCAACTCATGCATTTCCGCACGCCGTCCGTCTGGAAAGCACAGGTAACCAAGTCCGTCGAGAATGTGCTCGAAAGGCCCCTTGCTGTAGTGAAACAGCCTGCTTGGCGGCGTACGTTCGTCAACAAGGCCAGCCTCCGCAAGTGCGTTCGCCATCTCTCCAGCCAGTACCTTGAAATGGGCAAAGCCCAAGGAGGTACGAAACATCATTACTGCGATATCCGTATTTCGGTTGTTCTTGTGGAGTATGGCTGGCATATCGTAGTTCACTACGTACATATCATGCACGAGTTTCACCGTTTGACCATTCATAGCCAGCATGCGATTGGCTGGCACCCAAACGCGGAACAAGTCATCGGGGCGCATATGCAGCCGCTTGAGTGCCTCAAAGGAGCCTACCACATCCGCAGCTTCGAAGGGCGTATCAAAATACGCGGTGAATCGTTCCGCCATAGCTGGCGTGAAGGCCTTTGGCCCGTGCACCGCAAAATACAGCTTAAGCTGATAGTGGTTCTCTATGATGTGCTCGTCCAGGATGTATTTTCCCGGCATGTTGGCCAGGTACACAAGCTTCAGTTTCTGCTTATAGTCCGGATGGTGCTCCACCACCTTAAGCATTGTGCTCTCAACCAGAACGCCATTGGACTCGGGACGAAGGTACACAAAGACATCCTGCTCATGTGCATCATCACTGGGCCCAGGATAAGGAATGAGAACCTGAGGACGATCGGCCGGAGTACGTTTCATCACCTGGCCCTGATTATACGCCTTTTTTCCGCGGAGCGAAAGACTAGTCCGAGCCGATAGCCTTTTGTAAATGATCCAAATCTAGTTCGATGACGGCACATGGAACCGTCACCCCCCAGTTCTCAAGCACCTGCGGGTGAAGCTCTCCCAGAATTCCGACGCGTTCTCCCTTAACCAGCAGTGAGGCAACCCGCCCCGCTAGAAAACGGGGATCATCAACAACGCTGGGTTCGTACTCAAGTCCAAGGTAGAAGAACAAGGCGGCCGCTTGTGAGCTCACCAGATTAAAGCCTGCGTCGGCATCGGCCACGACGGCCCCGAGAGCGGTCACTGTCCGTGACCCGTAGTTGTCATCAGCGTCCCGAACTGCAACCTTGCCGACCTCAAAAATGTAGTGGGGATAGACAGCATGCGCCGATACGCTCTCCGCCCCGAGCAGTTGCGGAATAATGGAAGGTCGCACAAACTCAAAGTTCTCACTCATAGGATTTGCAATGCGAACACAGGCATCTGCGGCAGCTGTTCGCTGTTCATGGGAATACATGTTGTCTATAAAGTCTCGCCGACTACCGAGATAGTTGAAAATCATCTCCTGATACCCCATCCCAACCAAAAGCGTCTTCACCTCGCGCGAAAAAATCTCGGCCTCGGTGAGTCGCCCGACCGTGAAGTCTCGCGGCGGTTCAGACGGGAAGGCGTTCATGCCGTATCCAATCATGAGGTCCTCAACTACATCGACAGGATGCAGAAAGTCGTTGCGGTACTCCGGCGGATACGCGGTAATTAGGCCAGAAGCAGCTTCAGCCCGAACACCCATCTTACCCAGGCGTTGTACCGCTTCATCCTCGTTCAGTGCTACTCCCAGAAGGCGTTCCGCATAGGCCAGCTCAACACTCACCGGCTTCTGAAAATACAAGGGGCTAACAATGGTACGTCCAAAGGGCGTGTCATAGGGGTACTCCACCTGGACCGGATGTACCGTGTATCCAGCATCCGCCAGGTCGCAGGCCACAATTGAACAAGCAAGCAGCAGCGGCTTTAGATCGGTACCGGTCATCTCTATGAACAGGTTCGTATCACCCGCCTGCACCGCTCCTACATCAGCACTGTTGATTACCGGCGGAAAGCTCAGTACCGCACCGCTGTTGTCGGTCAAGAACGGGAACTTGTCGAGCGCCGCAACAATTCCGCCGAACTCACGTCCTTTGGGATGCTGCTCAATTATTTGTCGCAGTGAGAGTTCATTATCCAGGCCAAGGGGAACAAAGGTAGTGCAATCCGGATCAACCGCACGATAACGCACCGGGTACTGAATCTTGTCTTCCCGATACACCCCCATAGCAATTGCCTTGCGCTTGCGCCCGTAGTTCCAGCACAGCTTTTCCTGTGTCTGTATCAGGTCGTCCAACAACACCTCGGCTATTGGAGGGCCCGAAATAGCAAAAGCGGCGATATAGGGTCTTCTCTCAGCCAGCTCGGAATCTACCACAATGCGTCGGTTGCCAGCTTCTACCGGCGATTCCGGCCGCGAGAAGAAATCGTAGTTCACTGCCGCGGCCGGAGCGGCGGCAGACGTGGGCGCTGCGTTCCCGGTAGCATGATAGAGACGCAGGGCACGGCCCAGGCCTGCCGTGCTCCAGAGATCAGGCCGATTCGTGTCGTTGAGTTCAATCTTGATCAGACCGTCCTTGTCAACGGGATCATCAATCTCGGCCTTTGCTATTGTGAGAGCCTCTTCGAGCTCGTCCGCACCGAAATTGCGCCCACTGTACCTGAAGAGCTCATCTTGTTGCAGTTCTATCTTTGGCATGGCATTGTCCTCGCCTTTCTAGTATTCCTCGTTGGTGTGAACTCAACCGGCCTGTTTGCCGGTCCGCAAGCGCACGTTCTCAATATTGGGCGAGAAAAGCTCCCGCAAATCGTTGAGCCCAAGATGCATAAGTGCCATCCGATCTATTCCGAGGCCCCAGGCCAGAACAGGCACCGAAACCCCCATGGGCTCGGTCACTTCCGGTCGGAAGATTCCCGCTCCGCCAAGTTCAAACCACCCGAGTTCCGGATGCTTAATATGAATCTCTACCGATGGCTCGGTGAAGGGGAAATATCCCGGCACACACTTGACGTCGGTGGCACCAGCAAGCTCAACCGCGAACATCTCAAGCATTCCCATGAGCGTTCGGAGATTTACATCCTCCCCAAGTACGATGCCCTCGGTCTGGTAGAAGTCTGAGAGATGCGTTGCATCAACCTGATCGTAGCGGAAGCAACGGAGTATTCCGAAATACTTGCCCGGCACCTTCGCCTGATGCAAGGTCTTGGCCGACATTACCGTTCCCTGACTGCGTAGAATGAGCCTGCGGGTGAAGTCCCGGTCAAATGTGTAGTCCCAACCGCTGCTACCGGTATCCCACCCATTTTCGTGAGTAGCGGCAACGCGACTCAGGAAGGGTTCCTGAATCTCTTGTGCGTGTGGCGGATCGGCCACATAGTATACGTCATGAATGTCACGAGCTGAATGGAACTGCGGCATGAACAAGGCGTCTGAGTTCCAGAACTCGGTTTCCACCAGCGGGCCGTCAAACTCCTCAAAGCCAAGAGAAACCAGTTTGTCTTTCACCTGATCAAGGTAGGAGCAGTAGGGATTCCGGCGCCCAATGAGGAGTCGACTCGGTGGAACCTGAATGCTGTAGGAACGGAAGTTCGTGCCCTTCCAACTTCCGTCTCGCAACATGGCCGGGGTGAGCGCACCAACTTCCTTGCCACTGAGACCAGCGGCCTCCACTGCAGCCCGCAACGCTGTCCCATGCTCGGTCAGTGTGTACTCGACGATCTCGCTCTCAACTACCCTAAACGCAGCGCCCGAGGAGCCACGCTTCTTGCTGATCTCGCCAATGAGTCGGCGTTCGTCATCTCCTAACTCGTTTTCCTCAAGCAGACCCTGAGGAGCGGCAGCTGCCCGACGAAGCAAGGTACGTACCATGTCGATGTCCGCCTGAGCAGCCGATGCTCCATCTGCGGCGACATAGCTTACCTGTTTCTCGCCGTCCATACCAAGCACACCCTGTTTGGAGAGCTTACCGAAGGCCGACCCAACATCCTTATTGGGAAGTCCGGTGAGTTCGGCAATGCGCGGCAGCGGCAGCGGCCCATGTTCACGAGCAGCGTCCTGCACTCGTTCTTCAGGTGTGCCGTGCTCGGCATAATCACGGCCAAGTTCGGTGAGCTCGTAGCGTGTAATGATGCGCCTATTATGCTCTTGTAATGATTCGCGAGCGGCAAGCCAGCTGAGAGCCTGGTTGCTCTGACCTACATTGAGTCCTAAATCCCCTTGGAGTACCGACGCACTAAGCACATCGCCGGTGTTGTAGCGACGGAGTACCGTCACCTCAAGTGGGTGGAGACTTTTAATATCTTCATCTGTTTGCATGATTCGCTGGCTCCCGGATGTTGTGTGTGGAACGAACTGGAGGATATGGGAGTCGAACCCACGACCTATTGATTGCGAACCAATCGCTCTACCACCTGAGCTAATCCCCCGAGACAAGCCATCACCGACTTTTCGAGTGGGAGTGTACACCTTTGGCCAAGGTTTGAAAAGAGTCGCGCAGATGGTGTACACTCTGAGCCGTGAAGAAACCCAGTTGTTCAGCGATATCAAAGTCAAACACTCGTGCCTTCGTGCTATTCACTTCAGTCGTGATATTCGGCATCTCGGGCTGCAGCTCCTCGCCAGATGAAGCTCCTGCGGCAAGGGCGGAACGGCCGGAAGTCAGCATTGAGCGCCGGGAACCAGCCAGTTACACACCACCAGAACTACCGGAGCCGTTCATTCGAGTGGTAGACCTGGCTCGTCTCCGAGTCGGAATGACACGGGCTGAGGTACTTGAGCTGTTTCCCGACCCCCAGCAGATCCGAACAACGCGTGCAGATACCGAGTTCTGGGCCTATGCCTTCGCTGAGCTTCAGTTTCGTAATGGCAGGCTTGAGAACTGGTTTAATATTCGGTAATTTCTCGTTTAGAGAATGATCTCCATCTTCTCACGGGCGACTTCCAACTCGAGACTAGACTTATCCTTGATCATTGCACGATATTTCGTGAGCAAATTCTCCAGCTCCAGGTCGCTCCGGAGTGGATCATGGTGGAAAAAGACGAGCTTCTTCACCCTGCCCTTGTGTGCTGAATTGACAGCCACCTCAAAAGGCGTGTGCCCCCAGCCTATTTTACCTTCCAGATACTCCTTTAAGGTATACTGAGTATCGTGAATAAGGAGATCCGCGTCGCGATAGAACTGAATCAGCTTCTGGTTTTCTTCATCCGCGGCCGACTGCCCTTCGGCTGCGGCCGCGGCATCATAGTCGGGGTGTTCCGGGTCTGTAGGGAACACATTCCGGAAGGGTTCGTTGTCATACACGGTACAGATCACCTTCCCTTCAAACTCAAAACGGAACCCAAGACAGAGTACCGGATGGTTCAGGAACTTCGTAGTAACCTTGAGCCCGCCGTCAAACTCAAGAGTCTCTTCTCGCAGCTCGTGATATGAAATCTCGGCCGCAAGCTCGCTCTGTCGCACCGGGAAATGGCGGTAGCTGAGCTGATTGCCAATAATCTCCTCAATGCTGTCGTCCTCGTAGGTGATTGGGCCGTAGACCTCAAGTTTGCTGCCCGGAATGAAGATCGGAGTAAAGAAGGGGAAACCCATAATGTGATCCCAGTGCGTGTGGGTAAGAAAGACTCTCGCCGCAATGGGCCCATGCTTGAGCTCGTGCGAAACAAGATGGTCACCGAGCTTCTTGATACCGGTGCCGGCATCTACAATGATGAGCGGTTGATCGTCACGAAAACGAATGGCAAGGCAGGATGTGTTGCCCCCCACCTCGACCGTCTCAGGGCCGGGGCTGGGAATGGATCCGCGAACACCCCAAAAACGAACTGTCATCGGTGTGATCCGTGCTTCATGCTGTGTCCTTGGTCACTCGCAAAAAGACCTCAGCCTTCGTGATCTGTTCCGCAATGGCGTCTTCTATATCGTCCAAATAGTCCGCCGTAATCCCTAAGGTTTTGTAGACCTCGTCGGGCAGTTTCTCCGGATAGCGATCACCTGCATACCCAAGTTCGGCTATGTTCACAAAGTAGTTTGCCGTTGCAACCACAAATACCAGCCGAGTGTGCACACCGGTGTAGCCAAGCGGATCGTGATGCCAGACAATAGCGTCAATAAGATTCTCGGTGATGTTCCAATTGCGCGCGATTAGCTCACCGACCTGAAGGTGATCCATACCTATCCCGCTTCTTTCAGCCTTATACAACGGCATGCGCCCGCGGTCGGCGAGCATCATGGACTCGATATAGACATCGGCAGCAACACTGTTCAAAGGAATTTTGCCAATATCATGCAGAATTCCGGCAATGAAGTACTCCTCAACCGCTTCTGGTGGCACCCCAATTTTTTGTGCAATGAGCTTACCGGCCGCCCCAACTCCCAAGCAATGCCGCCAGAACCCCTGCATCTCCAGTGCGTCAAAGTGCTCGGCCTTTCCTAAATTATCCAGCACGGCTGCGCTCAGAGCCAGGTTCTTGACGGTGTTAACGCCCAGCATGATGATGGCGCGGACGAGGGTGGTAACCTTGGTCGAAAGACCGTAGTACGCGGAGTTCACTAACCGCAGAAGACGAGCGGTGAGTACGGGGTCCATGCTCACGACTTTGTTCAGATCAACCGGCGACGTTCCCTGCTTATTTGCAATCTCTACAACCTTACCGACCGTAACCGGCAGGGCTGGCATCTTGGTAATGCTTTGTTGTATACGGTGCTCGAACCCGGCCCCGGTATTATCCATTTCCATTCTCCCGACGCGCACGCAGTTTCTCCAGCACGCGGTTAACACCAGATGCCATCCCAGCAGCGAGCTCGCGATCAGGATGCGCCCCGGTCATCTCACGCAGATAGGTAAAGGTATTACTTACCGATTCTCTGGTCAAACGCGGACTCGGGCTTTCGGCGGTCTCACTACCCTCAGGACGGTCGTGAC
The DNA here is from genome assembly GCA_007695055.1 of Spirochaetaceae bacterium. GTDB lineage: Bacteria > Spirochaetota > Spirochaetia > DSM-27196 > SLAA01 > SLAA01. The sequence continues at coordinate 27,582 of REEM01000160.1, read as the reverse complement.
TTACTCGCTTAAGCAGGCCTGTTCGACCTTTTAGTCTGCGCATGAGCGCCTCGGTGCGTGCGCGAGCCTCTCCAAAATGGAACTCACGGTACTTGTCGGCAGGAAGCGTGCGAGCAAGACCTATCAAGTACTCAAGCAACTTGGCCTTGGACTCTCCATTCTTTTTGTGTGGGGGTCGTGGTGCTGGCCAGCGCCTATGCGCATGGGCCGGAGCAGGGTGCGGAGCACCGTTTCCTGGTGTGTCCTCGGCTTCCTCGGCTTCCTCTACATCGTCCGCGTCCTCGGCAGCTTCTGCGTCCTGTATCTCCTCGGAATCGTCCTCGGCAGCTTCTGCGTCCTCTACTTCCTCCGATTCCTCGCCGAGCTCAAGCTCAAACTCATCTTCATCATCAAGTTCGTCGAGCTCCTCCGACTCCTCCGACTCCTGATCAGGCTCACCCGTGTCCTCTTCGGGCTCGAGATCCATGATCTCGTTATCAACCTCAAGGTCGTCAGGCTCTGCGTCTTCCAGGATGTCGGTTACCTCGGTATCGTCTTCGGCCTCGGCTGCGTCGGCTGCGTCGGCTGCGTCGGCGTCAGCGGCGTCCTCGTCTTCGTCGTCGACATCCATGAAGGGCCCAACAACATCAGGCTCCTCTATGGCTTCTGGCTCTTCAAGCTCATCTGAGGTATCACCCTCGTCCACGGCTTCTGGCTCTTCAAGCTCATCTTCCTCGACATCAATAAATGGTCCGCTTAGATCAGGTTCCTCCATCTCAGTGGCGTCTTCTAACTCGTCGGACTCATCAAGCGGCTCCGCTGGTGGCGGTGCTGGATCACCGTAGTAGGGTGGTGAGGCTCCATACGACGGGCTCTCGTAAGGACGATCCTGGGCGGGCTGCTGTAGCCCTACATCCGGGTCCATTTCCGTCTGGAAGGGTGGTTCCGGCCGACCTGGTGGCTCGGGCTCATACGGAGCTTTGGGTTGATACGGTGGGTACGTTTTGGCCTCAGGCTGACGCTGAGGGTCGGGTTTATATTGAGCCTCGGGCCCACTCTCAGCTGCTTCGGGCGGAAGCTGGGGCGGAAAATCACGCATGAACGGAATCTCCTCCGCTTCAGCCTCCTGGCTAGCCCCCGCCCCGGACCGGTCTTGATCCCCAAAGGGCATGGTACCACTCTCGATCATATCACGCATTGCGGGAGGCAGTTCAGGTTCCCAATCTTCCGGCTCTGGCTCCGGTTCCTCGTGCTCAGTTTGCTCTATCTTGTCATCTGCCTCTGCTTGGAAGCTCTGTGGTCCAAGATCCCATGGTGACACCGAGTCCTCATCCTGAACATCAATGCTCTCGACGTCGAGCTCTTGTTCCACTTCCACAGGCCGATCTACATCATGAGTCCGGGCAAAGCGAGAAAGCTTATCAAGATTCCTCTGCCAGTCGTCACTGTGTTCATCTGCGAGGCTGCGCGCTGCCTCTTCATAAAGCTCAAGACTTTTGTTCAGTGCGTTAATATCGTCCGGTGTCCCTCGATTGCCTTGAATGCTTATGAGCTCGTCAAGCGCACCCATAGCCTTTTCTCGTTCCCCAAGGGTCTGATGCGCTCGAGACAGCGCGGTAAGAGTTTCGCCGCTTTCCGGATTCTTCTTCTTCAGTTTTTTGAGAAGCTTAACAGCCTCCTTAGGTCGCCCTCCACGAGTGAGGACGTCGGCCTTCATAACTCCCGCCTGGAGATTATCCGGCTCCTGCTTGAGCAGTGTTTCGACCTCGGACAAAGCACCTTGTGTGTCTCCGGACTGCATAAGCAACTCAGCTACATCAAGATGATGGTGAATATGTCCAGGGTCGATTTCGCGTAGGCGGGAGAAGTCTTTCTCTGCGCCTTCTTTATCACCACGACGATACTTGAGAAGCCCGGTCATCCGCAGCGTACGAGGATCATCCGCACGCTTCACCTGTGCCCGTTCAACAGCCCTTTCAGCTTCGTCGTACCGCTGCGCTCCCATGAGCGCCTTGGCATACTGAAACTGCAGCTCAACATTCTGTGGCGCATGGTCAAAGATGTCTTTGAGAACCTCGAAATCACTATCCTTTGGTGGGTTCTTCTCGAACAGATTTCCTAGGTTTGCAGCAGCTCGCTCGTAGGTCGGATCAGCCTTCAGTGATTCGGCGTAGTAGCTAAAGGCATCCTCGGTGTTCCCCTGCCTGGCGAGCACCGTGGCTATGTTGTTCCGCGCCACATGGTTCTTGTCGTCAATCTCCAGCACCTCTTTGAAGTGCCGAATGGACTCGTCATAACGCTCGAGCTTTTCCAGTACTATGCCCAAGTTGTTGAGAGCATCGGTCCACCCGGGTCGCGAACGAAGTGCGTGCTCGAACTGACGCCGAGCGTCCGGCAGTTTACCAAGCGCGTCATAGCTGATGCCAAGGTTGTAGCGCATTGTGGGGTGATTGAGATCATGCTGCAAGCCATTGTTAAAGACCTCAACAGCCTGAGCGTGGTTGCCCTGTTTCTGAAAAATGGTGCCTAGGTTGTTGTATGCAAGCACAAAACTTGGGTCGGTCGCTATAGCCCGCTCGTAACAGGAAATTGCCTCATCAAACTCGCCAGCTGCTTTGTGGATATTCCCCAGATTGTACAGTACGTCGGCCCGATCAGGTTCAATTTCCAAGGAACTCTGCAAGGCCTTGCGGGCGTCGTCCGGACGGCCAAGAAGGCGGTACATGACCCCAAGGTTGTTGAGGGCCTCTGAGTTCTTTGGAGCGTTTTTGAGAACCCGTTTGAACTGCTTGACAGCGTCTTCGTAGCGCTCCAAACGCCCGTAGACCGTACCAAGAAGCATACCTGCCTGCACCGAGTTGGGCGCGCCCTTGCTAGCCTCCAGAGCATACTGCTCGGCACTCTCGTAGTCGCTCATCCGCAACGCATTCTCAGCACGATGTAGGATGTCTTGCAGCTGCACTTTTGTCATCGGGCATGCCTCGTTGGGCGAGCGTTAACCTCACGTGACGGCACCGTTTCGTATACCGCCCCGGCGCGGTCATAGGCGGCCACAGCAAAGTAGTAGAGCCGCCCGTTCTCCAGCCCGGTAATTTCTATCTCGGTCACCAGGCCAACATCAAGCGGAGATAAGCCCAGGTCACTGTCTCCCGAAAAATAGCGCCCCGATTGAGTGCCATAGTAAACCACATACCCCTCAATCTCCGGATCCATCACCGGACTCCATTGCAACCGCACCGATGCATCCTGCGCCTCAGCTGTCACGCGCACCGGCGGCGCCGGAGGAGGAGGCGCCTCGTACACGGGACTAATAGAGGTTATGCTTGGCGTGTGCTCAAGATCGCCATCGGCGAAAAGCTCGGCCCGCACCTGGAGGTAACGGCCTCGGGGCAGGCTGTCCATGTCTTCATTCGGCGTGAACTGTGTCCACTCGGCATCGACCGCATCCATCCCTACCCGATTCTCACCGATCCGGTACTCAAAGAAGATGTCGGTTGCGCCCGGGGTCGCATACTCGGCATCGATCCGGCTCAACCGTGCGGTGGATCGGCCAAGATCAATGACGCGCGATACGGCTACTCCGGTCTCATTCACCAGCGCTGCCCTATATGGCGCGTCCACAAAGCTGCGCTCTACTCGGAACTCGTCCACAAAACCGGTGAAGCGTGATCCGAGAAGCAGCTCTCCGGAGCTCCCCCTGCCTATGCGTACCCTGGAAGTATCGCCTGACTCACTTCCACTCGAGGTAACGTGCAGCACCTCTTGCGGCACCTCATCCACCAGATACTCTAGGAGTCCAGTATCGGAGTCGTAGCGTAGCATGTGGTGATTCCAGCGTCGTGGAATGAGTCCGTCTCTTCCCGGCACCTCGACCGTAAGGGGCGTGCCGTCCGGTGCAAAGAACATGTTCTGGAATCGGAAAACCAAACGGCGATTCCGAACCTCGACTATGAGCTGCTGAGCAACTGAATGCGAGCCGTTACTCAAAGACCCCTGCCAATGTAGAATCTGCTCTCGCTCGCTCAGCGCAGCCGGATACAGGTAAAACTCTATGGTAAAGTCGTCCCACACAGCCCCCGGGTTGAACATCCCAGCTCGACTGCTCTGTATCCGCAAGCCATCCTGGCTCCCACGGAAGACTGCGGCCGCACCACGATAGCCATGCGTATCTGTGCGTTCCTCCCGTCCCACGACCGTATAGTTCCTGGCCGCATCATGGAAGCCCGCCGTGTCGAAATCGATATACAGTTCAGTGTGCGGCCCAACAAGATAGCCCCCCTGGCGAAGCACCAGCTGCTGCATATCTCGTCGCCCAGAAGCCAGCTCTAAATTGGCCGCCGACACGAGTCGGTTTTCCCAACCCTGGGTGCCACCAAGCTCAACACGACTTTCTCGCGCAGATAGCTCCATGGGTGCAAAACAGAGGAGAATTAGAAGTTGCGCCGTCAGAATTGTTCCTGTTCGTCTCATTCTTTTGTACAATAATATCGGCAGCTATGCAGAAAGACACAAGCTTGGTCCAATTCTTTCCTCGTTCTCCCGGTGTATACCTCATGAAAGACGAGGACGGGGTCATCATATACATCGGTAAGGCTAAAAATCTCTACTCACGTGTCTCGAGTTACTTTAGAGGAACCAAAGACCGCAAGACCGGTGTGCTCGTGCAGCGTATCAACACCGTCGACTACATCGTCACCAACAACGAATATGAGGCCTTGTTACTTGAGAACAACCTCATTAAAGAACACCAGCCCCGCTACAACATAAATCTTAAGGACGGAAAGTCCTACCCGATGATCCGCATTACGGCCGAAGAATACCCGCGCGTCTTTCGCACTCGGCGCATTATTCAGGACGGCTCGCAGTACTACGGCCCCTACACCGACATACACCGAGTAGACCGATATCTTGAGCTGATAGAGCGACTGTTTCCGCTGCGAAAATGCCGGGGGGCAGTGAAGAAACGACTCCATCCATGCCTGTATTATCACATTGGTCGATGTAGTGCCCCGTGCGCCGGGAAGACCACGCTCGAGGAGTATCAGTCGAAAATTGCGGGCATTCACAAGCTCCTCGAAGGTAATACCGAGGAGTTGCTCCGTGATCTAGAGTCTCAGATGTTGACGGCCTCGGCCGAACTGAGGTTTGAGGAGGCGGCGCGTCTTCGTGACGCGATACAAACCGTGCGTGGGCTCGAGGAAGAACAACAGGTAATGGACTCCGACCCGGATGCTCGCGACTACGTAGCCTTTGTGCGCAAGGACTACTCCTCGTCCTTTGCGGTGTTTCAGATGCGTGGCGGAAAACTGCTGTCAGGTGATGTCTTCCACTCGGTTGTGTTTGGTTCTGAAAGCGAGGATTTGCAGCAGTTTCTTGTGCAGTACTACGACGGAACCCGCCCCCTGCCCAAGCGCCTCATACTCGCACATCCTGTTGATACCGAGTCGTTTAGTCGCTACCTGCAGGGGCTGCATGACGCCCAGGGCTCGGGCTCGGGTTCGGGTTCGGGCTCGGGTTCTGACGTCTCTATTGAGATTCCCGACAGCCCAAGCGGACGTGACGGCGCAGTTCTCCGGCTCGCACTTGAGAATGCACGCAGTGATCTGGAGAAACGCATTCGTGAGGCTGGCAACGTGCCCGGCTTAGAGGAGCTGCGAGACCTCCTTGGCCTTCCGCGCACACCGCTTGTGATAGAGGGCTTTGATATCTCACACCTTGATGGAAAGCATACCGTAGCCTCAATGGTGGTGCTCCAGAACGGGATCCCAAATCCTGCAGCCTATAGGCACTTTCGCATTAAAAGTCTGGACGGACGCATTGACGATTTCGGCGCGATGCGCGAGGCGGTTGCACGGCGTTACACTCGTATTCTGAACGAGAAGCTGCCACGCCCCGACCTGATACTTATTGACGGTGGCATTGGGCAGGTGAATGCGGCCGCCGAGATTCTTAACGCCCTTGGCCTGGGTGAGATGCAGGTCGTTGGCCTGGCCAAACGCAACGAAGAGATTTTCCTACCCGGCAACTCAACGCCGCTGATTCTCCCGGAAGGCTCTCCGCCGCTCCGCATTCTCCAACAGGCACGAGATGAGGCCCACCGCTTTGCTACCGGCTTTAATCAACGGGCGCGGAGCAAGGATATTGGACTGTCAACGCTGGAGGCGTTGCCGGGGATCGGCCCGGCGCGGGCGCGGCGGCTGCTGCAGAGTTTTGGGAGCATTGCGGCGGTGGTGGCGGCGCCTGCAGATGCAATTGCTCACAGCGCCGGGATCGGTGCGAGCCAGGCTCAAGAGACGCTTCAGGCACTCAGGGCGATGTCTATGGTGCGCGGGCGGGAAGATGCTTTGGAAGAACTCGACGCACGAGCAGCCGAAAAGGTAGCCGACGAGACCCCCGAACAGGCAGGCGAACAGGCAGCGGAAACGCCGGGGGAGGACTATGGCCTTACCGGCTCGCCACGACCGACGGTGAGCCGGAACACAAAGTCGGACAACAAGCCGTAATGCACCGCTGGCCGCGTGCTGCGCAACTCAACCGCTAACTCAGCAGCAGCCTTGAGCCCGCGCTCCACTGCCGGTGTATCAATGGCCTGAGCTGCCGATGCGTACAGCTTCTGATTCCGTTTACCGCGAACACCAGATGCCGCCGCCGCCTCGGTTGCACTCATCCCGCGGTCAACTGCACAGCGCACTGCATGCAGATTGCGCAACTGCCAGGTAAGGCCAGCCAGTATCTGATGAGCCTGTCCCGCACCGGCAAGTTGCAGCTGCTGGAGAATATCAAGCGCGCGTTCAAGATCTCCGGTCACGATCTGCTCAAAGAGTGTGAAAACACTCTCTTCTTTGCTGTGAAAGATGTAGCGCTCTACATCTTCGGTAGCAATTCGTGCACCCTTGCCAAAAACAAGGCAGAGGCGGTCCGCCTCGCGCCGCAGTTCATCACTGCCGTTCTCCACGAGTTCTAGCAACAGCTCGGCAGCCTCGTGGTCGATAGCAATACCCTTCTTGCGGAAGTAACCAACAACATAACCGTGTTTCTGATTGTCGAACATCTCCCAGAAGATCTTTTTCCGCTCCGGGATCACGAGCGCTTCAATTTTTTTGTCAATTCCCGGTGCGTCACTCTCCAACACCAGAGTCCCGTTCTCTGCCGGATGGGCCGCGTAATCTATCAGTACCTTGGTATCTTCAACCTTTTTGTACTGCTCCGCCCCTATAACGCGGACAAGCGTGTGCGACGAGAACAAAGAGGGACTCTGGAGTAAGGATACCGCCTCGCGGATACCACTCTCAAAGCTGTAGAGTTTATGCTCTTCTGGGGCATCTCCGGTAGTTGAGGCAATCTTGCGTCGAATAGCATCGAGGTACTCCGACTTCTCTCCATGTTCCGGGCCGAGCAGGAGAAAAATTCGGGCATTGGGCGAGGCTTTACTCATAGCTACGAATCAGATGTGCAAGTTTGCCAAGAATGCGCAGATTCTGGGTGTAGATGGGTGGATAGGCGGGATTCTCAGCACGCAGTTGAACTCGATTCTTTTCCAGATAGAAGCGCTTCAGCGTCACGGCTTCATCAACCATTGCCACCACGATGTCGCCGTTGTTCGCGGTGCTCTGACTCGCGACAACTGCTATATCACCCTCGTGTATACCGGCTCCATTCATGCTGTCGCCGCGAACGTGAAGTGCAAAACAGCTTCGACCTCGAACCAGAGAAGCAGGAACGGCGATACTGCCTTCGTAGTTCTCCTCGGCCAGCAGTGGTTTCCCGGCCGCAACATTACCGAGAATTGGAACGGCAACTGCCTGAGTCTCATGCCCCTTGGCCACATGGGCACCAGAAGCCTCAAGTACCTCAATGGTGCGGCTGCGATTCCCGGCCAGCGAAAGTCGTCCCTTTTTCTGGAGTGCCTTCACATGGTCGTAGGCGCCCTTGGCGGATATCCCGAAATGTCCCGAGATTTCCCGCATGGTAGGTGGATACTTGTTTTCTTGAATGAATAGCTCGATGTACTCAAGCACCTCACGCTGTCGAGGGGTTAAGTCTTTCATTTCTCAACCTTTATCCCATACTTTCGTATCTTGCCGTGAAGGTTTGAAGGATAGACCCCCAGAGCCTCGGCTGTACGCGAGATATTGTTTCCATGCTCGGCAAGCTTACCCTCAATATACCGCTTCTCGAAGCTTTCGCGAGCCTCGCTGAGTCCCATGTCTTCAAACTCGCTGAGTACGGTGTCTTCAGCCTCAACGGCGTGTATCTCACCAAGGAAGCGCCGCACCGACTCGGTGCCGATAGCATCTTCGTCACTCATAATAGTAATCCGTTCCACGAAATTCTTCAATTCCCGAACATTGCCCGGCCAGCGATATTTTACAAGCTCTTCCATGGCCTCCGGTGTAAAGCCCTTGGCAACGGTATCACCGGGACGAGCTAATGAGCGTAGAAAGTGTTCGGCAAGCTCCGGGATGTCTTCGCGGCGCTCCCGCAGTGGTGGCACTTGAATAGGAACAACATTGAGACGGAAAAAGAGATCCTCACGGAAGCGGCCAGCCCGGATCTCGGCCTGAATGTCCTTGTTTGTGGCACTAATGATGCGTACATCGACATGCAGACTCTTCTCACCACCTACTCGCTCAAAGGTCATTTCCTGAACGACCCGCAAGACCTTGGCTTGTGCGCTGAGAGTCATGTCCGCGACCTCGTCCAAGAACAATGTGCCGCCGTCCGCTGCTTCAAACTTTCCAGTGCGACGGGACACTGCGCTGGTAAAGGCACCCTTCTCATGGCCAAAGAGTTCGCTTTCAATGAGCGTGTCGGGTATAGCGGCACAGTTCACCTCGACAAAGGGCCTTGCCGACCTGGCGCTACGCCTGTGTATCTCACGCGCCACCAGCTCTTTACCGGTTCCATTTTCTCCAAGGATGAGTATTCGCGCATCGCCACCGGCACTTTGATTAATGAGTTCAAGTACACGAAGCATGGGTGCCGAGCGGCCGATCATTTCGTCGTTCTTGAGCACCGTGTCCTTGAGCGCACGGTTCTCTCGTTTCAGCTGTTCAACTTCAAGCGCGTTTTTGACGACGGTGAGCACCCGATCAAGACTCAGCGGTTTCTCTATGAAGTCGTATGCTCCAAGTTTAACCGCCTTGACTGCAAGGTCTATGTTCCCGTGGCCGGAAATAATGACAACCTGAACCGACACATACTCGGCCTTGATCTCACGCAGAACGTCTATTCCGCCCTTGTTTGGGAGCCAGACATCAAGCAGAACCAGGTCCACCGGATGTGTCTTCAGCAAGGCCATTGCCTCAAGCCCATCCTCGGCACTCAATACCTCATAGCCTTCGTCATGAAGGATATCGGTAAGAACCTGTCGGATGCTCTGTTCGTCGTCTACAACCAGTACTAAACTCATGATTTCTCTTTTCCAGGGATGTCAATGAAAAATGTTGTTCCTACACCAAGCTCGGTCTCAAACCACATTTGCCCACCATGATCAACGACAATGCGCTCAACGATAGACAGCCCTAGACCGGTCCCGCTGCGTTTTGTGGTGAAGTACGGATGAAAGACCTGAGCGTGGTGCTCAGTTGCAATGCCCGGCCCGGTGTCGCGCACCTGTATTCTACAGTAACGGGAATTCCCCTTCGTTACAACATCGGCCCGCACAATCACCTTACCACCATCCGCCATGGCCTCAATGGCATTCTTGAATAGGTTCGCAAACACCTGCTTCAGCTGCGACCGGTCGGCTTCCACTACTAAGTCCGGTGCCACTTCGTCGTATTCCAACTCGGTTTTGGAGTAGTCTGCATATGTTGCAGCAACATCCTCTATGAGATCGGCTAGATACAGCTGCTCAAAGTGCGGCTCCGGCATTCGGGTGAAACTACTGAACTCAGAAAGCATGTTGCTGAGGGCATCTACCTCGGTGATGATAGATCTCATGGAGCTCACAAAAACCGAATCAAAATCCTCGGCGCCGTTCTCGTGTTTTCGGACTAGCCTCTCGGACGACAGCTTGATTGGGGTCAAAGGATTCTTGATCTCATGAGCCAGCCGTTGCGCAATCTCCTGCCAGGCGGCGACCTTCTCGGTCTGAAGGATTTTCAGACGATTCCGCTCCAACTCCGAGACCATGCGATTAAAGGAGTCCACCAGATTGGCCAGGTCATCACGCGAGCGCGTCAGAATCCGGATGGAGAAGTCTCCTTCGGCCACTCTCCTCGTCGCCTCCTCAAGGTTAACGATAGGCCGTATGATTTCGTCACTGAGGAAAAAGCTCACCAGTATGGCAAGAAGCAACAGCGGAAAAGAAAAGAATGCATAAAAAACAGAGAGGGCAATAATGAAGGTTGCCTGTAGCCTATCAAGTTGCACAAAGGTCTCGCGTGAACTTGTGAGTAGCTGGGCATGGAGATCAAAATCTGCTGGCAACACCACGCTCATCACCGCAGTAAACTGTTCATTTTCAGGTTCTGTAAGAAAGGTGCGGCGAAACCTGAGAAGGCTTCTATCAATAACGGTGTCCCGGACAACCAAACCTTCGCGAGTCAAGGCGTTGCTAAGACTCGGTACATGTGCAATTTCGGAACCGGCAGCAAATACCGGCATTCCTACCTCATCAAAGACCTGGAAGGCATCCACGGCATGATTGCTCCGCCGCAATAGATCCCAGCTGTCCACCGGGTCCTCGGAAAACCGAGTGAGCACGTTCTCAAGCATGCCACCGGAAGCGTATCGCTCCAGGGACGAGACCTTGTCGTCATAATACTCGAGCGCAATTGCCAAGCCTCCTTCAAGTGCCTCGCCTGTTCTGTCGCTAAACCACGCCTGCATAGCGGTAGAGATAAAGTTGATGGAGAGTACGCCTTGGGGGCCTGCCGCCAGTATCACGATCAGCACGAAGAACACCAGCAGCCGTGTCTTGAAAGACCCGCCGGGATGCCCGGAACTACGCTCTTTAAAGAGTCGCACCAAGTACACAATAATGAAGGACAGGAGCACCAAGGGAAAGGCAAGGGCCGGAATGAGAACGTAGGAGCCTACGCCGGGAACAGTAAAGGAAAGGTCCGAAAGCAGTTGGTTAGAGAATACCAGTACCAGGCTCACAAGAACGAGGTAGAGGATGGCCAGACTGATGAGCGTGCTTAGTGAGGTGTGTGTCGTCCGTCGATTTCGCATAGGACACCACCTCCGTTGATGGCGGACAGATCCTTCACCGTGTCGATCTCACACCGAACCCAGTCGGTCGCAAGCACCTCGTCACGGAGCACAAAGGAGAGGATACCAAGGGCTGGCACCAGTTTCATTGGTGTAAGCCGCACCTGAGCAGCTACCGTTATTCTTTCTTCAGGCAGACTATCGTAGCCTATTTCATCGAGCGGCACTCGCAAACGCGAAACCGAAAAAAAGGCGTCCAAGAAGTCATTGCGGTCTGCATACCGCTCAACAGCGCCCTCGGACATAAGCACATAACGCCGCTCAAAAATATCCCAATACGCCTCATAACGGAAGCCGTGCTCAGAAAGCAGGCGGTCTCCCAGAATGCGAAAGATACCACGCCGAGAACCATATACACGAGCTACGAAGTTAATTTCACTCCTGAGCCCATCATGCAAGGCATTAAGAACCGGGAATGGGTCGTAAGGTTCAAGCGCAATATCAAGAAGGAGGTGAGACTGTAGGGCGCTCGAGGAGCGTACTGTCAGTAGGGTACGTGGTTCACCACGATCCGCATACGAATGCAGCGTTGCAAACAACGAAATAACAAGACACAGGACCAGCCGCCGGGCAGGAACGCCTTGAGCCCTACTCCTCTTCGAAACGCTTCTCGAAAAGCTGTGCGAGGGCTTCAACCGCATCCTCTTCGTCCTCGCCTTCGGCAGTGATCTGTATACTGGAGTTGTAACTAGCTCCAAGCGTTATGATTCCCATAATGGACTTAGCATTGATTTCGTCGTCATCGCTCTTGAAAAAGATCTTTGACTTGAACTTGCCCGCTGTCTGTACAATTAGGGCTGCAGGCCGGGCATGAATTCCTGCGCGATTTTTTACGGTGACAAGCTTTTCTGTCATGTTATCCTCATTGTGTGCTGGTCAGGTCATCATAACTCATTGGGTCACGGTCTTGGAAGTACCGCGCACGCGCGTTTTCCGTTTCCAGCCACTTGAGAACACTTTGATTGAACTCCCGAGCGGAGTAATACCCCATTTGCTTGAGTCTTTCATTCATTGCCGCTGTTTCAATAATTATGGGAATGTTGCGTCCAGCCTTAACAGGTATCTCGAGGTGGGGCACCTGAACACCTAAAATCTCTTGGTAACGCTCGTCAGCCCCAATGCGGTCGTAGGTTTTATCCGGTTCCCATAGCTCCAGCTCAATAACCAACTGAACCTTCTTCTGGTCACGAATGGCACCAACACCAAACAGGTGCGTAACGTTGATTATCCCGAGACCCCGTATCTCCATGTGGTGCCCCAGCACTTTATTGGCCCCGGATCCAATGAGAATATCCCCAGCAACACAACGTATCTCCACCGCATCGTCAGCTACTAATCTATGCCCGCGCTCAACCAGCTCCAGAGCGGTTTCGCTCTTGCCAACACCACTGTCGCCTAGAAGAAGAATTCCAATGCCAAACACCTCTACCAGCACGCCATGAAGTGTCCGAGTCGGGGCAAAGATGTTGGTTAATGCCCGGATGACCCGTGCGGCAAACTCCGAGGAAGCAAGGCCGGTTTGGAGGACAGGACACTGGGTACGTTCCGCCTCGGCAAAGAACTCCTTTGTCGGTTGCAGCCCATGCGTAAACACGACACACGGGACCTCTACACTGAAAAACCGTTCAATGTTCTCGAACTCTTGCTGACCCGCTAGTTTATTGAGATAAGCGGTCTCCCCGCGTCCAAACACCTGGATGCGTTCAAACCCAAAGTTGTCAAAGAAGCCACTGAGCGCTAAACCAGGTCGGTTGAGATCTGGCACGGTAATAGACCGTGCCAGACCGGGACGCCCGCCGAGACAGCGGAGGTCGAGTTCATTCTGCTCCTGCATGTCCAGGTTGAGCAGATCCAGGACGGTAAAGGACTTCATGAACGGTCTGTTATCTTATCCTTTTCTTTTCGTATCTTCATTTCAAGCTTGTCCATGAGTTTGTCGACACCTTCTTTCAGGTCAAAACTGCTTGTCTTTACCACCGCGTCCTTGCCCCAGCGAAAATGCATCTTGGCTTCAAGCTCGAACTCTTTTTTTTCTTTGGTAAACGTGAAATCAAGATTCACAATGTAATCATCGGCAAAGGCGACCCGCTCCAACTTCTTGTCGATAAGCTCCTTGGTCTCGTCCTTCACGTCGAAATGAACGCCTTTGATGTCAACTTCCATACCGTATCCCCCTTGTCGTTCCTTGCGGCTATTCGGCGAACCTACTATGCATACCGAATGCCTTAGCGATCATACGAAGACGAAATTGCGAGTTCGTTTCGATACTTCGCCACCGTACGTCGTGCGATGGTGATTCCACGCTTTGATAGAAGATCGGCGATCTTCTGATCAGAAAGATGTTGCTCTTGCCCCTCTTCGGCAAGGATTTCCCGAATGGTTTCCTTAACCGCCTCCTTGGACATCTGTGATCCACCTGATCCGGTACCCGAAACCGCATTTGAGAAGAAGTATTTCAGCTCGAATATTCCCCACTCGGTCTGTACATACTTGTTTGTGGTGATCCGAGATACCGTAGCCTCATGCACGCCAACCTCTCCCGCAATGTCCTTAAGCGTAAGTGGCACCAGGAACTTGGGTCCTTTGAGAAAGAAGTTGCGCTGGAACTCTACAATTGATCGTGCTGTTTTCATCAGCGTATGCTTACGCTGTTCAATACTGTGAATAAACCACTTAGCATCCTTGACACTCCGAGATGCGAATCGGCGCGTCGACTTCTCACTGTCATCACCATGAGCGAGTGCCTCAAAAAAGTCGTTGACCCCAAGAACGGGGATCTCCTCGTCATTCATAAGAATAACAATGCGTCCCTCGCGCATGACCACCATGAGATCCGGAATGACGTAGGTTGGCTGATCCCCCGCGTAAAGCCGGCCAGGAAAGGGGTTAAGCTCACGAATAAAGGAAATCGCATTATTGATATCCGCGGGATCAGCCTTTAGCTTACGGGCAATCTCGTTATGTTTAATCTTTTCAAGCAGAGGGAGGTATTCTTCAATGATTTGGCACACATACTCCGGACAGTTCTCTGTGCGCCGAGCCTGAACCAGAAGGGACTCTCGATAGTCGGCCACCGCGCAGCCCACCGGATCAAGCCCCTGCACCAGGTGTAGCGCCTCCTCGAGAGTCTCTTGCTTAGCTTCACCCACAAGCTCCCGCGGTGCCGTTTGATGAAAGCCGTTATTATCTAGGTTGTGAATAACAAGAATACCAACATGGAAGAGCTCGGCTGGTACCGGCTGGAGGCGCCACTGCCACTCAAGATGCTCGTGTAATGACTCTGGGCGCGACAACGCGCCCTCCATGAAGCTTCTCTTAGCGTCCCCCGCAGCATCGTCATACCCTGAGCTAAAGCCCGGATCTGAACTGTTCTCAAAATACTCGCGCGACTCGTCCTCGGTAGCACCCGGCCGCAACTCATCTATGGAAAGGGTGGGTTTTTCCTCGACCAGTTCAAGAGCAGGGTTAGCCTCTAGTTCGGCCTCGATGCGTGCCTGCAGCTCCTGAATAGGCAACGCCATCATCTGGATGCTCTGCAAGAGTTGTGGATTCATTTTGAGGCGCTGGTCTTGAACCAGCCCCTGACGCTGCACCTGCACTCCGGTGTCCTCCAGTCCTATCTATATTGAATCCCAGCAAAGCTCTTGTCAACGCCGATTCATCTGTAAAGCTACATACGGAAACTTTCCCCAAGATACACCCTCCGGGCTATTTCGTTGCCCATGAGTTCCTCAGGATTTCCCTTCACCACAATTTCACCAGCGTTAATGATATAGGAACGGTCGGTAATCTCAAGCGTATCTCGCACATTATGGTCAGTGAGGAGCACACCAATTCCAGCAGCCGCAAGTTTCTGAATGATCCCTTTAATTTCATACACCGCAATAGGATCAATCCCAGCGAAGGGTTCATCTAAAAGGAGGAACTTAGGCTCAATAGCCAACGCACGCGCAATCTCGGTGCGACGACGCTCACCACCCGAGAGAGTGTAGGCAGGTTGTTTCCGGTTTGCGGCGACTCCGAGTTCCTCTAAGAGCTCGTCAAGGCGCTGCCTGCGCGCATGGGACGAGAGATCGTCCCTGGTCTCAAGAATCGCCATGATATTTTCTTCGACCGTTAACTTTCTGAAGACCGAAGCCTCTTGTGGTAGGTAGGAAATCCCGGCACGGGCGCGTTTATACATGGCAAAATGAGTAAGATCCTGACCTTCAAGAAGAATGCGCCCTGCATCCGGGCGAATAAACCCTACCACCGAGTAGAAGACGGTTGTCTTACCAGCTCCATTTGGGCCCAAAAAACCAACCACTTCACCACGACGCATAGAGAAACTCACTCCGCGGACAACCTCTTTACGCCCAAAACTCTTGCGCAGTCCCTGTACCTCAAGCTCCGGAGGCACAGGCTGCTCGGTGGACTGGTTGGCAGACAGATCGGAGGGGAGCACTATTCGCCGTCCTCCGGGTCGTCGTCGTTGGTGGTAATTCGGCCACGCACCTCACCTTGCAACACAATCTCATCACGATCAAGATCTATGGTAATACGTGTTGCGCGGTACTCGTCTCCTTTACGGAACACAACCGGCATGCCGGATATTTCCAAGGTGTCGATATCTCGACGATAGCGCGCATACTCCCCGCGGGCGGTCAGATCCTCGCCAAGAATACGCACCCCCGCCTGCACAATGGTGAGCTCTTCCTCATTTCTATTCTCTAAGAACCGCCCACGAACCAGAAGCTCGTTGGCGCGATCCTCCATAATCACATTGCCCTCGGCCCGCAGTTGATCGGCCTCCCGGTCAAAGAACAACCTCGCGGCGCTGAGGTGAATATCGCGTTTTGAGTCCACCACGCGAACGTTGCCCTCGGCTACGGCGTAGCGGAAGTTTCTACCGTAGATCTCTATCCGGTCGGCACGGATTTGGGTGTCGTCCGAGACGATCTCGGCGTTTCCACTCAACACCGTACGCTCACGCCCCTCGGCCAAGGTGACCGATGTCCGGTCCCCGGAAAAACGAAAGCTCTCAGGCGACGCCGCCTCAAGCGGCACCACAGCCAAAGCCACAAGCACCAAGAGTCCAAAAACAGCTGCATAAACGGTGCGGAAGCTAGTCGTCATCAAGAATCTCTCCCTCAACAGCGGATGAGAAGCTCAGTTCATTGCGCCGCAGATCAACCTCAAAGCCACGGCCAGTAATCCAGGAACCAGAGTCCCGTTCTATGAGAACCGTGTCGATATCGCGCGAGCTCAAACGCCTGTCGGCGTTGTGGTGGTAGAGATACTCGGCCTCCAGCCGTGCCTCGTGAATAACGGATCTGAGGCGAATCTCACCCTCAATCTCGACATCATCACTCCGGGTGAAGATTCGGGCGCGGTCTGCCGAGCCCTCGGTGACCAGTTCACCGGATTGATTGTACTCGCGGAAGCTGATACCACGCAGATGTTGCTCGTTACGTCGCGGGAAATTGGACACCTGCTCAGCCTCAACCAGAAAACTCGGGGACTCGCCCCGAACAACCGTTACCCGAGCGTTGGTGATGATAGTTTCGGCCAGCTCTTCGTCCAGGCTCTCGGCAAGTCGTGCATCCTCGTAGTCCAGACTACAGCCCCCAAGAAGTAACCCCAGTAAGAGGATACAGGCTACCGAAAACCTCGCCCAGTTCAAGACCCCTCCGACCTCACTGTCATATAGGTGAGACTTGCAGCAATAAAGGTGCGAAAAAGCGGATGTGCCGCTACCGGCTTAGAACCAAACTCAGGATGAAACTGTACGCCTAGCCCCCATGGGTGTTTCGGCCACTCTACCGACTCAACCAGCGCTCCGTCGGGTGTTACACCAGCTATGCGCAGACCAGCCTTCTCCATAGGTGCTCGATACTTATTGGAAACCTCGTAGCGGTGACGATGACGTTCGGAAATACGCTCTGCACCGTAGGCTGTGCGTAGCAAAGAACCGGCCATAGTAATGGAGTCACTGAGGCCAAGTCGCATCGTACCACCGTAATTCTTAATGTCAATCTGCTCTTCAAGCAGACTCACAACAGGGTGTTCACACTCCGGTGCAAACTCGGTGCTGTTAGCCTCTTCGTACCCCAAGACATTGCGCGCATACTCAATAACCATGACCTGCATACCAAGACATATTCCAAAGAAAGGGATTCCTTTGGTACGGGCATGCTCTGCAACATTGATCATTCCTTGAACGCCACGACTTCCAAAGCCGCCCGGGATAATGACTCCGTCGATATTGGCAAGAGCCTCGTCAAGATTGCCGTTCTTTTCCAGCTTCTCGGAGTCCAGCTTTACAAGCTCGATCTTTGACTCGCATGCAATGCTTCCGTGGAATAGAGCCTCGTCAATTGATTTGTAGGAGTCATTCAGGTCGATGTACTTGCCAACCATGGCAATGCGTACGGTTCGCGTTGCGTTCTTTGCCACGTCTACCACGCGGCGCCAGTCCTCAAGTCGGGCCTCTGGCACCGGAATTTGCAGTTTCCGCAGCGCAAGCTCGTCCAGACCTTGTTCGTGGTAAATGAAGGGGATCTCGTAAATGGTGCCAGCAACATCATACGCAGAGATGACGGCTTCGTACTCGACGTTGGTAAACAACGCGATCTTTCGCCGTAGATCTTCATCCAAAGGGGTCGATGCACGACACAAGAGTATATCGGGCTGAATTCCTATCTCTAAGAGCTCCTTGACCGAGTGCTGGGTAGGTTTGGTCTTCAGCTCCCCACCGGCAACCTCCGGAACCAAGGTAAGGTGAACCGAGATTACCGAACTATGGCCAAGCTCGTGAATCATTTGTCGGGCGGCCTCGATAAAGGGTACCGACTCTATATCGCCAACGGTACCACCAACCTCTACGATCGTAACATCAACCTGTTCATCGTCACCGATAGAGCGAATCCGTTGCTTGATGCGGTCTGTGATATGCGGAATAACCTGCACCGTACGACCAAGAAAACGCCCTTCGCGTTCGCGCTGTATTACTTCTTGATAGATCTGTCCGGTTGTAATGGAGTTGACTCTGCTGAGTGGGGAGGAGGTAAACCGTGCATAGTTACCAAGGTCAAGATCGGTCTCGGCCCCGTCATTGGTCACGTAGACCTCGCCATGCTGGTACGGGCTCATTGTACCAGCATCGACATTGATGTACGGATCAATCTTGATCATACGCACATTCAGACCGCGAGCCTCTAAGAGGCATCCCATGGAGGCGGCAGCGACTCCTTTACCTAAGCTGGAGCATACTCCACCGGTGACGAATATGTACTTCTTCATGGGTTTTCATTATTCGCGCCTGTTCAAGCCGTGTCAATTGAAATGATAGTCTTAGTTGCGGATCCGTGGTGAGGAAGAGGATGCCCGTCGATCTACCAGAAGCAGTTCGTTAGATATGCGGGTCACCGTCTCAAAATCCAGCATCCTACCCGGCAGGATCTCGCTATCCACATAAATTGGCAGTCCAAAGCGCAGAGCAATGCTCACCCCGTCACTTGGCCGAAGCAGCAAACGGTGATCCTCACCGAGGGCCCGGTAATACAAGGTCGCTACGGGCTGGCTTTCTGAGTCTAACTGCAGTTCAAGCCGCAATGCTTCAAAACCGTGGCGTACAAACAGTGCTGGGAGCAGATGGTGCGTGAGCGGTGTGGAACTGACAACCCCTTCAATCTCCAGCACAACGGCTGCCGCTTCGGATGCCCCAACGGTGAGCGCAACTACCGAGTCGCTGCTGGTATGCTGTAAGAGAAGGCTTGGATCATCTTGTCGGCCGTGCAAGGTTACCCCAAGCACCGCGTATTCTTGCCAGTTTCCGGCCATTTCGAGCCAAGTATATCACACGCCTTTTTGGTTGACAGTGCAAAAACAAACTCATAGACTACCGTAGTAATATTATCAACAAGTCTCGTACGCTTCGTGCGTAGACAACGGCCGGGTACCCTCAAGTAATGTCGGATTTTTTGACTGATGAGAATTTCCAAAAGTTCCGCAACGTTATTTATAACGAAAGCGGCATCCACTTCTCCACTGCTAACCGCTCCATACTTGAGAGCCGCCTAAAAGAACGACTCAAGATATCAAAACTAGAAACTATAGAGGAATACCACCGACTCATCCTCTCAAGCCCTGAGGAATTCAAGGTGTTGCTTGACTCGGTGACTACGAATCTCACCCGGTTCTTTCGAAATACCGCGCATGTAGAAACCTTTGATAACTATGTAATCCCTGAACTCATTCGTATAAAGCGTGAACGCGGAGACAAGAGCGTTCGTGTCTGGAGTGCAGGCTGCTCTACCGGCGAGGAACCATATACCATCGCCATGAGTTTGAAAGAAAAGCTGCCTGCCGACTTCCAGATTATTGTGACCGCCTCGGATCTGAGTCTGAAGTCACTCATGGTCGGTACCGAGGGATTTTATCCCGAAAGTCGCATTAGTGGAGTACCGGAACCCTATTTGAAGAAATACTTCGAGCAACGCGGTTCGGGGTATCAGGTTCGTGAGGATATTCGCAAGTTGATCAAGTTTGACTACCATAATCTCAAGAACGATAGTGGGCAGCGCAACTTGGATGTTATTTTTTGTCGTAACGTCTTGATCTATTTTGACGAAGCAGCTCAGAAAAATGTAGTAGAACGCTTCTGGGATGCTCTAGCGCCCTATTCCTTCCTGTTTATTGGACACTCGGAATCGCTCTTTGGCATGAACACCCAGTTTGAGTTTCTCAAGACCGATTGGGCATGTATCTATCGCAAAAAAACATAACATACCTAAGCATTGTAAGGAGTCGGATCGTTGAGTAACGAACCCCTTTCCGTATTAGTTGTAGATGATTCGGCTCTCATGCGGAATCTCATATCGCGTATTATCAATAGCGTTCCGGATCTCACGGTATGTGGCACTGCTATGAACGGCGCCTTTGCACTCCAAAAAATTCCACGACTGAATCCCGATATTCTTGTTCTTGATATTGAGATGCCGGAAATGAACGGACTGGAGTTTCTGACCGAACGTCGAGAACGAGGAATCACGGTTCCAGTTATTATTCTGTCATCCATGGCAAAGAGCGGAGCTCAGATCACCATGGACGCCTTGTCCCTTGGCGCCTCGGACTTTCTCATGAAACCTTCGGGGTCTATTTCTGAGGACATTCACACGGTTGGAGACCAGCTCATTGGTATGGTGCGTGCCTATGGTGGCGAGTACCGGCGCCACCAAGGCGGGGCGGTACCCACTATTTCGGATAAGCACAAACCGACTCATGATGGGGCGGTTCCGGGCAAGGCGCTTGATATCGAAACACCGAAGCCAGGCTCAGCTTCGTCCACCGCGGCGGCACAGTCAGTGACAGCCCCATCAGCAGCCGCAGCGCGGATCGTCCCAGAAAAAATAAAACCCGAGGCTGCACCCGGCGTACTTGAGATCATTGCAATAGGCATATCTACCGGCGGCCCGAACGCGCTGCGAAAGGTCTTGGCCGATATAGATGCCGATCTTAATCTGCCCATTATTGTGGTCCAGCATATGCCGCCCGGCTTTACAACCGAGTTTGCAAAAAGCCTGAACCGCTTGTCGCCGCTTGAGGTAAAGGAAGCCGAGGAGGGTGACCTCATTAAGCCGGGACGTGTACTCATTGCACCCGGTAACAAACACATTACGGTGGAGAAGAAGCGGCTGGCAGCCACAGCACATCTGAACGACGACCCACCACGAAACGGACATCGACCCTCAGCAGATGTACTCTTTGCCTCGGTCGCGGAGCACTATGGAAACAGGTCACTTGCGGTTATCATGACCGGCATGGGACGCGATGGCGCCGAGGAACTCGGCACCATTTATCGTAAGGGCGGAATCACCCTTGGCCAGGATGAAGCCTCAAGCATTGTGTACGGTATGCCGCGGGTTGCCTTTGAACGCGGCTTTGTCGGTCGGCAGGTTGCTCTCGACGACATGGCCAAAACTATCAACCAAATTGCCAAGGAGCGCCGCGAGTGAGCACAGACGCCCAGGCGGATGCCAGGCGACCAGCAACTCTCCAGCTCCTCAAACCTGGGCGACTGCCCTACGACGAGGGGCTCGCGCTGCAGGAAAAACTCATTCAGGATCGCATTGATGAGCGCATTACCGACACTTTGGTGCTGCTGGAACACCCGCCGGTTATTACCTTAGGGCGGAGCGGCGCCGAGACCGACATTGTGGCGGCTCCCGCAGCGCTGGAGCAGAACGGGGTCACGGTACACCGAATTGGGCGCGGCGGAGAGGCTACCTACCATGGGCCAGGGCAACTCGTCGGCTACCCCATTATTCACCTATACGAACGCGCCCGCGATATACGCCGTTTTGTTTTTAAGCTTGAAGAAGTGTTTGTGAGGCTGCTCTCCGAGGAGTACGGAATAGCGGCCACACGTGACGACGAACACCGCGGCGTGTGGGTTGAGAACGAAAAAGTCACCGCAGTGGGCATTGCTATTCGCAACCGTGTCACCATGCACGGCTTTGCCTTCAATGTGAACACAGATCTGTCACACTTTTCCTGGATTATTCCCTGTGGCATTCGTGACCGCGGCCAGACATCGCTGGCCAAACTCTTAGGGCATGAGCTTGATTCCGGTGTGGTCGAAGGACTGGTAGAGCGATATTTTCGCGAAGTGTTTGGTTACTCTGTAGTCTCAGGTTCGACGACCTCGGGTTCAGCTAGCTCGGCCGAGTCGGATTCCGGAACTTCGGCCAACTGAGTTGCCTGTTGCTCGGGAGAAGCAACACTGCACGGCCGCCTGAAACTCTCTATTGAGCTTGCCTTTCCGTCTTCATTCAGCTCCAGCACCACCCCCTGCAACTCCATACGCCCCCAGGCATCCTGTGAACGCTCCGGAATTCCGGTGAGAAACTGCTGTATCTCTATCTTTGATTCGAGCCCCGAAACCCCGTCAATGCTGCCAACCCGACCAAGGTCGGTAATGACGGCGGTGCCACCCTTCATCACTGTTGCGTCGGTTGTTTGCACCCGGGTTCCGCTGCCGATCACCGCCGTGAGCTTTCCGTCGGCATGATAAAACATCGTCCCTTTTTCTGCCGTGGTCGTTGCATGAAACTCAAGAATGATGTTGCGGGTGCCAGCCTCAGCCTCAATGCGTCGCAGCAGCTCCGGGAGATAAGTGTATGGATTGCCCGCATGCAGGCGCCCCAGACCGGACATGCCTAACAACACCAGTACCACAACCCGCGTGCCCCCGACATCGTAGTAGCGCCAGCCACGCCCAGGAACCCCCGGCGGCATGTTTGCTGGCCGCAGCAGATAGGGTGCACCGTCTATATGGGGGACGATGTCGCGCTTGTAGTAGGCCTGGTCGCCGGTCGTGAGTACATCGATCCCCAACTTGCGAAGGTAGATAGAGTGATTCTTCCCAATGCCAAAGCCACCGGTAGCACCGTCCACATTCGCCACCGTGAAATCTGCTCGGTACTCTTCTTTGAGTTTCTTGATGTCGGTCTTTACGCAGAAGATCCCGGCCTTGCCGACAACTTCTCCCAAATAGAGCACTCGAATTCCCACGCTGCTACCTCCAGCCCTTTGGCTATTGCAGTGTAACAGGACACAGTGTTGGAGCAAAGCCCCTGGATTCTGCGAGCTTTTCCTGGCATAGTATGGGTGGAGTGCCGTAAGGACTCCCCTGTTCGACGCGCCGGACGTGAACGGGAGGTCGCCTCGTAGGAGGGGCCGACGACATGGGCAAGCTTTGCCCAATGGAGGTATTTCTATGAAAGGACAGGATTTTCCCGACATCGGTAGAATCATGGATCAGCTGTTCGAGGCCGCCGAGGACTTCAAGGCCAACTTCGGACCAGGCATGGGCTATGGGCCGGGCGCCGGTACGCCGCATCCGGGCGCCGGGAGCTCACAAGGAGAGCACGGGTTCCCCTTTGGTGAGACCAAGGATTATTATCCGGCCTACTCCTACCCGCCCGCAAATGTGTATCTGCGGGAGGACAAGTGTCTGGTCTTTGAGTTTGCGGTCGCAGGCTTTGCTGAGGACGATATTGACCTTAGCTTCAGGGGTGAGTACATGTATCTCTCCATCAGCGGTGCCGAGCGGCTTGCAGGGCCGGAGAATATTCACTATTTCAAGCGCCGGCTTAAGTTCAAAAATGTGAAGGATCAGAAGTATTATGTACCAGAGGACAAGTTTGACCGGGACGCGGTTGCCGCCACCCTAACAAACGGAATTCTTGAGGTTGTCATACCACCAAAGGAAAGCCCGGAGCAGTCTCAGGGTATCCGTGTAGACATTAAGAAAGGCACAGCAGACAGGTTCGGTGCCGGGGAGAATCAGTGATGGCATTTGTTTTTGTTCTTGGCGTTGTGGTTGGATATCTTTTCAAGCCGCAGATTGATGACGCTATCCGACGCGTAGCACGTCTTATCAAGGATGATCGCTCGGATTCTGAGTAAGGTTTTTTAGTACGACGGGAGAGTTGGCCGGCCAGCTCTCCTTCGTTCCTCTTCACCGCCCACGTTTGACGGTTACCGTGACATGACCCCCACCCCTGTTCTCTATGTGCAGTGTTCCACCATGTTGTTCCGCGAGCGCAGACACAATCATGAGCCCAAAACCCTGCCGTTCGCCTGAAAGCACATCGGGTGGAAAGCCTGGTCCGTTGTCAGAAACCTGGAGCACCAGAGACTTGCCGTCAGAAGCGGAATCTATCTGTATCTTGATCTTGGTGCGATCCGTCAACTCTCCAGCTTGCGTCCCGTACTTGGACACATTGACAACCAGCTCGTTAACCATTACCGCGAGCGCTACCGAGAGGCGCACTGGTACGACGAGCTCTGAGACATCTATAACCGGATCAAGCATTGCTGCGCTACCTGAGTCTACCAGGTCATTGACCACGCGGTTGAGCACCGAGGCAAGCCTGACCTCCTCCACCGAGTCCCCGTAGGTGAGTTGCTCGTAGATCCGCATCATGACTGAGATCCGGTCGCCAGCCTGCGAAAGTGCCTCCTGCACTGCGTCGCTATCGGAGTTCAGCGCTTGTATGTGGAGCATGGAGGACAGGGTTGCAAGATTATTCTTGGTTCGGTGATGCACTTCACGGAGGAGGAGTTCTTTTTCCTTCAGCAAAGCGGTGGCTTGGCGCTCCGCCTCCTTGCGCTCCGAGATATCGTTGAAGGTGATCATATGAGAAGGCAGGGAGTCCGGGTCGTGTGTCCGGGTCGTGTGTCTGGTCGTGTGTCTGGTCGTGTGTCTGGTCGTGCACCTGGTCGTGCGTCCTGCCACCCGTGCCTGGGTCGTGTTTCGGGCCACCATCAAGCTGAATCGCCTGCACTTTTACCCACACATCAACATAGTCGCCACCCTTGCGACGGAATCGATGCTCTATCTCGGGACGCGCATGTTGATGCAGAACACGGTCGGTCACTGCCTCAATCGGCTGCTGTTTGAGATCATCAGGATGAATGAGATCACGGCCATTCACTCCCACGAGTTCCGACGGCTCATAGCCGAGTATGTCGGCACCCGCGCGGTTTATCTCCACAATCTGATTGTAAGAGTTGGCAAGGATGTATCCGACGGCAGACTGCTCAAACAAGGCTCGAAAGCGTTGCTCACTTCTCTGCAGCGACAGTTGGGCGTGGCGCCGCTCGGTAACGTCACGATAGCTCAGAATAATTCCGGCGATGTTGGAGTCGGTGAGCCGGTTGGTCGCATCATACTCAACCCAACGATACTGACCGTCGGCGTGCCGGTAGCGACATTCGCCCCGAATCTGACCATTTTCTGTGGCAAGCAGGGTAGCAAACTCCGCCAGAACCGCACTTAGGTCATCCGGATGCACCTGATCAAAGGAGCTGTGGCCCAGCAACTGTTCCGGCTTCCAGCCAAATAGACGCTCAACGTTAGGGCTCTTGTACCGGTTCACGCCCTCGGCGTCCAGAATTGCTATGACCTCGCTGATGTTGGCAATGAGTGCCTCACAAGACGGCTGTAGCTCGGTCGCGGGCGAGGATGCTGATGCTGGCGAGGAGTCCAGCGAGGATGCGCTGTCGCTCTTCCGGTCAGGCCCAAGATTGTCTGTCACGTTCTTACCTTCTGCCTTAGATGTAACATTTCACTCTGTAATGTAATACCTAAAGCGCTGTCTCACCAAGTGAGTCAGTGCGGCCGCCCCCTGGGGCGGCGCCCCCGGAGCCCCCGGAGCAATTGCCCCCCTTGGGCGGCGCCCCCCCCGGAGCAGACGCCCCTGGAGTGCGCATCCGGAGAGAAGTACATTTCGAACACACCCTCAGGGTCACGTGAGATATTACTAGTTTTGTGGTATTATCTCACGTGACCCTGATACACGCAAGAAATCTGCTCGAGTACCCGCAACACGCAGCCAGCTCGGCCACCTTTAGGGTGCGCCCCCCTCAGAAACGAAGCTACTTGACAGGAGAATTGTCTCCAGGATAGATTGTGACGTGTCGCCCGGGTGGTGAAATTGGTAGACACGCTAGGTTCAGGGTCTAGTGGCCGTAAGGCTGTGCTGGTTCAAGTCCAGTTCCGGGCAATTTTAAATCGTGGTACAGTAAAGACTTACCACTTCATAAAAGTAAGTGTGTATGCAAACATTCCTGCCTGTTACACAATTGATACACACTTCAAAACATTTTCGGTCGTGAGCTACCTCGTATCACGAAGGGAAATCTACGCATGAGATGTCCTTATATGGTGTACAAGCGTAGTTCCGGCAAGAAAAAACCAACATATTACATCGGATTCCTCGACGAAGACACCCGAACCTACCCTCGGCGTGTCGCGGCCGCCGCACTGAAGTACCAACTCGGGGAAGATGCCCGCAGCATTCCCTCAACCACAAAGGCTGGTGCTGAAGCATTGGCACGTATGGCCCTGGACAAGGGCGTAGCTCTTTCGTCTCCCCAAACAGCAACTAAGATCGGTGACTATCTTCTGAACTTCTGGACTCAGGACGGTGACTACGCCCTCAAGATGAGCCGCTCAAAGCGCCCGCTGAGCCGTGCCTATCTCAGTGCTGCCAAGAGCGGCGTCAATAAGCATGTCGTGCCCTGGCTCAAGAAAACCGGATACCATGACTACCCGGCTCACCGTATAACAACAGCGATCCTGGAAGATATGCTCACAGACTTCTTTGAGAGCGGCATCACAGCCTCCCGCTGCAACAGCATTCGCACGGCATTGTCTAAGCCCTTTGATGAACTGCGGAGGCGCGAGGAGATCAAACAGAACCCCATCACCAATGTCATGAAATTCCGAGAAGACATTGCCAAGCGCAAGATCCTCACCATAGGCGAGGCGAAAGCCTTCTTTGAAGCACCAAGTGATGATAAGCAGTCAAAGCTCGCCTGCCTCTTGAGCATGGCGACGGGGCTCCGGATCAGTGAAGTGTGTGGCCTCAAGATTAGCGATGTGCACTCAGAGGATATAGATGACGACAGGTACTGGTGGATCTCGGTAGAGCACGCATACACCGAAGCCGACGGCCTCCACGCACCAAAGGCTGGCAGCCGTGGCGACGTACCGGTGCCTGCATCGGTAGCAGAACAGCTTATACAGCTGCATAGAGAAAACCCCTGGGGCAATGGATACGTATTCCACGGAATTAGCGAAACGCGGCCCATGAGCGCACGCGATATCAGAACTGAGTATAGACGAGTGCTTGTCTCAGTTGGCATTACAGAAGAACAACAGGCTGCACGTGGGCTTGATTTCCACGCATGGCGTCACTTCTATGCGTCGCACGTGAAAGACTCCGCAACGAAGGTACTGAGACATGCCGATGAACAAACAACGCAAAGATACACGCATCTGACCCAGGCTGAACGAATCAAGATCGGTGACCAAGCCTCACAGCTCCTCAAAGGTGCCGGACTATGAAAATGCGCAACGGAGGAAACACCCATGAACAAGAAGCTTCTCTACGTCGATATGGACAACGTTCTCGTTGACTTCAAGACCGGTATAGAACGTCTGCCGGAAGAAACAGTCAAGGAGTATGAGGGAAGGCTTGATGAGGTGCCCGGCATCTTTGCGCTTATGCACCCCATGCCGGACGCGATCCAGTCATTCGCAGAACTCAGCAGCGTCTACGACACGTACATCCTGTCCACCGCTCCGTGGGAGAACCCATCGGCCTGGTCCGACAAGCTCCTCTGGGTGAAGAAGTACCTTGGCACCGTTGGGTACAAACGCCTGATACTTTCTCACAACAAGCAGTTGAACCACGGCGACTACCTGGTAGACGACCGCACCAAGAACGGCGCCGACCGCTTCACCGGAGAGCTCATTCTCTTTGGCTCAGAGGACTTTCCAGACTGGCAAGCTGTGAAGCGGTATCTGTTGAGAATGCGGGGCTGAGTTTG
>REEM01000092.1 GCA_007695055.1 Spirochaetaceae bacterium | reverse complement strand
GTTCGCCTTCGAGCTGTCCGACCCCAACGCTGACGTTGCTCTCCTTCTTGGCGACGACGAAGACGACGAGGACTTCGTTTTCGACGACGATATCTTTGGACGTGACCCAGATGATCCGGACAAAGACCTGAACGACTTCATAGACAGTCTGCGCGGGAGTAATGCTGAGATAGTCATGGAGATTAACAACACCGTTGGTCTTACCCCCATTGTCCGTTTGATCAGCGCGGTGGGATCGGCGGCCGGGGAGGGTGTAGAGATACTACGGACCCCGACCCCGCCCCAGGAGGGCCCTTTCACCTTCATTGCGGATATAACTCCAACCGGCTTCAACAAGATGATAGACTCCAACCCTTTCTACTCAAAGCTTGAGTTCCTTTTGCCTCCGGAGTTCCAACTCAACGACGGTGGAGAGCTGAAAATACTCAGTGGATACATTCGGGCGCAGGCGCGCATGGACTACACCTTCACCTTTGACCGGGAGGACGACTAGCCATGAAAAACCTAACAAGACCTCTCTTCTTTGCAGGTATCGTTTTGGTCGTATGTCTCAGCCCGGCTGTGCTGTCTGCAAACAACGGCATTCGGAGCTTCAATCACGACACAAATCCAGCTCTGCTTTCGGCTGGCCCCCGACAGGTGTTTGAACTCGGTGGCGGTGGTGAGTTCGCATTCGGAAACAGCTACTTCAGTGTTTCTGACATTCTCTCCGAGACCCTGGTCATTGATCTGGACGATATAGCCGACTCCACACCTGACCGTGGTGGCCGGGCTGCATTTACCTCACGGGGTGAGGGGCACGCGGTCTTCCATCTGCGGCGCTTTGGTGTTGGCTTTGGTCTGTACTCCACCACAGATAACCTGTCTCGTTTCACGGTGGACAAAGACCTGGTGGAGCTGTTTGCCCAGGGGAACGTACTTGGTGAACGATACAGCGGTTCGGCCGAGATGGTTCAGAGGTCCTTCAACAAAACCGGCATCTACGGCTCATACCAGTGGCGGCAGTTCATTTTTGGGGTAAAGGTTGGCGCCTTTGTGCCCCTCATCTGGACTGACAGCAACACCAAGACCAGCTTCAGTTTTGAAACCAACGCCGACGGCACCATTCGTGGAAGTTATGCGGTAGAGGGCGATATCTACACATCGCTTGGTGAGGATGGCCTGGTTGGGGTTGGCGTTCACATTGACCTCGGCATGATTCGCCCAGATGAACGCGGTATACCACGCTACGGGGCATCTATAACCGGCATCCCCATTCTTCCTGCCCGCCCGGGCTACGCCATAGAGAATGAAGGGCTCAGCGGTACCTTTGAGACCAAAGGCATTCTGGATCCATTGCTTGACGACGATGACCCCTTTACCACGACAGAGGACGATGGCGATATTGACACGCGCACGCTCGAGAGCGGCGACCGGCCCGACATCTACCTGCCTATTGCGGTCGGCGGTTTCTACCGCTTTACCGTTCCCTTTGTAGATGTCGTGCCAAGCGGCCAAATGATCTTTGGAGCCTATCCTCGTCTCAACGCCGGAGTTGCGGTAGAGGGCAACTTCTTCCCGCTCAATATACTGTCCATTGGTGTCGGTCACCGCGACTTCCTGTACGAGACCGTGCTGGGAATTCGTGCACCTTTCCGCGCCTTTGAGCTGGGACTGCAGTTCCGCTCAGCAGCACCCGAGCCCCTTGGTGCCTTCACTATGCGCGGGCTTGGGGCAGGCATGTACCTGGCGGTGGGCTGGTAGCCCGCCGCTTGCTCCCCGGCTCCGCTTGCTCCCCGGCTCCGCTTGCTCCCCGGCTCCGCTTGCTCCCCGGTGAAGCGGGCCGCGCAGCCTAGCTCCGGTCACTCGCTGTCTGCTAAGGTAACCGCCTCGGTTGGGATTGGGCGGGAGTCCGGGCCGCCCATCTCGCGGTACATAGGCATTCCCGTGCTGTCGGCCGACCCGGTATACCGGTAGGCAGTAGCAAAGCCCGCCTTCCGCTCCTCTTCCACAAACGCCAATACCGCCTCACGGGAGTCGTCCCCGGTGTACTCGGTTATTGCGGTCTCACTTCCTTTCACCGTCATAATCACAATCTTTGGTGGGTTCATCTCGCCTCTATCTCCTTCATCTCCGTGTCGACATTACCGCTTGTTTGGCCGTCTGGCAATCCACCTGCGCTCGACCGGTCGCTACCGGGGTAGGTATAGTCTCGCGCGGGCCGCGTATAGGGGCAAAACGATAGCAAAGTGATATCATTTTGCCTACAGCCGGTTATAATTTGCAGTTTGTCGCAGATCTCAATGCGCCGCGGTTGGGGCAGCCCCAGGATTTTGAACTGTTGTGTCTGGCGAAGGTTGCAACAAGCAGGCGTTCAATGTCACGGAACATATGACAAGTTTTGGTTGCGGATTCCATTGCCCGGGTTTATTGTTGAGACATGTGGTGCGTTGCTCGTTCATGCCCGCCGCAACAGGTGGGGTGATAACGCAGTGCACTGCTCATTGGCCGTGCCGCGGCCGAAGGAGCCGGTATGATCATTGCAAGGGTTGTTGGTAGTGCGGTCTCAACCGTTAAGGAAGGCAAGCTCGTAGGCCGCAAACTTCTGGTGGTGCAGAAAGCCACTCCCGAGAACGAACTCTATGGCGAACCCTTTATAGCGGTCGACACCGTCGGGGCGGGTGAGGGTGAGCTGGTTTTTGTGGCAGAGGGTAGCTCGGCCCGGCACACCGAGGCCACTGTGGATGCGGCCGTAGATGCCGCTATCGTTGGAATTCTGGACTCATTAGAATTGAATCACAAGACTACATTTCGCAAGGAATAAGAACACACGGAGAGGCGTCGGAATGGCGCCAAGAAACGACACACACTATCGGAGGGAGTTATGGCAATGCAGTTAACCGCACTCGGAATGATTGAGACCAAGGGCCTTGTCGGAGCTATTGAGGCGGCAGATGCTATGGTTAAGGCTGCAAATGTGCAGCTGATTGGCAAGGAGTACATTGGCGGCGGTTTGGTTACCGTTATGGTCAGGGGCGATGTTGGTGCGGTAAAGGCAGCTACAGATGCCGGTGCGGCGGCAGCACAGCGTGTTGGTGAGTTGGTCAGCGTGCATGTGATTCCACGGCCCCACGGCGATGTTGAGCAGATCCTTCCGAGCACCGGCGGCGGAAAAGCCTGACCGAGTGATACATGTCCAGTGACGGCCGTGAGCTGCTGAGCGTCGGAATTGATGTCGGCACCACTACAACTCAGGTAGTTTTCTCCCGTTTGCAGTTGCGAAACGCGGCAAGCGGCGGGCAGATTCCCCGGATTGAGGTGTCGGCGCGCTCGGTGCTCTATGAAAGTGGCATTAGTTTTACACCTCTGCTTTCACCGGACGAAATCGACGCCGATGCCTTGGTAGCAATTGTCGAACGTGAGTACGCAAACGCCGGAATCAACCCAAAAGAGGTGGAGACCGGGGCGGTAATCATTACCGGAGAGATTGCTCGCACCAAGAACGCCGACATCATGCTGGACGCCCTTTCGGGCTACGCTGGCGACTTTGTGGTTACGGTTGCCGGTCCAAACGTTGAGGCGCAGATTGCCGGGCGCGGCTCAGGCGCTGCTGCGTACTCTGCCAAGAACTACGCGCAGGTGACCAATATCGACATTGGGGGAGGAACCGCGAACGCGGCGATCTTCCGGATGGGGAGGCACCTTTCGTCTTCCGGCCTTGCGGTGGGCGGGCGTCAGATTGTCCTTGAACAGACAAGCGGTACCGTGCGTCATGTGGCTGGACCAGGTCGCATGATTGTTGAGCACCTGAGTCTGCCCATAGAGGTGGGGCTCAAGCCTGAAATATCTGCCCTGCGGGAGTTCTGCGACTGCATGGCCGAACTTACTGCGGATCTGGCGCAGGGGCGGCTCAGCAGTCTGGGTGAGAAGTTGCAGCTAAGTCCGCCACTCATTGGGGCAGAGGACTCAACAGTGGTGTTCTTCTCCGGCGGGGTGGCGCACTACTACTACCGGCCAATAGAAATTGAAGGACTGGCCGAAATTGCGGTGCATAACGATGTCGGCCCGCTCTTTGCACAGTCCTTGCGGCGCAACCCGCGGCTACGTGAGCTCAAGATCCTCCCACCGGATGAAACGCTCAGGGCCACGGTGCTTGGTGCCGCAAGTCAGACCATAACCCTAAGCGGGAGCACGATCTGGACCGACGGCAGTATTCTGCCACTTCGGAACCTGGCCGTGATTCAGCCCCGACTTGGTGAACAGGACTTCTCTGATCACACGCGGGTGTTGGAAATGCTTAACCTCGCCATAACACGGTGGGACGCGCATACCCGTGAGATTGGCTTTGCCCTGGCCTTGGATCTGCCGGAGGACATGAGTTACGCCATGCTCTCGACGACCGCAAACGCATTGTCGGAGTTTGCGGCGCAAACGCTCAGGCCGGGAGCGCCTTTGGTGCTCATTCTGGAACAGGACTATGCCCAGAGTCTTGGACAAACGGTTAAGGCCGTGGCTCCGGATCTTGGCGTTGTGAGTATAGATCAGGTGGGACTGGGAGAAGGGGACTTCATTGATATTGGCGAGCCAATACTTGCCGGTCGTGTAGTGCCACTCTCTATTAAGACGCTGGTGTTTTATCGCTGACGCCCTGTGAACGTTGCGGGACATGTCCCAAAATGGGGCGGCTAAGGAGTTGAGCTTATGACCCTGAAAACCAAGCTGTTTGGTGAAACTTACCAATTCCGGAGTATTAAGGAGCTGCTGGCTAAAGCAAACGAGCTGAAGTCAGGAGACCAACTGGCCGGAATTGCCGCCGAGACTGCCTCTGAGCGTATGGCGGCTAAGTTTGTGCTGGCCGAACTGCCGCTGTGGGCGCTCCGGGAGAATCCGGTAGTGCCGTATGAGGAGGACGAGATAACCCGTGTCATTCAGGACGCGGTGAATCTTCCCATCTATGAAGAGATCAAGAACTGGACCGTTGGGCAGCTCCGCGAGTGGATTCTTGCTGACACAACCGACGGCTCCATGATTCGCCGCATCTCGCGTGGACTTACTTCAGAGATGGTGGCTGCGGTTGCAAAACTCATGTCCAACATGGATCTCATGCTCGGCGCCAGTAAGATTCGCATTGTCGCTCACTGCAACAACACCATTGGGCTGCCTGGTACCTTGGCCTCGCGCAATCAGCCGAACCACCCAACCGACTCGGTTGAGGGTATCCGGGCCGAGACCTATGAGGGCCTCAGCCTTGGTTCCGGTGACAGCGTTATTGGCATTAACCCGGTAGACGACTCACTCGCGAGTGTGACCCGGTTGCTGGAAATGACCTGGGAGGTCATTGAGCGCTGGGAAATTCCTACGCAGAACTGTCTCTTGGCGCATGTAACGACCCAAATGGATGCGGTCAAGCGTGGCGCTCCGGCCGGGCTTATTTTCCAGAGCATTGCCGGTACCGAAACAGCCAACGAGAGTTTTGGTGTCAATGTCAACATGCTCGACGAGGCCTATGACATGGCAAAGAAGTATTGCGTGACTCCGGGGCCAAACTACATGTATTTTGAAACCGGCCAGGGGGCGGATCTCTCTGCAGATGCACATCATGGAGCCGACCAGGTCACACTTGAGGCGCGCAAGTATGGTTTTGCCAAGCGCTATGAGCCCTTTCAGGTGAACACCGTGGTTGGCTTCATCGGTCCTGAGTACCTGCTTGACTCGGTGCAGATCACTCGCGCCGGACTGGAAGACCATTTCATGGGGAAACTCACCGGGGTTTCAATGGGTGTTGACGCCTGCTACACCAACCATGCGCTTGCGACTCAGAACGAC
Source organism: Spirochaetaceae bacterium (assembly GCA_007695055.1). GTDB lineage: Bacteria > Spirochaetota > Spirochaetia > DSM-27196 > SLAA01 > SLAA01. The sequence continues at coordinate 31,279 of REEM01000092.1, read as the reverse complement.
ATTGAGAACCTTGCGGTACTGCTGTCGGCTGCGGGCTGTAACTACTTCATGGGTGTGCCCTTGGGCGACGACCCAATGCTCAGTTATCAGTGTACCAGCTATAACGACGCAATGAGCCTCCGGAATCTCATGGGACTGAGGCCGCTGCCTGAGTTTGAGTGCTGGATGGAAAAACACGGACTCATAGAAAACGGTGTGCTTACGGCGAAGGCCGGTGACGCCTCGTTCTTTCTGCAGCGCTAAGGAGGATGGATATGGACAACACTAAAGACCAGATTGAGGCAATCGTACAAGCGGTCCTCAAGGAACTGGGCAGTGGAGCCTCCGCTGCAGCCGGATCGGGTTCAAACGGTGCATCCGGGGCCAGCTCAGCGACTGCGCCCAGCGGCGCGGCCGTTGGCGGATTGGTGCTGGATCTTCCAGACCCCACCACCAAGGAAGCTCGTGCACAGGTAGGGGTGAAGAATCCCATGGATATGGACGGGCTGCGAAATCTCAAGGCCTCGACCGGAGCACGTATTGCGGTTGGCCGCGCGGGCTCACGCCCCACCACAAGTTCGCTTCTTCTGTTTCAGGCCGACCACGGTGTGACGCAGGACGCAATACACAGTGAGGTGGAACCCGAGGTCGTAGAAAAGGCTGGGCTGTTTACGGTACAAAGCCGTGTCTCGGACAAGCAGGAGTTTCTTATTCGCCCTGACCTTGGGCGGCTCCTCTCGGATGAGGGTGCAAAGCTTGTCGCTGAAAAATGCACCAAGAATCCTCAGGTTCAAATTGTGGTTGGTGACGGACTGAGTGCCGCCGCTATTCGCAACAATGTGGACGAGATTCTCCCGGTCATTGAGCAGGGTCTGAAATCTGCGGGCATTAGTAGCGGCACGCCCTTCTTTGTGAAGTATGCGCGGGTGGGAATTATGAACTCGGTGAACGATATAGTCGGGGCCGATGTTGTAGTCATGCTCATTGGCGAACGCCCGGGACTGGGTGTTGCCGATGCAATGAGCGCCTACATGGGCTATAAGCCGACAAAGGGTAAAACCGACGGCGACCGCGATGCCTTTTGTATGATTACCCGCAATGGAGGTACCAACCCGCTTGAGGCCGGTGCATTCATTGTTGAGCAGGTGAAGAAGTATCTGAAGTATCAGGCCAGTGGCGTCCAGCTCCGCCTGAAAATCTCAGGCGAGAACGCGTAAGAAGGAGTGGAACAATGGCAATTCATGATCCATTAAAGCCGACAATTCTCTCGGCACGTATTATTCCGAATGTGCATCCGGACTATGCCAAGGAGCTTGAACTCAAGCCCAACCAGCGCAGCATTGCACTCATTACCTGCAACATGGACGACCCGCTCTACGTAGCCATGGACGAAGCCACAAAGATGGCCGAGGTGCAGGTGGTGTACGGGCAGAGCTTCTACGCCGGTTCCGGGCATGCGTCCGGCAAACTCTCCGGCGAGGTAATTGGCATTCTCGCTGGCCCCGATCCTGCCGAGGTTCGATCCGGGCTCAATGCAGCTATACAGTACTGTGAGGGCGAAGCCTGGTTCTACTCCGCCTCGGATGATGACGGCTCGGCGTACTTTGCGCACACCGTTTCCCGTTCGGGAGCATTCCTGAGCAACATGGCCGGTGTGCCTGAAGGTACATCACTCTCATACCTCATTTCGCAGCCTATTGAGGCTACCTACGGAATAGATGCGGCACTCAAGGCGGCTGAAGTGACAATGCGTGTATGGTTCAAACCCCCGTCAGAAACCAACTTTGGCGGCGCTTTGCTTTCTGGTAGTCAGAGCGCATGCAAGGCGGCCTGCCAGGCCTTCGCCGACGCCGTGCTTGAGGTTGCTTCGAACCCGCTTAAGTACTAAGCGGTCTGAGCTCCCATGGGTACACAAGCGAAGGAGAGAGACATGCAGGAATACACCGGGTATGACCGCGACTTGGTTTCGGTGCAGGAGTCGCGGCGACTTGCGGTTGAGGCACGCGAGGCTCAAAGGGCCTTTTTCCATACATCTCAGGAGCAGGTAGACCGTATTTGTGCTGCCATGGCCGAAGCCGCCTACCGGAACTCCGAGCGTCTTGGACAAATGGCTCATGAAGAGACCGGTTACGGGGTACCCGCCCACAAGGCGCTCAAGAACAAGCTCGGAAGCCAGGGCGTGTGGGACTCAATCAAGGACACACCCACGGTTGGTGTGCTTCGCCGCGATGAAGAAAAGAAGATTGTTGAAATTGGCTGGCCGGTGGGTGTGGTGGCCTGTTTGGTGCCATCAACAAACCCGACATCGACCGTAATGTACAAGGTGCTCATTGCTGTCAAGGCTCGCAACGCCGCCATCATTGCACCCCATCCCTCGGCTCGAAAATGCTGCCTGGAAACAGTGCGCATCATGGCCGAAGCGGGCGAGAAGGCGGGCATGCCCAAGGGTCTGGTGAGTTGCATAGAGAACCTCAGCCTGGAGGGTACGCAGGAACTCATGCGGCACTACGCGGTGTCACTCATTCTGGCGACTGGTGGAACTCCCATGGTTCGTGCTGCACACAGCGTAGGCAAACCTGCAATTGGGGTGGGGCCGGGCAACGTGCCGGTCTATGTAGACCGGAGCGCAGATGTAGCTAAAGCAGCTTCCGACATCGTCAATAGCAAGGCTTTTGACTGTTCGGTCATTTGTGCAACCGAGCAGGCGGTGGTAGCAGATGCGCCCATAGCCGAGCAGCTCCGGGCTGAAATGAAAAAGAACGGAGCCTACTGGCTGGATCCCGATCAGCAGCAGGCCGTTGCGCGCTGTTTGTTTGATCCCTCTGGGGCCATCAATCCGCGCAGCGTAGGTAAGACGCCACAAGCACTCGCTGAGCTGGCAGGAATTAGCGTTCCAGGTTGGGCTCGTGTGTTGGTGGCAGATCTGAAGGGTGTTGGAAAGGACTACCCCTTAAGCCGTGAGAAACTCACCACGGTCTTAGGCTTCTACGTGGAGAAGGACTGGCATGCCGGTTGTGAGCGTTGTATTGAGCTGCTAAAGTTCGGTGGTGACGGGCACTCACTGGTGATCCATGCCCGCGACGAGGAAGTGATTCTGGCCTTTGGCATAGAAAAGCCAGCCTTTCGCATTATTGTGAATACCTGGGCTTCTATGGGCGCGGTGGGGTCTACGACTGGACTCATGCCCTCAATGACTCTAGCCCCCGGCGGAATCGGCGGGTCTATTGTCAGTGATAATATTAGTGTTCAGCATCTGCTCAATATCAAGCGGCTGGCCTACGAGACAGGGGCACCGCCCCCAGAGGCCTATAGCCTTGCCCAGGGTGTGGTAGCACAATCGTCCAACACAGCGGGTCCGGTGTCTGCTTCAAGCCTGTCTGCCTCGAACGTGACTGGCTCGAACGGGGCAGGAACAGGCTACTCAGCAGAAAATATCGCTCAGATTGTTCGTGAGGTGCTGAAGGAGCTCAAGGCGTGAGGAGAGTAAGTCATGGCTGACGAACCACAAGATCCACAGGATCCCCAGGAACCACAGGGAGCGCCGCAGGGGGCGCAAGAACCACAGGCGACAACAAGTGACGAGCCCAAAAGCGGCGCGTCCAAAAAGAAACAAACCCCGGACGGCGCTTCGCCTACCGGTAAGAAGCAGGGCACTGCAAAGGAGACAACGATGGCGGATGTTCAATTAATTGCATTGGGTATGGTCGAAACCAAGGGACTGGTAGGCGCAATTGAAGCTGCAGACGCAATGGTCAAGGCAGCTAACGTGAAACTGATCGGCAAAGAGCAGATTGGTGGTGGCTTCGTTACTGTTATGGTACGTGGTGATGTTGGTGCGGTGAAGGCCGCTACCGATGCCGGTGCTGCCGCAGCACAACGCGTTGGCGACCTGGTCAGTGTCCACGTTATTCCACGGCCCCATGGTGATGTAGAGGCAATACTCCCGAAGTGATGAAGTAGTATGCAACCAAGTAAGAACCTGTACACCGAAGCTGAGGTGCGCAAACTCGCTAGCCAGGGTGTAGGTGTTCTCCACCTGCGCCCTGATGATCTCATTACGCCACTCGCGCAGGATACCGCGCGCGAGCTGGGTATGCGTATTGAGCGCGTAGCTGCGGCTCCGCCAGCTACGGCGGTGGACGCACCGAGTCCGGGTAGCGCTGCGCAGGCGCCAGGGAGGCTGGTTGCACGGGACTTGATTCGTTGCATTGACACGCGTGGACTATCCATGCCTCCCTTTGAGTTTGACATTGGCCGACCGGAAATGGATGTACGTGGCGTAGATGTGGTGACCTCCGACGATAACTCTCCGGTTGCGGCAGGCTTTCTTAGTCTGCGGCAGGGCAGTTTTCCTTGGACCCTGAACTACGACGAGGTACAGTACGTGCTTGAGGGAGAACTCCACATTGGCACCAAGGACGGGCCGGTTATTGGACGACCGGGAGATGTGCTCTTCATTCCCAAGGGTTCCTCAATTACCTTTGGGACTCCCAACTGGGCTAAGTTCTTTTACGTAACCTACCCCGCAAACTGGGCTTCCTCAGGCGAAGGCGAGCCCGCTGCGCCGAGTGCTCAGGGCGCCCAGATCTCCCAGGGCGCACCGACCGCGACTGCCACACCGTCGAAACCGGTGAACTGGGACCGGGCGGCGGAGTTTCCGGTAAAGATGGACGGCCCGCGGCCGCACTGCATTACCTGTGGGCAGGTTCCCGACCGCAAGCCCGAACACATGACCCAGCTCGATGCCGAGACCTTTGCCCCAAAGAACGCACCGCGCATTCGCCTGCGTGGGCGTCTTGATACCTTAAACGCAGTCGCGCTGCGTTGTGCTGCGCTGGCCAGCGTGTGTGGCTTCCAGGCCACCGCCGACAGAATTGCAACCGTGGCGGCCTACTGCCGCGAGCTCATGAGTGCAGAGTACCATGCCCGTGTTCCTGCTCCATTGCAGATTGCTGGAATGGACGAGGCGCAGCTTCGCGAGGCTACCCACAAACCGGTAGAGATGCTGGGAATTGGGCATATTGCCCCGGACGCGAATGACCATGCTCTTCTGCTTGAGCTGAACTACCTGCGTGCGCAAGTACGCGAGGTAGAGGTGACGGCGCTTGACGCGGAGATTGGCACCGAGATTGTCGCCGGGCTCAATCGGCTGAGCAGTGCAGTCTATTTGGTTGAGTTATTACTGGCGCGTGATGATCTCAAGCGTGGAGGCCGTTCATGAACGCACGGCTTGACGCAATACTCCAGACCGCCGACCGGGTCATAGTTCGTGGCGACCGAGTTAATGGGGGCGCACAACCCCCTGACGCGGCCGAGACTCAGCTCGGTAAACCAGCAGGGGTTCTCCGTGTTGGAGTTGACCTTGGAACCGCCTACACCGTTGTTGTAGTGGTCGACGAAGAAGGCATGCCATGCGCCGGTGAGTACCGGTTTGCGCAGGTAGTGCGTGACGGGGTTGTTGTGGACTTTGTGGGCGCGGTTGACCTTGTCAAGAAGATTAAGCTCAACGTGGAGCGCCGCCTTGGAGTGGAACTTGAGTCCGCAGCCGGTTCCTTCCCACCCGGGGTGTCACCAGGTGAGGTAAAGGCTGTTCGCTATGTGATTGAGTCGGCTGGCCTTGAGTGTAGCGTGCTCATAGACGAGCCAAGTGCAGCTGACAGCCTCTTGCAGGTAGAGAACGCCGCTGTTGTAGACATAGGTGGCGGGACAACCGGGATAGCCGTTATTCAAAATGGCAAAGTGGTGTACACCGGCGATGAGCCGACTGGAGGAACGCACCTGAGTCTTGTCTTGGCGGGTGCACACAAGGTTTCCTTTGAAGAGGCTGAGGCCATGAAGACCGACCCTGCACGTCACCGTGAGTTGCTTCCGGTAGTGCGGCCAGTGATGGAAAAGATGGGGACAATTATTGCTGCCCATCTGAAGTCCTTTGAAGTTGATTGTGTGTACCTTGTCGGCGGTACGAGTAGTTTTGCCGGTATCGCGGAGGTAGTGGAGGCGGTTACTGGGGTTCCTACCATAGTGCCGGGAAATCCTCTTTTTGTGACGCCAATAGGAATAGCAATGAATGATGTTCGCGCCGGTGTAGGCGCACTAGGGAGATAGGGGAGATAACTATGACCGACGACTTTCAACTACGCGCTTACTGCTATCTGGATAGAATGCAGCCTCAGTACGCCGCCTTTGTCGGGAGCATTACCCAGGGCGACCTCCCAATTGAGGGTATGGCAAGTCTCTATGTTGAAATGGCTCCGGGTAACTGGGTCTTTCGAGTTGTAGATGCTGCCGTCAAAGCCACCAGTGCCCGACCCGGAGCCCAGATTGTAGAACGTCAATACGGAATGTTCGAGCTGCACTCAATGTCGCAGGAGGACGTAATTGAGGCTGGCGATGTCGTGCTCCGTGAACTGGGAGTCGATATCTCCGCGCGCAAGAAACCGTCAATTGCGTCCATGCAGATTATTACCAACGTGAGTCCCTATCAGTCTCAGTTGCTGAATCGCTTTAACAGAGGAATGATGTTGGTGCCGGGGCAGTCTATGTTGGTACTTGAGTGTGAGCCAGCGGCCTACATTAACCTTGCCGCCAACGAGGCCGAAAAGGCTGCAGACGTGAACCTTATGCATATTACCGGCGTTGGCGTATTCGGCAGACTATGGATGGCCGGAACCGAGGCCGACATTCTTGCCGCACGTGATGCGGCAGTGACAGCGATCAACGCAGTCGACGGCACCAAGTAGAGTCGGTGAAGAGCCGGGAGGAAACCATGGGAAAGAAACGATTTATCACCGCACGTGATGTAGACGAACTCCTTGAACAGGGACAGAGCGAGATGCGAGTAGATTGCGATACCGTCGTCACCGATGTAGGGCGTGAGCGCGCCCGCGAGCGGGGCCTGCGCTTAGTCCTGGACGGTGAGAGTAGTCCAAGCCCGCCCAATGTGCCCTCTGGTGCGTCAGGAAATCAAGCTGCGGCGAGCAACAAAGCTGAACTGGCAGAGATTGTGACGCGTGTTGTGGTCACCCATTTAGGGAGCAAGCCAGCCAATCTGGAAGCCGTTATCAGCAAGGTACTTGATCGCCACCAGGTATAGACTGGTGTTAGGTCAATGCTACCTATAGATCGATGTGGGATTCTGTGGAATTTTGTTGACGATATCACTATGCTCATCTAGAATCCAGATACGGAGAGTGCCAAGATGAATCTCGCGCGTGTTGCTGGAACCGTGGTGGCCACTCAGAAAGAAGCCTCGCTTACCGGGGCTAAGCTTCTCATCCTTGAGCGTTTGAGCGAGCGCATGAAGCCCCTTGGTGATTTCGTCGTTGCGGTTGACGCCGTCGGTGCTGGAGAGGGGGAGGTTGTGTTGTACGCAGCGGGCTCCTCTGCTCGTCAAACCACTATAACCAAGGAACGTCCGGTAGATGCCGTCATTATGGCAATTGTCGACTCGTTCACCATCGGCGACGAGACCGTCTTCCGAAAGTAGGGGAGTCCTGTGTTTCTTGGAAGAGTGATTGGCTCGCTGGTTTCAACTGTGAAATATGAAGGCCTTGAGGGTGTCAAGTTGCTCTGGGTGCAACCGATCTTCTCCGACGGATCTCCTTCCGGCAAAGCAATTGTCGCTTGTGACGGAACCCAAGCCGGAGTTGGCGAGCGTGTGTACATGGTGGACGGAAGAGAGGCCGCATTGGCCTTGCCCAGGAACTTTGTGCCGGTGGATGCCACAATTGTGGGTATTGTAGAGTTTCTGGATGGAGATATTCCTGACCGCGTTGCGCCCGATCGTGTCTCACAGCCCGACGGCGTGGTTCAGCCCGAAGGGGCTGCACAATGAAGATAGGGCTCGTTCGAGCAACGGTAACCGCAACCGTAAAGCATCCGGTCTATGAGGGGCGTACTCTTATGGTTGTTGAGGTCTGTTTGCCGGATCTCACGCCTACAGGGGTTGAACTCCTGGCAGTGGACACCGTGCAGGCTGGTATTGGTGAGTACGTGCTTGTCTTAAAGGAAGGAAACTCGGCAGCCGCGGTACTAGGTGTGAAAAACCCGCCTCTGCAGGAGTTGATTATTGGGATTATCGACTCGGTTGAGCTCAACTCTAAGATGAATGACAACAGCATAGCTACGTGACGGAGTGAAAGATGAACGAAATTGAAGCACGCAAGCAGATTGTCTACTATAGCCACAAGGTTCATGCGCAAGGTCTTGTGTGTGCAACCGACGGGAATCTCTCTATTCGGCTTAGCGAGGATCGTGTTCTCATTACTCCATCCGGCTTACGCAAAGAGGACATGACGGTCGAGGCACCCATCGTCATTGATTTTCAAGGCAACCCCATTGGCGATTCAAGGCGTCCTTCCACCGAGTATAAGGTTCATCTTGAGGCTTACCAACGACGCGAGGACGTGAAGGCCGTGATCCACGCCCATCCTCCCAAAGCCATTGCCTTTACCATTGCCGAGGTGCGTCTAGATACCTGCATTCTGCCGGAGGTGGTGCTCACCTTAGGCGATGTGCCAGTGGCACCGTACGCAACCCCAAGCACCGAGGACCTGCCGAACTCAATGAGCGATCTCATTGCCCGCAGTGATGCGGTGATGTTGGCACGCCACGGGAGCGTCACGGTGGGCGCGACCCTCTCCGATGCCTTCAAGAAGCTGGAAAAGCTTGAGCACAACGCCGAGATCTTGATCTACGCTCATTCGCTTGGGGGTGCCAAACCGTTCTCCTCCGAAGACATTCACCGCCTGCAGGGCCTGCGAGAGTTCTACGGAATCAAGACTCAGGCCCAGGCTTGTAGCTACAGGCCGTCTGGCTCTGCGTCCGGTGCGGCCAATCCACAGTGTGAGATGAATAACGAACGCTCGGTAAGCAGAGACTTCAGTCCGGGCACATCCGAATTCGAAGCACTGGTGGCTGAGATTGTGCGCCGGGTACGGGGCTCATAACGCCGCTACGGAAACCACATAAAACCACGATAAAACGACACAAATGCAACAATAATGTTTGACTGCCGAAATTTGCCATGATAATCTAAACGAGTGGGTGGTTATGGGGTGGTTTTATGTACGATTCCGTGCGGTTCTGAGCGTTTGTATGACGGTACAACCGTGAACAACATGAGCAGGTCGTGTCCACTCACTACTTCGTAGTGATCAGAGATTCAACAGGAGGTGCTGGTATGGAGTATGCAACCCTGAATGAGAAGACGGCACTGGAGTTTGCACGTGCCAAGACGAAGGTTTTCTCGGCCGATTCGCAGCTCGAGTGTAAAGAAATAGGCGACGGGAATCTGAACATGGTCTTTCGCGTTAGCGAAACCAAGGGCTCAGGCGCGAGTGTCATAATTAAGCAGTCCTTGCCTCACGCCCGTATTGACGACAGCATTGTGGCTCCGCTTGACCGTGCGCGCATTGAGAGCGAAATGCTAGTGCTGCATGACCGCAACTGCCCGGGACTGGCCCCAAAAATCTTCAGCTATGACCGCGAGATGTACGCAATTATAATGGAGGATCTTTCGGACCACATTGTGCTTCGTAAAGGCCTTATTGCGGGAACGGTATACCCAAAGCTTGCCGAGCACATTGGCGAGTTTCTCGCGCGCTCCCTGTTCTTCACCTCCGACCTTGGGATGGATCCTCTCAAGAAGAAGGTGGTACAGAAGAGCTTCGTTAATCCTGATCTCTGCAAAATCACCGAGGATCTGGTGTTTTCCAACCCGTATTTTGACGCGGCCAACAACAAGATTGATCCAGAGATTCGAGAGCGGGCAGAGGAGAACTGGAAAGATGCAGCACTCAAGCGAGAGGTTGCAAAACTCAAAGAGAAGTTCATGACGCAGGGGCAGGCCCTTATTCACGGAGATCTTCACACCGGGAGCGTTTTTGTCACAGCTGAGTCGACCAAGGCCTTTGATCCGGAGTTTGGCTTCTTTGGCCCAATGGGTTTTGACGTCGGCGCGATTATAGGGAATCTAGTGCTAAACCATGCCTCCCAGCTGTGGCATAAGAAGGACAAACACGAACGTGAAGTTTTCCGGGAGTACCTTCTCCGAAGTTTCCGGGAGATCTGGTACGTTTTTGAGGAGCAGTTTCGTTCGCTGTGGCATGAGCACGTGAAGACACCGCTTGAGATGAATCCCGAGTACCTTGAAGACTATATGAAACGCCTGCTCGCTGACTCGATTGGCTATGCTGGTTGCAAAATGACACGCCGAATTGTTGGGCTAGCTCAGGTGGAGGATATTCGTTCCATTCCAGATGCTGAGGTTCGTGCTCGGGCACAGATATCGGTGCTTGATACCGCGCGCGAGTTTATCATGCGTAGGGAAGAGTATCAAAACATTGATGAAGCGGTAGAGACAGTGCTTAAGTTTGCAGTGACGCAATAGGTGTAGATTGACGGTCGTCTGAATATTTCCGTACGGCTAGATAAGGAGATGTTCTGTGTTAGCGGTAGAGCGTAGGCAAAGCATTATAGAATTGTTGCGGGAGTCGGGGAGCGTTACCGTCTCGGATCTCTCTCGGCGTTTCGCAGTGAGCGAAGAGACGATTCGGCGTGACCTTACCAAGATGGAAAGTAACGGCCTACTGTCTAAGACCTACGGGGGAGCATTCATAAACGCCGGAATGCACCGCGAAGTTCCGGTCGCTTTGCGCAGTCATGTGCAGGTCGAGGCTAAACACATGATTGGGGCGCTTGCGGCGGAGTGCGTGCGCAACGGCGATACGGTTTTTCTAGATGCAAGTACCACCGCAATTCATATTGCAGAACATTTGTGCGAGAAAAAGAACCTTATTGTTATTACCAACGCGCTCAAGGTTGCCGAGGCTCTCGCCGCAGCAGGTAGTGTGAAGGTGATCTGTACCGGAGGCACCCTGAGGCCAAGCTCCCTCACCACGGTCGGAAAGGCGGCCGAAGAAGCTGTTTCAACCTACTTTGCCGACAAGGCCTTCATCTGTTGTGACGGTGTGCACCGCACCCATGGTGTAACCGACGCAAACGAAAGAGAGGCCGAGGTCAGGAAGCAAATGATGCACCAGGCCGAAAGCTCTATCTTGGTGGCCGACGCTACAAAGTTCGACGTCACATCCTTTGTCCACATTGCTGACCTGTCGGACTTTGATCTCATGATAACCGACTGCGAGCTCTCCGAGGAATGGAGAGTTGCTCTTGAGGCGCATGACCTTGGCTTTCGTTGCGGCAAGTCGTGTGGGGACGCGAGTTCCGTTGGCGCTGCAGATGTGTCCAGGGCTGAGAAGGAGATTCAAGATGCCGGTTAAGGTTCTAGCGGTTGGAGATCCGGCCGTGTATGGCTATGTCGATCCGCAGCTTGGTATTATTGAGTCGTTTCAGCAGCGGTCCGGGATCTCAGTGGAGTTTGAAGTTCTGCCGTGGGAACAGTACGGTGACCGTTTGTTTGCGGTTGCCGCCGAACGCAAGCCCGCCTACGATATTGTGATGATTGCCGGGCACCTATGGTTGGCGCAGTTTGTGAATGCTGGATACCTGGAGCCCCTTGACGACTATGGGGCGCTCAATACAGAAGAATTCGACGCCAAGGATATACACCCGGCTATTGCTTCCGAGATGCGGTATAAGGGCAGCAGCTGGTTGGTGCCGTCCTTCACCGATGGGCATATCGTCTACGCGGACAGCGCCACTTCTGAGCTGTTGAGTAGAGCTGAACTTCAAGATCCTCGGCGGTATGTGGATCTTGCCCAGCGGTTGAGCAAAACTGAGCTCCCACATCTCGCACCTGTCGTCATGAAGGTGGCCCCGAGTGAGATATTCCTTGATTGGCTGCCGTACCTGTACTCATTTGGTGGTGAGTGTTTTGGGCCGAGCGGCGAACCGCTCTTTGCCGAGGACGCAGGTCACGAGGCGCTGGAGTACTACCTGCGACTCACAGCTTTTCTTTCTAAGAAGCATGCACCTTATGGAAACGAGCAAGTTGCCGCTGCCTTGCGCAATGGTGAGGCCGCATTTGGGCTGAGCTGGGGAGGGCAAGCCGGGGTGATTGTTAGCGAAGAGCACGCGAACAATGAGTACTTTGTTTACGAAACCCCGCAGTATCCCTGGAACGTTACCTGGTCATTTGGGGTTCTTTCGGCTTCCTCCAACAAACACGATGCTGTGGAACTGCTGGCGTATCTCGGTTCTCGAGAGGTCGACTGCCACATAGGGGTGTATGCTGGCAGTCCCGTTCGGAAATCTACCTACCGCGATGCCGCCCTGCGCAAACGCTGTCCGTGGTTTACCGCTCAGGAGCAGTTGCTGGAAAGAGCACGGCGTCTGCCACATTTGCCCAAGCTCGGCAGCTTGATAACCCCCTTGTACGCCGAGTTAAGCAGAGCGTTTCGAGGTGAATGCACCGCTAGCGAGGCCTTAATCACAGCTCGGGAAGCAGTTGAGCAGGAGCTCGCCGCCACTGGGTAAAACCACACAAACAGGCATTAACACATAGAATTGAAGATAAAGTTTGACAGGAAGCTGATGCAGGTCTACAATTTTTCTAAGTGAACCGGCACAAAACAACAAGAGCCGGTTTATAAACCACAAGCGAGAATCACGGCTGAGATCGTGATTCGACAAGGGAGGTGGCGATGCGACGTTCAGTAGGATTCTTTCTTATTCTTTTGATGTTCGTTGGGGCGGGTACCCTGTTTGCTGGGGGCGGCGCTGAAGCCCGCAGAGGGCCAGTGACCGATATCCCTGGTGCACCGGCACCTTTCGATGGTAGCACAGGCCGGCAACTGCATATTGCTCACCTGAGCTATTTGCAGGAAGGGGAGTTCATGCAGATGTACCGCGCCGGTGTTGAGCAGCAGGCCGCACTGCTCGGGATGCGCGTTACCGTGCTTGGGCGGCATACCGATGCGCAGTCGCAGGCGAACGCTGTGAGCCAGGCTATCAACCTGGGTGTCGACGGTATTGTTATTCAGCATGGCCTCACCGAGACTATGGTCGGGCCTGCGCAAGAGGCACTTGACGCAGGTATTCCGGTTGTTGCCTTTGACGTAGACCTTGAGAACCCTCGCATTCCACAGATCGCGCAGAACGACCCCCAACATGGGCGCAATGCAATTGAAGCCATTGTGAGCGACTTCAACGGACAGGTAGATATGGCCTATGTCCGTGTTGCTGGAATTCTTCCGCTTGATAAGCGCGATGGCCCAATTCAGGAAGTTGTTGCGCGGGAGTCTGGGGTGCGAATTGTAGCGCAGACCGGTACCCTTGATTCACCAATCTCTACGCAAAACGCGGCGCAGGCAACCGCGGTGCTGCGAGCCAACCCCAATATTCGGGCCTACCTTGCTCCCTATGATGAGTTTGCTAAGGGTATTGTACTTGCTCTTGAAGAGATTGGGCGTGACAACGTGAAGGTTTACAGCATTGATATCTCGACGCAGGACATAGAAATCATGACGCAGCCCAATAGTCCGTGGGTAATGACCTCGGCAGTTAACCCGTCCGAGATGGGGGCCGCCTCAGTACGAGCTCTTGCTCAGTTAATGGTCGGCGAGAACGTTCCGCAAGACATTCTGGTTGAACCAATGATCTTCACTTCCGAGATGCTGGTCGAGGCCGGTGTTCAGAACATGGAAGAACTCATGGATGCATTTCCGGAGTTTGCAACCTCAAACGCTGCTCGTTCGCCCTGGATGCCTCGCTAAGCGTCGCTATTGAGACACATTCTACGTAACCGTCCGGGTGTTGCCCCCGTTTGGGGGAGACGCCCGGATTCCAAGAGACGTGCACCGCGACCGCTCGGGGCACGGTAGCATTGACGGCAGCTTAACCAACGCTATGCGCAAACGAAGAAGCTTGTCCCCGTCCAAATAGAGGGAGAACTACAATGCTAGATCATAAGCAAGTGAAAAGCATCACATGGAAGGATGGAAAACTCTACCTGCTTGACCAAACTCTGCTGCCAATTGCAGTGAAGGTGGAGGAGCAGATGAGCGTTGAGCAGGTCTGGGACTCAATTAAGCAGTTGAAGGTTCGCGGAGCTCCGGCGATTGGCGTTGCAGGAGCCTACGGACTTGTGGTGGCGATGCAAGACAAAAGCCACCTGAATCGCGAGGCTTTTCTCGCGGAACTGCAGGAGAAAGCCGCGTATCTGGACAGCTCCCGGCCGACTGCGGTGAACTTGAGTTGGGCACTCAAACGTACGGTGAAAAGTGTTGAGACCTCAGGTGGCCAGAGCGGCGCCGAGCTCCTCGAGTGCCTGACCAAGACTGCGGAGGAGATCCACGCAGAGGACATCGAGCTGTGCAGGAAGATCGGTGAACACGGGGTTGAGCTGATTAAGGATGGCATGGGTCTTCTGACTCACTGTAATGCGGGCCGACTGGCAACATCCGAGTACGGGACTGCAACCGCGCCAATGTACCTTGCTCAAGAACGTGGCGTTTCCTTCCGCGTGTACTCAGATGAAAGCCGTCCTTTGCTGCAGGGTTCACGGCTTACCGCCTGGGAACTCTTGCACGCCGGGGTCGATGTGACCACGATCACGGACAACATGGCAGCCTTTGTGATGCAACAAGGCTTGATAGATATGGTCATTGTTGGTACCGATCGCGTTGCCGCTAACGGCGATGTCGCTAACAAAATTGGAACACTGGGTGTGGCGGTTCTGGCCGCGTACTTCAAGATTCCGGTGTATGTTGCTTGCCCGGCGTCTACTGTAGACCTCTCTACTCCAACCGGAAAGGAGATCTTTATTGAGGAGCGAGGTGAGGATGAGGTAACGCATTTCGGACAGCGAAGGACCGCTCCCGAGGGCATTAAGGTTCGGAACCCCGCCTTTGACGTGACTCCACACGAGCTGGTGGCTGGAATCATCACCGACAGAGGGCTTATTCGAGCGCCTTATCAAGAGAATCTTCACAAGATCTTTGGTGAATGACGGCAGTGAAGGAGCAAGATGTGTCGGACGCAAAGATTCTCTTTGAAGTACGTGATATAGGGAAGAGTTTTGGGGTAACACGGGCTCTTGACGGTGTCTCGGTAGAGTTCAAGCCCGGCGAGTTGCTTGCGATGGTCGGCGCAAATGGCGCCGGTAAATCGACCCTGATCAAGATCATTTGCGGCTATCACGCCGAGTATGAAGGACAGATTCTGGTAGAAGGAAAGGAGGTTCAGTTCCATACCCCAAAGGCGGCCTACGACAACGGAATTGCCACCGTACATCAGATCATTAACGAGGGTGTGGTACCTTCAATGACCGTTTACGAGAACCTGACCCTGGCAAAGTTGCTTAATCCTGGACTGCCTTTGTTCTACAAAAAAGAGGCGCTGAGGATTGAAGCCAGGGAGGTGGCAGCAACCATGGGCTTAGAGATTGATCTGGATACCCCTGTGGATCAACTCCCGCAGTCCGAACGTCAGATGATAGCAATAGCACGCGCGCTGGCAATTAAGCCACGCCTGCTTATCTTGGACGAGCCAACCTCCTCCTTGTCCGATAAAGAATCCGAGCGGCTCTTTGCAATGCTTGATCGCCTCAAGCAACTTGGTGTCTCTATCCTGTACGTCTCTCACCGACTGCATGAGATCGGACGAATCGCTGATAGAGTTATAGTTATCCGAGATGGCAAGCTGGCAAAGACTCTCCAACGGCCATTCCAGGTCAAGGACATGGTTACCGCCATGGTTGGAGAAATCCCAAAGCACAGCTTTTTGGCGGATCGAGAAAGAGGTATAGACGACACGAATACTCAGGTGGAGCTGCGGGATGTCGTGGTTGCTGAGGGCGCCCCGCCTGTGAATCTTAAGGTGCGAAAGGGCGAGATACTTGGACTCACCGGTCTGATAGGGGCAGGGAAGACCGAACTGGCACAGGTGCTCTTTGGTATTACTCAGGCGATGTCGGGAGAAATCCGAATGGCAGGCAAGGTGATCCACCCTCGAAACATGAGCGAGGCTATTCGGGCCGGAATTTTTTATGTGCCGGAGGATCGCGCTGAGAACGCGGTAGTCCCGCTGTTCAACATACGTCAGAACATGACCTTGCCTTTCCTCCGAGTCTTTGATCGCCTTGGAATAATGGATGTGAACTCCGAGATCAAGCGATGTCGGGAAATGATTGGCGCCATGGGCATTAAGTGCGAGGGGCCAGAGGCCGAGATGGACAGTCTTTCCGGCGGGAATCAACAGAAAGTTGTGGTGGCTCGTTGGCTTCTTGAGAAGTATAACCTTGTAATTCTTGATGAACCCTTTCAGGGAGTTGATATCCGTTCCCGCCATGATATTGGCGAGTACCTGCGAACAAGCATTGGCGATAAATCTGCAATCATCATTGCCACCGATCTTGATGAACTGATTGAGGTCGCCGACCGGATCGTCGTGATGAACAACGGTGCGATCATAGGCGAGCAGGAGTATGAAGACATTGATCGGGATAAACTGTTGCAGCTTGTTGCGCAGGAGAAAGAAATACAAGAAAGAGAGGAGTCGGCAGTATGAGTTCGAGTACGGTTCCGGAAGTACCGACCGGTAGTGTAGATCAGGCTCGGAGGCGGCCAAATTCTGAGCGCTTTAAGCGCTTTGCAATTCGCTATGGCTTTCTCATTGTTATGGCGACCCTGTTCTTGTTTTTTGGATGGTGGAACCCAGTCTTCTGGCGTCCAGCCAATCTCTTTTCGATCTTGCTTGGAGCTACAGTCTATGGAATCCTAGCTCTGGGAGTTACTTTTCCTTTGGTCATTGACGGACTTGATCTCAGCATTGGATCCGTTGCCGCGTTGTCGGTCATGATCTCGGCCTACGTCATGGTTGTTCTGGACGCGAGTGGTACTGTGGCGATTCTTGTATGCCTCATGTTGGGGGCCGGTATAGGCGCTATCAACGGCTTTCTGATTGTACGCGTTAAAATTCCAGATCTCCTTGCGACCTTGGGAATGATGTTCCTGGTTCAAGGTGTTCAACTCATTCCTTCCGGTGGTCGCTCGATAGGACGTGGTGCGGTGCTGGCTGGTGGCGTAGTAGCCCCCGGCCGTTTTAGGGACTACTTCTTGTTTCTGGGTCAGGGGCGTCTTTTTGGGATTGTACCGACTGCGGTTGCCATTATGCTCATTGTGGCGATCCTGGTGTTTGTAATTCTCTCCTTGACCCGTTGGGGACGAGTTTTTTACGCGATTGGAAGCAACTCGCAGGCCGCTCGCCTTGTCGGGGCGAAGGTTAACACTTATCGCATGATGGCTTACATACTATCCGGCACCATAGCCGCATTAGGCGGAATTGTCTTGGCTGCGCGGGTGGGACGGGGAGATGTTAGCTCCGGCGGCACACTGCTATTGGATGCAATTGGGTCTGCCTTGATCGGCTTTGCGGTACTGGGTGTTCGACGTCCGAATCCCTTTGGCACCATTGTCGGGGCTATCTTCATTAGTATGCTACTGAACGGCCTTTCCATGATGAACATGCCATATTACGTGCAGGACTTCGTGAAGGGCGTAGTGCTGGTTGCGGCGTTGGCATTTACATTTGGGCTATCGAAGACCAAGGGATAACTTGGTCTGTCAGGGCCACACCGGGGGGCGCTTTTCCAGGAAGGCGCCAATTCCTTCCTCGGCTTCCGGGCCGAGCATGTTTTCTACCATGATCTGGCCGGTGCAATCGTAGGCCTCGTCGTAGCCCATCTCCAGTTGCCGATAGAATGCAGCCTTTCCGGTTGCAATGGTGCGCCTGGACTTTGCGGTAATTTTTGCGCACAAGTCGTGAACCTCTCTATCTAGTTCAGATGCCGCGACGACACGGTTGACCAGGCCTATGCGTTCAGCATGCACGGCACTGTACAGTTCGCCGGTGAGGAGCATCTCCATAGCATGCTTGCGAGACACCGCACGGCTGAGCGCTACCATGGGTGTAGAGCAGAACAGGCCAATATTGACGCCAGGCACCGCAAAGCGAGCCTCCGCAGTGGCTATGGCCAGGTCGCACGAGGCTACTAGCTGGCAACCCGCAGCCGAAGCTACACCGTGTACCGCTGCGATCACCGGTTGGGGCAGCGACACTATTGCACTCATCATCTCGGAGCAGGTGCTAAAGACTGCCTTGAGATACTCCTTGTTGCGGTGTGAATGCAGCTCCTTCAAGTCATGTCCAGAAGAAAACACGGTGCCCGCCCCGCGAACGACTACGACCTGTGTCGCGGTGGAGTCGCGGATCACCTTGAGTTCCGCAAGAAAGGCACGCATGAGTTCAAGACTGAGAGCATTGCGTTTCTCGGGACGATTTAGGGTCAAGGTTGCGGTTCCGTTCTCAAGTTCGTGAAGTACTGGCGGGCTATTCTCCACATTCACCGTGTGCCTCCAGGGGTCAGCAAAGACTGCTCAGATTCTAAGATATGATAGCATACCAGGGCAACGCGGCGAAGAGGAATTCTCGAAGGAAGGGGGAGAGTGTGAGAAGACGGTGGGGGGACTCCCCACCGCCTGCTCTATTCCGCTCAGACGGCGGGGCCTTCTAAATGACCGGAACTTCGGGCGGCTCGGCGTGTAGCACTTGCATGGCGTCGGCCTTGGGTGCTATGAGCATAGCCACCATGACCGCACTCGCACCACCTACCAACTTTCCAACGACCATGGGAAAAATGAGTTGCGGCTCAACCCCGGCGGTGAATCCAAGGTGGTCGCCAAAAGTAAAGGCAGCACTGACCGCAAAGGCCGCGTTGAGAACCTTACCGCGGTTGTCCATGTCTTTCATCATGGCAAACATGGGAATATTGTTGGCAAGGGTGGCGACCATACCTGCTGCGGCTACATCGCCCATACCAAGAAGCCGACCGGCTTTCTTAAGCGGCTTTTCAGCCAGGCGGACGACGACCTTAACCATAGGAAACGCACCTAAGAGTACAATACCAATGGCACCAACAATCTCAATACCGTCCCAGACGGGAGCCATACCCGGAATGACGACGATGCCGGTGAGCTCTTCCCAGACCGCTGCGGCCAGACCAATGGTAATCATGATCATGACGCCCTTGCCAAAGATCTGAAAACCGTTAACCATTTTCTCCGGAATGCGCCAGAGACCTACCGCTATGAGCACTGCAACAATTGCGACCGGGATCATGTTCTGAATAAGAAAGACAATGTTCCAACCGGCAACCAGACCGCCGACAACCGTACCAAGAGGAATGGTAATGAAACCGGCCAACATACCCATGGCCAGCCACTTCCGGTCTTTGGCCTCAATTATTCCCAACGCAACCGGGATCGAGAAAACGATGGTTGGCCCCATCATGGCTCCCAGAATGATACCGGCGTAGAGACCGGCCTCCGGGTCTATGGCTAAGGCCATAGCAAGCGGGTAACCGCCCATGTCATTTGCCAGCAAGGTAGTGGCAAACATAGCCGGATCCGCCCCGACAGCGGTGTAGAGCGGAACAATCACCGGTTGCAGGATCCACGCCAGTACCGGAGCGAGTGACACAACGCCGACCATAGCCAAGGCGAGTGGGCCGAGGGCGTTGAAGCCGTTCTCAAACTACTCACCAAGTCCCCATTTGTTACCAAGGATGCGGTCCACGGCTCCCAGAACCATGAAACACATCATCACAAACACAATTATTTCATTGATGTCCACGTGCTGCTCCTTCATAAACGGGTTGGGATAGATAGGCTATCGTCCACCCGATAGGACACGGAGTCAACAAAAATGAGTATGCTATAACAGTTTTTTGCTATCACAAAAAACAACAGTGCATGGGCCTATGTAGCTGCAGGCGTCACTTGTACTCGTTGTGTTCTATCTCTTGCCCTTCTTCTGCTTAACATCACGTCGCCACGGCATGACGAGCCTCTCCAGGGCCGTGAGTCCTGCGGTGAGCCCTACCCCCAGCATCATGACCACAACGAGGCCAGCGTACATCTTCTCTGGCGCCAGAATTTCCCAGTAATAGAAGGTGAGAAAACCAACCCCAGTTTGTGAACGCACAAACTCAATGGCAATAATCACAATAAGCGCGGTACCAAGGGCGAGTCGTAGCCCTCCAAATATTACCGGAAGCGCGGCCGGAAGCACCACATGACGAAACATGCGTAAGCCGCGCGCGCCGTAGTTGCGGCCCGCTTCTAAGAGCACCGGCTCAATATCGCGAACGCCGACCATGGTGTTGATTGTGACCAGAAAGAAGGCCGAGATAGCCACTACCGCAATCTTGGGGCCCTCACCAAAGGGGTTGGGGAACACCAGCATCATGATAGGGAAGATTGCAATTTTTGGTAGCACGTAGAACGCGGATAGGGTGGCGTCAATCATGGTGCGAATTGTTCTGCTCAGTCCCATAGCTACGCCCAGCACCAAGCCGGGAATAGTCCCAATGAGGAAACCCAGAAAGACGCGCATGAGTGTTGCAAACAGGTGGCTCTCGGCCGCAAGGGCAGCAGCTCCGGCCGCGCCGTCGGCGGCAACTCGTTCGGGCAGCAGCCAGGGCCTACCAAAGAGCGATGTATCGGTGAAGGGGTTTTGCTCGGTTGAAAGCTCCCATAGCGCCCTCGCTATCCGCGTTGGTGGCGGGAACCAGTCAGGGCTGAGTATTCCACCGGCTACCAACAACTCCCAACCAAGTAGCAGGAGGACGGGGAAACCGACCGCCAGTGTCTGCTCGTAGAGGTGTGTGCGAGTTCCAGGAACCAGTGGTGCGGCGGCCTCGGCCATGATTACCAGAAGTACAAAGTTGCCCAGCGCCATGGCCCACCACAACGCGGGCCACAAGCCAAGGAGTGTCACTACCAGGTTGAGTCCCGCAAACACGAGTAGAGAGCGAAAGAGGCGTGCCTTGTGTGCTGTGTGTCGATCTTCATTTTGTGTTCTGCTCACTACTCGGCCTCCTCAATGCTACGCTGCACCTCATCGCGCAGAGACTCCCAAATGGCGTAGCTCAGCCGTGCAAACTCAGGCTCTGCAGTGGTCTTGAGACTGCGTGGTCTATCCAGAGGAATATCAAACTCGGCCTTGTTTGTGCCCGGGTGTGCGGTCATAAGGACGACCCTATCTCCCAGCAGCACTGCTTCCTCAATGCTGTGAGTGACGTACAACACGGTTTTGCGGCCTTCCTGCCACAACTCCAATAGCTGTTCCTGGAGTACCGTGCGAGTCTGGGCATCCAGTGCGCCAAGTGGTTCATCCATAAGGAGTATTTCCGGATCGTTGGCCAGTGCTCGAGCTATGCCCACGCGTTGGCGCATTCCCCCAGAAAGTTGATGCGGGTAATGGCGGGCAAACTTTCGCAGTCCTACGCGGTCAATCCAGTCAGCTGCAATGGCGCTACGTTCGCTGCGCGAGACACCTCGCATATGGAGTCCAAACGCAACGTTCTCTGCAACGGTTTTCCACGGAAAGACTGCGTACTCCTGAAAGACCATGCTGCTAAGCGGACGGCTGGGCTTCGCTTCACGGTGTATGGAAATCTGGCCTGAACTTTCCTCTGCGAGACCCGCCAGGATTCGGAGAAAGGTTGACTTGCCGCACCCCGAGGGTCCGACCAAGGACAGAAACTCTCCCTCATAGATATCAAGTGAGAAGTTGTGCAGAGCTTCTACCGGCCCGTGAGAGCTCGGAAAGGTTTTACCAACCGCCACCGCGCGAATTTTTGGAGCTGCGCCGTTTGGCGACGCAGCTCCGTTGTGTGGACTGTCTACTGTATCGGTGCTCATGTATCTGTCAGCGGCCCATGGCGGAACGAGCCCACCGCACAAAGGATAAGTCTGTTACCTGAGCTGGGTCAAAGGGCTGGCTATACTCGGTGCGGCCATTGCGTCTGTGTACCTGTTCGACATCGCGCAAACCGTCGAGGGAGATCTCCTGATCTGGGTCGTAAATCACCGGTGCACCGGTGCGAAGCGCGTCCTCGGTGGTGTTAATATGGCGCAGATAGGCGCGCAGGTTGGCGTCGGAGAGATACTCGTCTCCCTGCATAAGCTGAGCCGCTTCCATCAACGCAAGGACAAAGCGTCGAGCGACCTCTGGGCGTTGATTCACGAAGTTTCCCGAACCGACAAAGGCCACTGTCATGACCCCTGGGGTGAGGTCTTCCTCAAGCACCACCGCAGTGCCAGCCGAGAGAACTTGTTCTGCGAAAGGGGAGCCGAGGATTGCTGCATCCAAGGAGCGGGCGGCAAAGGCGGCCGGGATGTCGGGATTGCCGATATTCAGGGCCTGCACGTCACGGATGCTTAGGTTACCACGCTCAAGGGCTTTGGCCGCAAGGTACTCACCACCACTTCCGGGGCCACCAGCCATGGCTACCCGCCGTCCCCTCAGGTCGGCAACGCTCCGTATCTGACCCGAGTCATAGAGGTCTGTGCGCACAACCATCTTGGTTGGACTGCCTTCCATTGGTTCAAGTGCACCTGGTGCAATAACGCTGATATCCATACCACGCGCCCAGGCGTTCCAGGTAGAGGCCACTATCGCGATACCTCCGACATCGACCCTGCCTTGGGTCAAAAAGGCAATGATCTCGGTACCGGAGCGCACGCTCTGTACCTCGACATCAAGGCCGTACTTCTCAAAAATGCCTCGAGAATTAGCAACGTACATGGTCGCAAACTTCATAATGGGCACGTAGCCAACGACTACCCGCTCGGGCGGTGACAGCGGCTCAGCATACTGTTGGGCCGGAAGGAAAGTGACCATGAAAAGTAGCAATGACAAAACCAATGCGGTAATCCGCAACCTATTGTAATTCACACGTAGCCTCCTTTGGAATTCACCTATCTTACGGAAGAATATTTATAACTACAAGGCTATGGGGTGTTAGTGAGGGGAATAGCCTACATATATGTTGGTAACTGAGTGGTGCTGCACCTGCTGAATGAAGTTATGAGAGGAAATAGACGCGAGGGACTGCTTCGCGCCCAGGAGGACTCGCTTTTCGGCCCCACACCTCGTGTGTGTGCCCGAAAAGCCGCCTCTGCGGCTACCCCGGCATCCTGCCGGTGTGCGCTCCAAGTATTCGCGCCGCCGCCTCGGATCGAGTCATCCTGCTAGCTAGACGCGAGGGACTGCTTCGCGCCCAGGAGGACTCGCTTTTCGGCCCCACACCTCGTGTGTGTGCCCGAAAAGCCGCCTCTGCGGCTACCCCGGCATCCTGCCGGTGTGCGCTCCAAGTATTCGCGCCGCCGCCTCGGATCGAGTCATCCTGCTTACTAGACGCGTTCGGTTTAACCGCGCCCAGGAGGACTCGAACCTCCGACCTACGGCTTAGAAGGCCGTTGCTCTATCCGGCTGAGCTATGAGCGCTGGAATCCTGCAGACGGTGCTGCAGGATCGACGGCCTAAAAGCCGCCTTTTCGAGTCGGCACCGGGTTGTGACACGCGGCCCCAAGCCCGGTTCATGCTCGATCGGGATGAGAGGATTCGAACCTCCGATCTCCTGCTCCCAAAGCAGGCGCCTTAGCCCCTAGGCTACATCCCGCTGTTGATGGACATCTCCTGATGAGATACTTCACATCTTCATTGAGACGGTAGTATAACGACCACGCTCATGTCGGTCAACTGCATGTGGGATTATGAAATGGAAGGGTCACCGGCACGATTTACGGCACCTTTTTCCACGGTTTGTGTTGACGGACTGTAAACACACGGTACAATGGTGTGTAAGATTTACAAGCGCTCCAAATCTGTGGCGCAGAAGAGACATTTGTAACGCTATAATTGATGGTCCGCATTAAGTGGCTCGACACCAGCTGCATTGTCTGCGAAAGTAAAAATGTGCAAGACAGTCACAGATGAGTTGTGTAGCGAATCCGCAGGGCTTAGCAAAGCTCAAGCTGCACAATGAAGAACTGAAGGGAGAGTCGCTATATGTCGACAGCACAAACGAGTCAGGTAAAAAATGAAGAGAAGCCGCAAAGTGGTGTAGTGAACGGCTGCACCGAAAGTGGTATACAGGTGCAGTTTCTGCAGGATCTCTGTGATGAGTTTCATGGAGAGTTTGGCTACCAGATGATCTTTTGTGCCGAGCGTGGCGAGATAGTTGCCGCGGTAGTTCGTGAACGAGTGGGGACAATCCATGGCGGCGGGGCTAAGATCATGGCCGGTGAACTTGACGAAATTGCGGTGACTGCGCGTGAGGCAAGGCGTTCTAAGTTCATGAAAGAAGGCGTGAGTGTCGCTATTGATATTGAAAACAATCGTGTTGCCACGTGTGGTGTAACCGGCCCCGTCAAGGAGGTTCGCCCACTGGCTAAACTTGCCCGGCTGTATGTTGTAGCCATGATCCGCGCTGAACGCGCCCGCTGCGAGCAGGATGACATGGCCGAGGAAATGCGCGAAAAGGAGCGTGATGTCGCCGGGCGGCATGCTGCTGAGCTTGAGCAGGGCGTGGCCGCTCTGGTAGAAGATCTGCAAGTGGCTGGTAGTCAGCTTTCGGCCGTGGTTGAACAGGTAGAGGAAGCGGGTAAGTTCACCTTTGAACGAGTAGGAATTGCGGCACGTTCAACGCAGCAGGCAGAGTCAGGAGTAGAGACTATTGCCTCTGGAAGTGAGGAACTTTCAGCCAGCATTGAACATATTCGCAAGCAGATGCGAGATGCGGCTGGCACCTCCGAGAACGCGGTGGAGTCTGCACGCGCTGCATCAGACAAGATGGCCGAGCTTGGACAGGCCTCGCGGGAGATCAGCAGCATAGCCGAGCTCATAACCGAAATAGCCGAACAGACAAATCTGTTGGCACTCAATGCGGCAATAGAGGCTGCCCATGCCGGTGAGGCTGGACAAGGATTTGCGGTTGTTGCCAACGAGGTTAAGTCCTTGGCACGGCAGACAGGAGAGGCAACAGACCGGATCTCTGCGCAAATTAAGGCCCTGCAACACCAAAGTAGCGGTGCGGTGGAGGCCATTAACCGGATACTCAGCACAATTGAGCACTTGAACGTGATCAACTCCGAGGTTGCGGGGGCGGTCGAACAGCAGGCAAGTGCGAGTCAGGACATAACAAGTAACTGCCAGACAACAGCAGAGGCGGCGCGTGAGGCGAACGAAGCTGTGGGTGATGTTCGTCAGGCGGCCGAACAGTCGTCCGAGGCTGTGCGCCGTATAGACGGTGTCGCCGACGGCCTGTCTGAGAAGGTCAAACGGCTACAAGAAGGAATTCAACAAGTTGTACAGCGGATCCGAGGAAGCTAATTCCTTGCACCGGAAGCTGCAAGAAATACATCGCAGACTCGTTGCCGAGTACGGGAGTATCATTTCCTTTCTTGACTACAACTCACCTTTTGAGTTGCTCATTGGAGTGATTCTCTCGGCTCAGACCACCGACCTGCAGGTAAACAAGGTTACGCCGGTGCTCTTTGCCCGCTTTCCGGACGCGGCCGCCCTTGCCGCAGCTGCACGCTCCGAGGTTGAAGATATTATCAAGAGCACCGGGTTTTATCGCAGCAAGGCCGCGCATATTCAGGGTGCGGCCGCAGTACTCGTGAAGGAGTTTCACGGTCAGGTGCCTCAGTCGATGTCAGCACTTACCACCTTGCCCGGGGTGGGGCGGAAGTCGGCCAACGTTATTCGCAGCCATGTTTTCGGCCTGCCAGCAATTATCGTGGATACACATTTTGGCCGAGTTATGCGCCGCCTGGGTTTTGGTCAGGCTACGAATGCGGATGCTCTGGAGCGGGAACTGCTCAGTGTAATTCCTGAAGATCTTCAGTCTCCGCTATCGATGTTGGTGAACAAACACGGCCGAGTCGTGTGTCTCTCTCGCGCACCGCGCTGCTGTAGCTGTGTGCTTTTGGATCTCTGCGAGCATGCTGCTAAGGAGCAGGGGTTACTCCCATGAACCATGTGCCTCCAGAGCTCAAACGGGTTGTAGCCGACGCTGAAGAGTTAGGTGTGACGCTTTTAGGTGTGTGTGGCCCACAGCCTGACGCCCCGGAAGAGTTGGCCAGGCTTGAGGGCGAGTATCAAGAGTTCATTGCCTCGGGGAATCACGGTGACATGAACTACCTTGCCAAGTTTGCGCCACTCAAGTACCGGGCCGAAACCTTGTTGCCTAACTGTCGATCGGTGCTCATGTTTGGTCTCAACTACTATCGTGAGGACGCCGTTGACGCGGGCAGCGGCAGGAAGCTCGACGCCGCGCCAGCATCCGGTCGCATAGCACGCTACGCCCGCGGCCGGGACTACCATAAAACCTTTGGCAAAAAGCTGCTCCACATACTCCAACAGCTACAGCAGACCTATCCCGAGGACTCATTCCGCAGGTTCACCGACTCAGGGCCCTTGGCCGAGCGCAGTTTTGCCGCCGCCACTGGTGCCTGTGTTACCGGGCGCAATACCTTGTCCATTTCTCCTCTCTACGGCAGCTATTTCTTTTTGGGTGAGGTGCTGAGTACCCACCAGTTTCCGGACTTTGTGACAGTTCCGGCCGGTCAGGGATGTCCGCGGGGCTGTCGAGCGTGTATCAATGTATGTCCAACTGGGGCCTTGAGCGCACCCTATAGAATGGATGCACGAAGCTGCATCTCATATCTGACAATTGAGCACAAGGGACTCATTCCAGTGGATCTGCAAGAGGCATTAGGTGACATGGTTTTCGGGTGCGACCTTTGTCAGGAAGTGTGCCCGCTGAATGCTGTGCGTCGTCCTACTACCGAACCTGATCTCCTTATGTCCATTGCAGGTGACGCAATTTCGCTCAGCGAGATTCTCAGGATCAAAACACATGAGGAAATGACTGCCCGCTTCGGCGGCTCACCGCTCATGCGATCAGGTCGTCGTGGCATGCTGCGCAACGCCTGTGTAGCCGCGGCTAACCTTGGTGCGCAAGAGCTGCTTGATGATTTACTGAGGCTGAGTTCAGATGAGGATGAGCTGGTAGCCCAAGCAGCAGCGCATGCACGGGAGCGTCTCATCCAGGATGCATAAACACCTAACGTGAGACTGACTACTCAATGAACTGATGGAAATCCGGGATGGACTGCAAGTTGTGCAGCACCGCAAAGGCCTGAATACCGTCAAGGACTTTCTGGTGCACTGTCGGGTCAATGAAGTTGGCGGTTCCAATTTGAATAGCATGCGCCCCAGCGAGCAGGTACTGAATTGCGTGGTCGGCCTCGGTTATTCCGCCAAGCCCCACAACCGGAATAGTGACGGCGCGAGCTACCCGGTATACTGCGGCGAGCCCAACCGGAAGAATAGCCGGGCCAGAAAGACCACCGGTCTTGCCTGGCAGAACCGGCCGCAGTGCTTTCGTGTCGATAACCATTCCCACAAGAGTATTAATGCAGGATACCGCATCTGCGCCCCCGGACTCGGCTGCACGTGCAATGGCGGTGATGTCGGTGACGTTTGGTGTGAGCTTAATAATGAGCGGCTTTGAACTGAGTTTGCGTAGGCGGGAGGTGAGTTGCTCAACCTCGGTCGGATCAGTTCCAAGTGCCAGTCCGCCTGTTTTGACGTTGGGACATGAGAGATTTACCTCCCAACCCCAAATGCAGTCCTCACCAGCGAGCTCCTCAATAACCTTTGCGTAGTCATCACCCTTGGAACCTGCGACATTCACCACTGCTGGGCAGGGGAGCGTGCGAAGGTAAGGTATCTTTGCTGTTTTAAACCCTGCAAGACCGTTATTCGCTAAGCCAATAGAGTTGAGCATCCCGGCTGCTGTTTCAATAATGCGTGGAGTTGCGTTTCCGGGGCGCGGCTCTGGAGTCACAGCCTTGGTGTACAGTGCCCCAATAATGCTGAGGTCAATAAGTTTCTCGTACTCGCTTCCGTATCCGAATGTGCCGGATGCAACTCCTACCGGATTTGGTAAGGTGCCCGAGCCAATGCGAACACTCAGGTCCATATGATTGTCCTGGAGTCGAACACAGGGCCTTCCATGCACACTCGCGCATACTCCTCTCCGCCATGAACTCGAACGACACAACCCATACAGGCGCCGACGGCGCATCCCATGGTTTGCTCCATGGCAACCCATGACGGTGCATCAAGCTCCTCGGCAAGAGCATGTCCTGCCGCGAGCATTCCGTGGGGACCGCACAGGTAGAGTTCCGGTGCACAGCCTTCCTGGCGAATCTCTTCACGCGCAATGTCCACCGCTGTGCCCTTGCGTCCTGCCGATCCGTCGTCTGTGCAGAGTATTGTCTGTACAGAACGCGAGAGCACAACCCGTGGCAGATACTGCGCGGAGCGAGCGCCAATAATGAGAATTCCGGGGTAGGGTGTCTGTGCGAGTCGTTCGGCTAGGAATAGCATAGGTCCCATGCCAATTCCCCCGGCAATGAGTATGGGTCTGCGTCCAGATTTCGGGTCGGGAAAGCCGTTGCCGAGGGGCGCGAGAATATCAAAGGGATCAAAGGGTCTCTTCGCGGTCATGAGCGTCGTTGCATGGCCTCGCCGCTGGTAAATGATACTCGCCGCGCTGTCAGCACGGTCAAAACCCGAGAATGCAAAGGGACGCCGGAGCAACGGTACCGGCCCATCTACCGTCCGCAGCGTCAGAAATTGACCTGGCTGGGGTGCTGGAGCCCATGACGGCCAAGCCATCCTGAGCTCATAGTAGTCTTGGGCGACAGGACGATTCTCAAGAACGCTGGTTACGATGTGGGCCATGAATGACAAATTGTGCAGGGTGTTCGACGAGAGGTCAGAATTTCCTGCCACTGCTCCTTGGAAAGATCTTGCCGCGTGAGAATCTCGTTGGTGAAGTACTTTATACTGTTACAGAGCTTCTCGGCGGTCTCGGTGTCAAGCGCATGCTCCATTTTGCAGGCAATATCTGTCGCCTGTTCCGTATCAACGAGCAGGACGTTCTCCAAGAAGCACTGTAACACCGAGTGGCGGCGTTCAATTGCCCGTGCTATTTGCATTCCCTCGGGGGTAAGGCTAATAAAGGAGTTCTTCTCATAGTTAATGAGCCCTTTTTCGCGCAGGTTCTTCACAGCTCCGGTAACTGAAGGCATTTGAACGCTCAGATGCTCAGCAATATCCTTAACACGTGCAACTCGGTTGCGACGCTCCAGGACGAGAATTGCTTCGAGGTAGTTTTCTAAACTGGTACTTAGATTTATTTCACTCACCATGTGCGTAAATGTTAACCGATATCCCGCTCTTGTGCAAGTTTAGTTGATTCAAATTGAGGTTTCAGGTTATTGTTACGCGAGTGGTATTAGAAACTACCCCCAAGGGAGACCCTCCGCGAATGGCACAGTACTCCGATCGAATGCGAGCGCGCTTAGAAGCCCTGAGTGCAAAGTTTGCGGATCAGCTCCCTGAAAAACTTGCACTCATCTATGATACCTATAGTGCAATTTTTGCGGGGTTTAGCAGTGACCGACCGGATGCAGCCGGAGAAACCAAGACCTTGCTCGCACTCCTGCGTAATGAACTCCACAAACTTGCTGGTACTGGTGCTACCTTTGGCTTTGCCGAGCTTTCGGCAGCGGCACGCTACTTTGAAGAACTGCTTGAACCCTTCATCGACAGCCCACAAGGCCCAGCCACTGCAGACTTGACCCAGGCTGTTCGGCCGAGTTTCGACGCGGCCCACACAGCGCTCCTTGCGGCAGTACGCTCCTATGTTCGCGAACCGGGAGATCATGATGAAGGTGTGGAGCCGCAACTCAGCCAGAACTCCGAAGAACACACAGCTTCCAAGAGAGATCATGCTCCCCAGGAAACAAGCGGCGCCGCTACCCAGGATCTGGAAGATGAGCACGACTATGACGATACCGGAACCCTGCTCCCAGTTGGCCCCGAAAGCGAGCCAAATGGGAAGGACGCAGACAGCTTTGTGGTGTATCAGCTGGATGACGACCCAGCGCTTATTCCTGATCTCGAGGCTCAGCTCGGTTTCTTCAGGATGCCGGTTCACAAAATTGGCTCAGTTCAGGAGCTGGACTTCTCCGCCGTAACCGTAGGCTTAGGCCCCGAGATCAAGGACAAGATCATTCTGTGTGATTTTGCTCTACTCGACAAAATGCCAGGTCTCGAGGAACGGCTCCAGCAGCTCACATGTCGGCCTGGTTTTGGGTGCGTGGTGGTCTTTATTTCGGATCGTGACGACTTTGCCGCTCGCCTACGGGCTGTGCGCGCGGGTGGGACAGCCTTCTTTTCCCCACCTGTTGATATCTCGGTGGTTATTGATCGTGTAGACGGGCTACGGGGAGCCGGAACCAACGAGCCGTATCACGTTCTCATAATCGACGACGACCAGGAGCAGGTGTCTCACACCGCGCTTATTTTGCAGCAAGCAGGCATGATCACATCGGTGGTTTCCGATCCCGCACAGGTTGTGTCGGTAATGATAGAGTCACGACCTGAGCTTATCCTCATGGATCTTTACATGCCGGGTTGCGACGGGATTGAACTCACACGAATCATTCGTCAACAGGACTCCTTTGTTGCAGTTCCCATTGTGTTCACCTCGGCAGAGAACGACCGCGAGAAACAGCTACTGGCAATTGGATCCGGCGCCGACGACTTTCTGGTTAAACCGGTGAAGCCGGAACACCTGATCAAGGCGGTGTCGCTGCGTGCTGAGCGAACTCGCAGCATGCGTTACTTCATGGAACGCGACTCCCTGACCGGCCTTTTGAATCACTCCAATCTGAAAGGAAGCCTGAGTCTGGAGATGCAGCGTGCAAATAGAATAGGTCGGGAAATGTCCTTTGCTATGATTGATCTTGACCGCTTTAAACGGGTGAACGATATTTACGGGCATTATAGCGGTGACCGGGTTCTCAAAAGCCTTGCCCGTCTTCTGCAACAACGGCTGCGAAAGACCGACGTAATTGGTCGCTACGGTGGTGAGGAGTTTGCGGTTATTCTGTTTGATGTAGGCACCACTCAGGCTAAACGCCTCCTTGATGACATTCGTGAGAGCTTCTCGCATATTCGCCACAGAGCCGGAGAAGAGGAGTTCAGTGTCACCTTTAGTTGCGGCATTGCCGGATTCCCAGTCTGCTCCGACGCCTTGTCTATTGCCGAGGCAGCCGATGCGGCACTGTATCGTGCGAAAGAGGCTGGACGGAACCAAGTAGTGCTTGCACACTGTGAGGCTGGAGCTTAGAGACGTCCTTGGTGTTGATGCAGTCCACACGGCTCATCCCTTGTGTCCTGCACCGGGTCATTATTTTCCCACAACCATGTCAGGGTGAGCTGTATAGGTCTCGACACCGTAAAACCCCAAGCCCCGGAATCGCTCCTACGTGACCTCAACCACCTATCTTCAACTGCAAGAGCCTCAATCTCCGGTTTAAGGCCTTCGGAGCTGAGGGTCGATATACCAAGCACGAGGGCTGTTTCTGTCTCTGGCCCCTCGCGATACCGCAATGTTGCCGGAAGG
>REEM01000197.1 GCA_007695055.1 Spirochaetaceae bacterium | reverse complement strand
AGCGAGGAATGTTTGGTGTTTCGTCAATGTACAGAAACGCCTTCCCGATAGCAATTCCGGGGGAGACCGATATTCCGTTGAGCTCCTGCATAATGGTGCAACTATATTGCACAACAAAGGTATTCACAACCCTGTTGCACATCTTGATCTCCGAGTCAAATCAACCGATACATAGAATGTGATGACGCGAAAGAAAACAAAACGCAGTAGCGGCTTTGGTGTATTGTTCTGGATGGCCTTTATCCTCTTTGTGGTGGCCCTCTATCTGCACAATCGAAGCGATATACAGCAGGTACTCGAAAACACCGGCCTCGTGGAAACTCTGAGCCAACGATTGCGTTCGGATAACGGAGATGATGCTGAATCGGAAACACTCACTGAGTCAGGTAGGGACTCTGAAAGCACCCAACAGCCGGAAGGTCCGGAACCAAGCCCTGAGACACCACAAATTGAACTGATTCCCGATGAACAGATAGTCCAAGACCCAGCAACAGCACCCGAAGCCCAAGACGAGGACGTGCTCCCTGTTGATACCCCGGATGTTGTCAGCGAGGATTCAAGCACCGAACCGGAATCCCGGCCCGAGACGACGCGCACTCCAGACAGTCGCAAGCGAGACTTCCCGCTCTATTTTATTCGGGTTACCGATACCGGCACAATTTACCCAGATCGTGTAGTCCGGGAGGTATCGTTTGTCGACACGCCTCTAACGGCAATGCTTCAGGTGTTGATCAGCGGCCCAAACTCCCAGGAGATTGAACGTGGGCTTCACCACCTTATTCCAAAAGACACAAGACTCATATCGGCCTCGGTTCGCGGTGGTGTTGCGTATCTCAACTTTAACGAGGCATTTCAGTTCAACCCACTAGGCATAGAAGGTTACCTCGCACAACTTAAGCAGATTGTCTACTCGACCACCGAGTTTCCCACTGTAGACGCGGTTCAGATTCTTATTGAGGGACAGGAACGTGAGTTTCTAGGTGGAGACGGCGTCTATATTGGACGACCTCTACGCCGCGATTCCTTTGGCTAAGCCGCTCAGCTATCGTTCGAACCTGATACAGCGGTGTTTCAAGGAGTTATACTATTCCTAGCAGTGTGCGAAGCTCGGCTTCCACCGACGAGAGTCGCTTGGCGGGTGAGTTTTCCAATAGCAGGAACAGCTCTTGATTCCCGCTTCTTCCTTTGATAGGCGAAATGCACACGCCGCAGGTGTAGGCTTGCTCCCGCTCAAGCGCGGAAATAGTGCCGAGCGCGATCCTCACTATCTCATTTACATCGGTGATTACACCGTCAAAACCCGCGACGTCCAGCGCCTTTTCTTCTCTACTCTGATCCTGCGTTGTCCGAGATAGTTGGCTCTCACGTTCAAACTGCGGCTTTAACAAGGCGACGAGTAGCCCCCGGGTGCTCAAGGACAGCAGGTGCCCGGCTACCCCACATAAGGAACGAAATGACAGATCGGCAACCGCGAAATCTGCCGCTGGCTCAAGAGTCGTGACACTTTTTATATTGAGTCTTTCATGAACCACAACCCGAGGGTCGCTCCGCAATTCATAGGCCAGCTGGTTATACCCAACGTCCACGGCGTGTACACATTGGGCACCATGTTGCAGAAGGCAGTCTGTAAAACCGCCGGTCGATGCTCCGGCATCTATCACGCAGCATCCAGCCGGGCTGAGCTCAAAGGCCTGCAACGCAGCCTCAAGCTTTTCGCCGCCCCGGGAAACGTACGCTCTAGATGGTCTATGCCCAGAAGACTCAAGGGTAATGGTAACGTCGCTAGAAAAGCTTTGTTGGGGATTGCGTTCACGAACACCGTTTACATAGACATCGCCACATAGGATGGCCGCATAGAGTCGTTCAGAATCCAGTTGTGCAAACCGCAGGCGACACAACGCGAGCAAGCTCGGGCGGCCTTTATTGCGGCTCCCAGACTTCGTTCTCTTTCTGCCCTTTGAAGGGCCAGAGCGGGGCGCCTTAGAACTCACACCAGTGAGTCCTCCTGTATACGTTCAATTTCCAAAGCCTTTCCGCTCAACGGGTCAAGGCTGAGTACAAGACCGTGGATCCGCGCGGTAGTGTCCGAAACTTCGTTCTTGAGCGGTAGTTGCGTCAAGGACCGACGGACACTCACATCGGACTTAAACCCAATTACGCTATCGTGTGGTCCGCATGCGCCGATATCGGTCAGATAAGCCGTTCCACCAGGCAAAATACGGTTGTCGGTAGTTTGAACATGGGTATGGGTTCCAAAAATTAAGGTGACCTCGCCGTCGAGATATGCGGCGAGCGCCTCTTTTTCCTCGGTAGCTTCAGCGTGGAAGTCGAGTAAGAAGATTTTTGCCTTGCTTTTGAGTTTTCGCAGGAGGTCTTTTGCGGTACGAAAGGGGCAGTCAATACTCGGCATTCGCACTCGCCCCTGAAGGTTAAGTACCGCAACCGAAACTCCCCGCACATCAAGCACACAGTAACCGTGGCCAGGGTTTCCCCCTGGGTAGTTGGCGGGTCTTAGAATGCGTTCCTCGCGGTCGAGATAAGGCATGACACTCTTTTGCTGCCATACATGGTTACCAGTAGTGATAACGTCGGCGCCAGCAGAGAACAGGCGTTGTGCGGTTGGCTCGTCTATACCGAAACCCTCAACCGCATTTTCGCCGTTAACAATAACCAGATCCGCATTGTGCCGCCTTTTGAGGCCAGCGCAGGCTGCGAACACGGCACGCTGGCCCGCGGAGCCGATAACGTCCCCGAGAGCCAGTACCTTAAACTTTCGTGAAGCCACTTTAGCGAGCGTACTCGACGATCCGTGTCTCACGAATCATCGTAACCTTAATGCGACCAGGATAGCGGAGGTTTGCCTCAATCTTCTTGGCAATAGCCTTGGCGATCTCCTTAGCCCCTGCATCGCTCACGGTCTCATGATCTACCATGATGCGCAGCTCTCTACCAGCCTGAATTGCATAGGCTTTCTCAACGCCGTCAAAATCCTCAGCGATGCTTTCCAGATTCTCCAAACGCTTTATGTAATTGTCCAAGGTCTCACGTCGTGCGCCTGGCCGTGACGCCGAAAGTGCATCCGCAATTTGGACAATAACCGACTCAGCGCAGCTATGCGGAACATCACCATGATGAGCAGCAATACCATTGATTACGCGCTCATCTTCGTCCATACGGCGCGCGAGCTCGACCCCTAGTTCAACATGATTGCTGTCGGTGTCGGTCTCAATACCCTTGCCAATGTCATGCAGCAAACCGCTCCGCTTGGCTAGTTCGCGGTCGGCACCGACCTCCGCGGCGATCATGCCAGCGAAAACCGCTACCTCCTTGCTATGGGCAAGAACATTCTGTCCATAGCTGGTTCGGAAATGGAGGCGGCCAATTCCCCGAATTCCTTCAGGTTTCATATGGTGGATTCCAAGGTCAAAGAGGACCTTTTCGCCTTCCTCATAGATGATCTGACCAATCTCCTGAGTAACCTTTTGCACAACTTCTTCAATACGAGTCGGATGTATTCGGCCGTCAGAGATGAGTCGTTCCAGCGAACGACGAGCAATCTCTTTTCTCACCGGATCAAAACATGACACAACAACCGCTTCCGGAGTGTCGTCGATGATGATATCCACGCCGGTCAGCGTTTCGAGTGTGCGGATATTCCGTCCCTCGCGCCCGATGATGCGGCCTTTCATCTCGTCATTCGGTAGGCTCACCGAGGTTACGGTGAACTCAGCGTTTACCTCTGAGGCTATTCGTTGAATAGTACTCACAAGAATTTCACGAGCCTCGCGTTCGGCTGTGAGATTAGCTTCTTGCTCGATCTTGTTCAGCAGACCTTGTGCGTCATGCCGAGCCTCGTCCTCGAGCGAACTCATGATAATTCGCTTGGCTTCGTCGACGCTAAGACCGGAGACGCGCTCCAGCTCGGCCCTTAGTAACTCTTCTTGATTCTCCAGCGCTAATTCGCGCTCAGTTATCTTCCCCTCACGGTCAAGAAACCTCTGTTGTTGGGTCTCAACATAGGCCGTCTTCTTATCTAGGCTTTCTTCCTTCTGGAGCACACGCTTTTCATAACGTTGCAATTCATTCCGCCGTTCACGAAGTTCTCGTTCCTGTTCGTTTCGTTCCCGCAGTAACTCATCTTTCGCTTCTAACAGCAGTTCTTTTTTCTCTGCTTCCGCTTCCTTGATTGCATCTTTTTTGACTCTCTCCGCCTTTTGCTCTGACGAAGAAAGCTGAAACCTGGCGTATAGCCAACGGACTGTCCAACCTAGAATGATCCCGAAAAGAGGAAGAGCGATCCACACCACAAGCTGCATTCGCTTCTCCCATCATTATTATTCGTACACATGAAATTATTCCAGTGTCAGGCTTTTGTCAAGGCGGACTTGAGACACAGTTTCACAGTATGGTAAGAAGAGACATGAATAAGACCTCATTCACACATATTTTGAATATCTTCAATGATACACAAGCACAGTTGTTAGGTGCGTATTTGGCGGAAAAAGACATACCACATGTAATTGTGAGCAATCATGACACAGTGTACGCAGGGATTTTTCAGCCACAACTCGGTTGGGGATACCTGAGTGCTCCGGAGGAACACCGCGAGGAAATCCTTCGCATTTGGGAGGATGTACAACGTCCGGAGGATGGGGAGTTTATTCCCGAATAGCCTAAGCTCTGGCGGTTATTCGCTTGTGGCGAGATTCCGCCAAGGAGTATACTGAAACTAAATGAAACCGGTAATTGAAAAAAAGACTCGCAAGAATAATGTGTATTTCACTATTTCATGGAGCGACTTTCTGCCAATGGAAAAGCACCTCATTAATAACAAGGTGCCATCCATAGCTGGAATTTTTGAGTTATACTACCTTGACGCGAACAAGACCCTTAGGTTTATTGGCCGGGACCGAGCCTATTACGGTGGGCTACGCAATACCTTACGCCAAATCTCTGATCCTGCACTGCCGTCAGTAGTAGCAATGGAGACCGTGCCAACCGATAGGCCACTCTTTTTTCGGTATTCGCATGTTGAGTCTCAAGACGATATGGATGACCTTCTGTACTTTCTCGAACAGACACGCTTTAGCGAGCAGGATGTCTTTGAACACTCAGGACGATATACAAATATCTATGTGAATGAGCATTCACCAGGCGGGTTGCACTCTCTTTAAGGGCAGTCCGGCGCGGCGCGGCGCGGGGCAGTCCGGTGCGGCGCGGCGCGCGGCAGTCACTCAGCCTCAGGCTCCCTTGGTCTGCATAAGAAACGCCACATATAGAGCATAAAATGCCAGAAAAGAAAGCCCGCCCCACCTCGAAAGCCGCCCACGCCAGGCAAAGCCCCACAACACGAGCGTTACCAACACCATAATCGCGAAATCGATCCCAAATCCTGGCTCAAGTTTACCGAAGCCACCGGAGAGGGCCGCCACGCCGAGTACCATGAGGGTATTAAACACATTGCTTCCGATTATCGTCCCAAGCACCACATGCGAGCGTCCCCGAGCAGCCGCTACTATGGAGGTTGCAAGCTCCGGTGCACTCGTTCCAATAGCCACTATGGTAAGCCCTATAAACCGTTCCGATACTCCAAACACCTCGCGAGCAAGGAACGAGGCATTCTCCACCAGCACGTGACCGCCGCCTGCGAGCGCAGCAACTGCTACGATCACGGTGAGTATGGGTTTCAGCACCCCGGGTTGGTGATCCCCCTGGTGGGAAGGTCCCGGCTGTGAGTCACCCTGGTGGGAATGAGCTTCCGGACGCGCACCACCTACGGCACTCGCCTGGGAAGCAACACTCATGCTTCGACTCCCTTGGGTTCCCAAGCGATACTGATACAGGATGTAGCACGCAAGTAAGGACAACAAGAACAGGCCAACAAGCCGTGTTGCACCCCTTCCCACCGAGGTAGCGGGCAGCAAAAGCGCTGCCGCGCAGTAGGACAGGAGAATGAGGGGAAGTTCCCTTTTGCGAATGCCTTTTGCCATAGGGATGGCCGCTACAACCGCAGACGCCGCCAAAATGAGAGCGATGTTAATGATGTTGCTACCAAGGATGTTGCCAAGTGAGACCGCCCCTTGCCCCCGAAAGGCTGCAAGCACACTGACGAATAGCTCCGGAGACGATGTGCCGAAGGCCACAAGCGTCAGGCCAATCACAAGTTCGGACATCCCAAAACGGTCGGCGAGCACCACCGAAGAACGGACAAGGTTTTCGCCGCCGAAATAGAGCAGGGCAATGCCCAGAATGAGCAGCCCAAAAGGAATCACTAGTTCATGATGCGGTCAAGCGCCGCACGGGCCTCACGTCGTACACCACTCTCCCATTGATCCGAAAAAACCACCATGTTGAGATCCTCCATAGCAATTGGATTGCCGGTGTTGCCTAAGGCAATAATGGTAGCTCGTGGAATTCGAGGGCTATCGGGAATAAAACCTCGTTCACGGCGTTCGGTCTGATATCTCATGAAAGCGGATAGAGCGCGCACTGAGTCGTCATTATTGAAGGTTCCCATTGCAGAAATAAGGGCCAACATTTCGTCCTCGTCAAACAAACGATCCGAGCGATAACCACTGAGCATACGAGCCATACTCGGAACGGCCCGATCTGCCTTGTGTTCCAGCTCCCGAATAGCACCCAGCGCATTCATCCGAAGGCTCTTGAGCGCCTGCTCTTCTATACGAGTGCGCGGACTTACGCCCAGGGCATGCTCGAGAGAACGAGCCGCAAACTCAGCCTTTCGTGTCTCGGGTGCATTTGAGTCTAGCCCGACCCGTAAGGCCAACTGTTTAACCTCAACGGATGTATTGCCCCGGGTGATGTCCATGAGAATGTCGGTTGGATCCTCTACAATCTCAGGAAGGGCATCTCGAGCAGCAGCCCGCACTCCACTCTGCGTGGAGTACCAACCGTTGGCGGCAAAAAATACCGGCTCAAATCCAACCGGCTCACGTAGCCGTTCAAGCGCCACGACCGTGTTAAAAGCCACTGCCTCTATCTCGCGCCGTTCGGTTAGTGGGCTCACTTGGAGGTTCATGTTTCGCAGCATGAGCGCCAGTCGACCTGAGTACTGTGTGGCCTCAATGCGGCCTAGGGTACGCACCGCCTCACTCATAACATTGACCTGCGGGTTTATCTCTAACATGTTCCAGACCGCATCAGCGGACTCGGTGACCCGTTGCTGTCCAAGTTGGCGCAGAATCAGAATGATCAACTGGTTGGCCGCGAAGCGCTCGGTAGTCTCCTGGATGTTTTGATACCCTCGGAGCTGTTCCTCTAGTGCTTGCAGGTATACCGGACCGAGATCGCGCGAGTCGAGCTCCACCATATTCAGCATTATTTGGTATCGATGTTCGTTAGTGGACGCATTTCCGTACAGACGCGACCACATCGAGGCAACTTCGTTTGCATGGAGAAACATCCCGGCAGGAACGAGAAAGAGACTCAACACCAGCACCGCTCGTAGGATGTATTTCTTGACTATTTGTACTCTCATAAACATTTACTCCTGCACCTCGCGTGTGATGAACTCACGTTCAATGCGTTCTCTCGAATTACCGGAGGCGTCGAAATGAGTCTCTGCTACAACGTTTCCGGCTTGATCATACTCGTAACGAACCGAGCGCTGTACAGCGCCTGTGGCTCTCCGTACCGTTTCACTTAATATGGTATCACCCTCGTACTCGTATTGAATGTATCCAAGACGCCTATCTCGCGCATCATAATGCGTCCGCCTGGTCGGGCGGCCTTCGTTGTCATACTCAATGACAAAGTATTCTTCAAGTTCGTTAGATGGATTGAGGCTCTCAATTCGCGCAAGCTGATTGTTTTCATAGCTATACGCAGTTGAACCCATAAGCCCGGCAAAACTACTGAACACCTGCCAACTTGTACGTCTACCCTCGGCATCATACCCATAGGTCGAACGCGTCTGGAACTCTTCAGCAGCGTCCAGTTGTTCCTCCATGGTCAGATTTCCATGTGAGTCGTAGTCATAGCGACGAATAGCTCGAAGTTGATTTTCTTGATCGTAGAGCCGTTCCTCAACCGGACGCCCGTCCTGCAGTTCATACCGACGCGCCTGAATAAGGCGCCCAGTAGCGGTAAACCGCAGATCTTCAACAAGCCCTGTGCCTGTTGGCTCATAGCTGAGCTCCCGATACGAATCAAGCCGCCCATCTGCAAGTAAGGACCGCTCGCGACTGAGCAAGTACTCGGTACGAAAACTGGTTTCTGGCTCCGGCGCAGGCTCTGGAGCGGGCTCGTCTGGAACGGCCGCAATCGCCGCCGGGGCTTCCTCAGCCGCCGGGGCCGTCGCGCACCCAAGCATCAGCATGGAAAAAAGGAGAGCCAGCACAACGCCCAAAAGAAGT
Organism: Spirochaetaceae bacterium; assembly: GCA_007695055.1. GTDB lineage: Bacteria > Spirochaetota > Spirochaetia > DSM-27196 > SLAA01 > SLAA01. Next base: position 699 of record REEM01000197.1, on the reverse strand, counting down.
GGGCTTCGTTGAAGAATTTGAAGATCCGAGCGGTACGAGTTCATTTCGTACTCCTATTTAGGTGTTGTTTGTTCAGCGTATGGAGCGATATGAGAACCCAGTTGCCTATTATGTTATGTGTGGAGGGTCTCCTCAACGACACTCAGCTCGCCACCCTACCCTCGTATAGTATCGCAGCTTATCCAACGACCGCAAGTATCTGCGAGGAAATCACGCAAGGACACTGAAGACACGGAAGTGACACAGCACCGTGAAATGTAGCGCGGAGCTGCCCCTCTTTGCTAACTGATTATTGGGGAAAGAAGGTTTTCCGGCGAGAAAGTCTTTGCCCGGAGGAATGGGATGAAACAACTGCGGGTACCCCGAGAGGTACCCGCTGAAGGAAGGGAAACATGGGCGTTGACGGGCTTGAACCGCCGACATCTTGCTTGTAAGGCAAGCGCTCTCCCAACTGAGCTAAACGCCCCAACGAATACGGAAGCTATCACGCACGCGAGAATCTGTCAATATACTTTGGATACTCCTGTTGCGTTTTCAAGCGCCAGCGCGGCTTTTCCAACTGCCGCGCCGCTTTTCCAGACGCCTGCGCTGTCTGCACCTGCACCAGCGCCGCTTTTCCAAGGCAATTGAATATGATAGCATCTGGAACTCGGAGATCCTATGAAAACATCCAACATGCGAAACATCGGAATCATGGCG
>REEM01000052.1 GCA_007695055.1 Spirochaetaceae bacterium | reverse complement strand
TGGGAGTCCGCCCGCACCTCCTTGGACAGCTCCCGGCCTAACCCCGCCGAGACCTCCCCGGATACCTCCCCGGATAACGCACCGAGTCCTTAAGAGTAGTTGCCGTAGAATACTCGTCGCTGTCGGCGGAACTTTGCCAGGTACTTGCGTCTGCCTGTAGCGGCAACCACAACTCCAAACACGAATCCGCCGATATGCGCGAAGTAGCCAACGTTGTCGAATGCACCTCCGGTTATGGTCAGGAACCCAGAGAAGAACTGGAGCAAGGCCCAGACGCCCAGAAACACAAAGGCTGGCAACTTTGCATTCATAAGGAAAAATCCAATAGGGACAAGTGTCAGCACTCGGGCCGTGGGATACAGCACGACGTAGGCGCCGAGGACCGCCGCAATGGAGCCCGATGCGCCAATGTTTGGAATAGCGAGTGAGGGAGCAAGTGCCGCTTGGGCCAGGCCTGCGAGCAGGCCAGCTCCAAGGTAGAAGAACAAATAGCGGAAGTGTCCGAGCGCATCCTCTACGTTGTCTCCAAAAATAAACAAGAACAGCATGTTACTGAAGAAATGGATGAAGCCACCATGCAGGAACAGTGCGGTGAACAGGGTGTGCCACTCCGACAACGGGGCGGCCAAGACCCGTTCCGGAGTGAATGCATAGGTGAGCGTGAACTGCATGGACTCGGACCCAGGCAGAATAAGTTGGTAGATGAATACCGCAGAGTTGATGAGAATAAACAAGGTGTTAAAAACCGGGAAGGTCTTGGATCGTTGATAGTCTTTAAGCGGTATCATGTATTCTTTCCTCTCTCCCTAGTGGTGGTAGGCATTTGACTCCAGGCTGGTTGTTGCGCTCGCGGTTTCGTAGAGCTCCGGTTGAAACGGATAGTCCCAGCAGCCTCTATAATGCTCCACCCGCCCGGGAAATCCAAGCTTGAACTGGTATAAGCCATGCATAGGGTGATGTGGAGCGCTATTTGGTGGAATTCCGAATAAGTCGTAGCTCCGGCATCCTGCCTTTCGGGCCGCGCGCATGGCCTCCCACTGCAGGAGATAACTCGGCATTCGATCCCGTTCATCCAGGCTGCTGCCGCCGTACAGATAGTAGGCCTTGGTGGAATGGTGCAGTACGATAGCGGCGGCAAGCGGCCTGTGTTTGTACTCCGCAAAGTACAATGCTGGCCAGGTTGCTCCTCCGTCATCCAGCGCACCTTGAGGATCCTTGGCGGCTTGAAAGAGGTCAACAAAATACTGAATGTCCTCGACCGCAATTCCCTGGCGTAGAGATGTCTCCTCGTAGAGCCGGTAAAAGGTGTCCAACTCCGCCTCCCGACCAACTCGCACTTGAACACCACGACGTGTTGCCAGGCCTATGTTATAGCGGGTCTTGGACTTCATTGCTGCCAGCAGACTCTGCTCAGAACAGTCGAGATTCACAATCACGGTATCTGGCGGTTGGAGATCGGTGGGGGCCTTTCGCAAGAGCCTATTCTCGGTACCGAAGTTCATCCGGAGTTCGCGCATGCGAGCTGCAGGTGGACCCTGCCAATCTCCGCCTTCATCAAAATAATCAGGGTCGATGTAGGGCGTGTGCCACGGGAGGTCAAAGCGCACCGCCACACACCACTCGGGAAGCTGCTCACGCAGTTGTTCGGCCAGGGTTTCCAGTTGTTGTCCCTCGCTGCCCATGCCCGGCTCAATCTCAGGGCCGTGTGGTACATACACCCCGCAGCTATCCGCTCCGAGTTGTCTGCTCATGGCACGGAGGGGGGCCTGCTCCTTCCCGTCGTTCACGGCAAAACGAAATACCTCGTGGCCTCGCAGCGCCTTAAAGCGTGCCCAGAACTCGCTTTGGAGCAGGTTCTCGGCCGGTGGCAAGGGCTGGGAAGAGGCATTGGTGGAGTCGCTTCGCTGAATCTGCAGCCGCATTAGATGAAGGTAACGCGGAGAACCGAAAGTGTAAATGCCATACGCCCTTGTCGAGCTGGCCACAATATATTACTTTCGCTATATGAAATACGAAGTTCTGGTGCTGGGCTCAGGCCCGGCAGGTTTTGAAGCTGCACGACAGGTCGCGCGGGCAGGTAAGTCCACCGTGCTCATTACGACAACGCCCCCCGGTGGGCGCACTACGGTAGGAAGTCTCCTGCCAAGTAAGGGTTGGCTGCACGCGGCCCACCACCGGCCCGAGGGGGTGGAACGGCTGACGCCAGCGCAGGCCGCCTCTACCGCCGAGCAGATACGAACCGGCATTGCTGCCCGAGTTGCCTGGACGCATCAAGAGCTTGAAGCGGCAGGAGTGACGGTGCTGTCTGGTACCGGCATGCTCGCAAAGCCGGGCCATGTCCAGTTCACACCAGCAGAGAACCCTTCTGTAGCATCCGGGAGCAGTCCGGCTCCGGCACAAGACATTGAGGCAGACTCCATTGTAGTTGCCACCGGCTCTGAGCCGACCTTCGCACCCGGTGTCAAACCGGACGGGGAGCTCATTATTGCACCCAGACATACCAAGATGCTTGCCACTATTCCCGAGTCGCTGATCATGGTAGGTGGTGGAATTACCGGGGTTGAGTATGCAGAGGCTTTTGCCCGGCTTGGGTGCAAGGTTACCCTGTTGAGCTCACACGAAATACTGCCGCGCTTTGACCGTGAGTACGTAGCTCTGCTCCAGGCACATTTAGAAGATTGCGGCGTGAGCCTGTATAGCGACAGCCGAGTTGTCTCGGTCGATGTAGTCACTGCAGAGTCAGGTGGCCGCACCGTAACCGCACTCACCAAGGACGGTACTAAGCACACAGCGGCCATGGCCTTTATTGCAACCGGCCGTGCCGCTGATCTGGAGTTTATTGCGCTTGGAGCGGGGGAGCGTAGTGCTTTGTTGGACCCAAGCGGCAGCTACATTCAGACTGACGCATCAGGCGGAACTCAGCTACCGGGGATCTATGCCTGCGGCGATGCAGCTGGCCCACCATTCACTGCAAATCATGCGCTGCACCAGGCCCGGCGTGTCGCGGCCGCCATTTCCGGGCGCCCAAGCTCAGCCGCCACCCCACCACTTCTGGAAGCCATCTACACCGATCCGCAGCTGGTGCAGATTGGAACCGTAGTTCCGCAAGCTGCTCTTTCGGGCGGCACAAGCGAGCACCGGCGCAGTTGGAACAACTCTATGCTCAGCTTCCTACCTACGGCTCATGGTGTCGGCGGCGCCGTTGCTGACCGGGGTGAGATCAAGGTACAGGTTGGCCCCGACGGTCTTATCCTGGGCGCGGTGGCCGTTGGGCCGAGTGCGGCCGAGGTTCTGGCCCCGCTGCAGCTGGCCATGCAACAGGGACTCAGTTGGGAGGCCCTCACGGCCGAGCCCTTTGGGTACCCCACCTGGAGCGAGATCCTAACCGGGTTTGCATCTGCATGAGCAAGCTTTTTGAGGAACTGGACTACCGCACTACGCCTTTGGGTGATCTGTTCCTGCGCCGACGCCGCCACATGGGGCTGGATGCTGACATTTACGAAATCAAACTGGGTAATGACTTCCTCATGTCCAGTATGTTCACTGCCTCGGAGCTTGCCCTTGGTCGGCTTGGTGTTGAACGAGCTCTATCTCAGCAGCAGCGCGCCCGGCCGGATGCGGCACACCTGCAGCCCACGCTCAATGTCGTGGTCGGCGGACTTGGCTTGGGGTATACCGCAGCAGCGGTGCTTGAGAGCGAGGCCACCAGCACGCTGTGTGTAGTGGAGTACCTTGAGCCGGTTATTGAGTGGCACCGGCAGGGGCTGCTCCCGACCTCGTTGCAACTCACTGAAGATGCACGCTGTAGTTTTCTTCAGGGCGATTTTTTCGCTCTGGCTGTCTCCGCAGAGGGCTTTGACCCGGTACAGCCAGGTAGACGCTATGACGCAATACTCGTAGATATCGACCACAGTCCGGAGCAGTGGCTCAATCCCGGCAATGAATCCTTTTACCACTCGGACGGACTCCGGCGTATGAAAGGCCACCTGAACCCAGGTGGTGTCTTTGGCCTTTGGTCAAACGAGCCTGCAGACCCAGAGTTCACGCAGCGCCTGGCGACTGTCTTTGGCGCCGCCTATGCCGAAGCGGTGGTCTTCCATAATCCTCTGCAGAACCGTGACTTTGCTCAGAGTGTATACATCGCGACAGCTGAGCCGAATGACGGCTCGCCCTACATGGAGTAGTTATCATGTCCGCAACCACACCACTGTACTACGACGAGCCTGAGCTCTATGAGTTCAAGGCTATAATTCTGGAGCTGCGTGAGCACCCAGGCACACGCGGCTGTGAGGTGGTCCTTGACCGCAGCGCCTTCTACCCGGAAGGTGGTGGGCAGCCCGCCGACCGTGGGGATATAGCCGGGTTGCCGGTGACGCAGGTGAGCAAGGACAATGGTGTTATTCTGCACCGGGTCTCGAGCCCCTGTGAAGAGCTACCGGACAGCTTTGTGGTTGGGGCCGAAGTTGCCTGCACGGTAGACGAAGCGTGGCGGCGTGACTACAAACAGCAACATACCGGGCAGCACATTATTTCTGCGGCCCTGCTGGAGGTGGCCGATGCGGCCACTGTTTCGGTGCATCAGGGGGCGGAGTACCTGACAGTAGAGGTAGAGAGCGAGGCAATTTCGGAGGCCCAACTTGAGGCGGTTGAACGGCGCGCAAACGAGGTTATTGAGGCCGACCTCCCGGTGAAGACCGTCTGGGTGACCGACGCGGACATTGAGTCCTATCCCCTGCGACGCAAGCCCAAGGTCAGCGGCAGCATACGGCTGGTGATGGTTGGCGCGTTTGATTGTGTCGCCTGTGGTGGGGTGCATGTGAGCCGCAGCGCCGAGGTTCGTCTTGTTCATTGCATTGGGGTCGAGCGCATCCGGGGCCGGGTTCGCTCCATCTGGAAGACCGGAGACCGAGCCCTTGCCGACTACCGTCTCAAGTGTGGCCTCGTGCGGGAACTGGTTGATACTTTCTCAGCACCGGCACCAGACTTGGCGGCAAAGATTCGCGCCAAGTTAGATGAGCACAACGAGGTAGCGCGACGCATGGGGCTGCTTGAACGGCGGCTCGCCGAGGAGTCGGCTGTTCGTCTTCTGAGTACAAGGGCAAAACCACATGCTGGCGCGGGGCAGGACGGCGCGGCGGACATTGGTGCGAACGACTCCAAGGCCGGTGTCCTGACTGCGGTCTTTGAGAACGAGTCAAAAGGCTTCCTGCGTCAGGTCGGTGAGCGCTTGGCGGCCGAGAGCGGCATTGCCGCATGCCTGGTCAATAGGAAGGACGACTCAGTTGAGTGGTGCATTGCAGTCTCCCCCGACCGTGAGTTTGAGTTCAATGCGTTCAGGCCTGAGCTTCTGCGCATTGTGGACGGTAAAGGTGGCGGCAAGAGCCCTGTCTGGCAGGGCGGCGGTTCGGAAGCAGACTGCGCAGAAGCACTCTTTGGCGCCTTCTCCAAGCATATGGGGTAGTTTTTGAGGGGGAAGAGCGCGGGACGGAATCCTGGAGAGGCCATTTGCAAAGTTTTCCTATATCCGGAATAATGTTTAACTGTGAGTGCTACAAACAAAACAAATTCTTTGGACGGACGTTTGCGCAGCCTGATGCAGGAGCGCATTCTTATTTTGGACGGTGCTATGGGCACGATGATACAGGCCCATGAGCTTCAAGAAGCTGATTTTCGCGGTAAACGCTTTGCCGACTTTCCCCAACTATCGGCAGAGGATGCGGCGGCGCGCGAGGCGTGGCAGAAGGCCCACGCGGAGTTGCCAGACGCGCCTGCCCCTGGTGTGAACCGCGAGGGCAATCTTGGCGGCAACAACGACTTCTTAACCCTTACCCAACCAGACATCATTTCCGGCATACACGAGCAGTTTCTTGCCGCTGGCGCGGACATCATTGAGACCAACACATTCAACTCAACCACGGTTTCCCAGGCCGACTATGCTACCGAGTTCCTGGTGCATGAGCTCAACAAACAGGGCGCCGCTCTTGCTCGCGCAGCCGCCGACAAGTTCACGGCACAAACCCCGGACAAACCGCGTTTCGTCGCGGGTGTACTGGGGCCGACAAACCGCACCTTATCAATGTCCCCCGATGTGAACGACCCCGGGTTTCGAGCTATCAGCTTTGACTACCTGGCAGCAGTCTATAGGGAGGCCACGCTCGGCCTGATAGAGGGTGGGGCGGACATTATCCTCATTGAAACCATATTCGATACGCTGAACGCCAAAGCCGCAATATATGCGCTGCTCAAACTGTTCGACGAACAGGATCGGCATCTGCCAATTATGATCTCCGGTACCATTACCGACCAGTCTGGCCGCACCCTGTCTGGCCAGACCGCCGAGGCTTTTCTGTACTCGGTCTTGCATGCGAACCCAATCTCGGTGGGCTTTAACTGTGCCTTGGGTGCCGACGACCTGCGAGAACATGTTGAGAGCATTTCTGAGATTGCGCCTTGTGGCGTGAGCACCCATCCAAACGCAGGCCTGCCGAACGAGTTTGGTGGCTATGATCACACTCCGGAGTACATGGCCAAGGTGCTCGGCTCCTTTGCCGCCGACGGCCTGCTCAACATTGTGGGAGGCTGTTGCGGAACTACTCCGGAGCATATCAAGGCCATTGCCGAGGCGGTTGCAAGCCAGGGCGCACCCCGCCCAATCCCGGAAAAAAGACACATCACCGCTCTCTCGGGCCTGGAGCCGCTGGTGCTTACCAAGGACCTGGGCTTTGTGAATGTCGGCGAACGTACCAACGTAACAGGTTCGCGTCGCTTTGCCAGACTCATTCGAGAGAAAGACCATAACACTGCGCTTGATGTGGCCCGCGAACAGGTTGAGGGTGGTGCGCAAATGATCGACATCAACATGGATGAAGGCATGCTGGAGTCCGCCGAGGAGATGTCGACCTTCCTTAAGCTGGTGACGGCCGAGCCTGACATCTCGCGCGTGCCAATCATGATTGACAGCTCAAAATGGACAGTGCTCCAGGCGGGGCTGCGAGTGGTTCAGGGTAAGGGCGTAGTAAACTCCATTAGCTTGAAAGAGGGCGAAGAGTCCTTCCTTGAGCAAGCGCGCGAGATTCGCCGTTTTGGCTGTGCCGCAGTGGTCATGGCCTTTGACGAACAAGGCCAGGCAGATACCCTTGACCGAAAGGTGGAGATTGCTGAACGGGCCTACAAGGTGCTGACCGAGAAGGCTGATTTTCCGCCTGAAGACATCATCATTGATCCGAATATCTTTGCCATTGGTACCGGAATTGAGGAGCATGCTAACTACGCGGTGGACTTCATTGAGGCGGTGCGTGAGATCAAGAAGCGCCTGCCCTATGTGCGTATCTCCGGGGGAGTGAGTAATGTCTCATTCTCTTTCCGTGGAAACGATACCGTTCGCGAAGCAATGCATGCGGCTTTTTTGTACCACGCAGTTGGCGCCGGTATGGACATGGGAATTGTCAACGCTGGTCAGCTAGAGGTCTATGACGACGTCCCGGCGGAGTTGCTAGAGGCGGTTGAGGATGTTCTGCTGAATCGCCGAGAAGACTCCACCGAGCGCCTGCTTGACCTTGCCGAGCGCTACAAGGGCGACGGAAAACAGCGAGTGGAGGACTTGTCCTGGCGTGAAAACTCTGTTGAGCAGCGTCTGTCGCACTCGCTGGTGAAGGGCATAACGAACTATATAGAAGAAGATGTCGAGGAGGCGCGGCAGAAGCTACCGCGCGCTTTGAATGTGATAGAAGGGCCACTCATGGACGGTATGAACGTGGTCGGCGAGCTTTTCGGGAGCGGTAAGATGTTCCTGCCGCAGGTTGTGAAGAGCGCCCGCGTCATGAAGCAGGCGGTCGCCTATCTACTCCCCTTTATTGAGGACGAGAAGTTGGTGGGCGAGGCCGACCACGCCAAGGGCAAGGTGCTCATGGCCACCGTAAAAGGTGATGTTCACGACATTGGTAAGAACATTGTTGGTGTTGTTCTGCAGTGTAACAACTTTGACGTGGTTGACCTGGGCGTAATGGTACCAATGCCGGACATCCTCAAGGCAGCCGAGGAGCACAAGGTTGACATTATTGGGCTCTCGGGTCTCATTACTCCCTCACTTGATGAAATGGTGCACAACGCCAAGGAGCTGGAACGGCTTGGAAAGAAGTGGCCCTTGCTCATTGGTGGGGCCACGACCTCGCCGGTGCACACCGCAGTTAAGATAGCACCGCAGTATTCAGAACCAGTGGTGCATGTAAAAGATGCCTCCTTGGCGGTCGGAGTAGTCGGCAAGCTGCTGGACCCCGAACGAAAGGGCGCCTATGTCGCTCAAGTGGCGGAAGGCCATGCAGAGCAGCGCCGTCGCCGTGAGGCAAAGGACAAGACACGCGAGTACCTGCCAATTTCCGAGGTGCGAAAACTGCGCTACCAGTCCAACTGGAAGACCTTTGTTCCAGAGACACCTCGCAAGCTCGGGGTGACCGTCTATAAGGACTACTCAATACGAGATCTGGCGCGTTACATTGACTGGCGTTACTTCTTTCTTGCCTGGGAAATGGACATGAAGTTTCCTCAGATACTGGATGATCCAGAAAAAGGACCGGAGGCTCGCAAGCTCTACAACGATGCCAAGGCAATGATAGAAGAGTTTGCAGCGGGACGTCTGCTGAGTGCTCATGGCGTGGCTGGCCTATGGCCTGCAAACTCTACCGAGGACGACGTTATTGAGATTTACACAGATGAGTCCCGGTCCGAGGTTTTGGCCCGCTTTCCTATGCTGCGTCAACAAAAGAAAAAGACCGACACGCCATACTATCTCTCACTATCGGACTACGTGGCGCCCAAGGATAGCGGCGTGGCCGACTACGTTGGCGCATTTGCGGTGACCGCTGGTCAGGGACTGGAACGCATCAGCAAGCGCTACAAGGAAGATAACGACGACTATCATGCAATATTGGCTGGTATCCTTGCTGACCGACTTGCCGAGGGTTTCGCTGAAGTCATGCACGAAGAGATGCGCAAAAAGCTCTGGGGCTACGCCCCGGATGAGAAGCTGTCGGTTGAAGAAATGCTGCATATAGACTACCGCGGAATTCGACCAGCTCCGGGCTACCCGCCCTGTCCCGATCACACCGACAAGCTCACCATTTGGGAGTTGCTGAAGCCGGACGAGAACGCCGGAATGCGGCTCACCGAGAGCTACATGATGATGCCCGGGGCATCGGTTTCCGGTATGTACTTTGCCCACCCTGACGCCAAGTACTTCAGTGTGGGGCAGGTTGCTAAGGATCAGGTAGAGGACTACGCGGTGCGGAAGGGTCTTGACCTTGAAACCGCCGAAAGGTTTCTGCGCTCTGTACTTGCATATTAGTTAGCTTCGGAACATTGCGGCGGCGCGACATGCGGCCGCCGGGTGTGCCCCAATTGCAGTCTCGTCCGAAAGGACTATGCCTGCGTATCCTGCCTTCAGGGCGTCGTACAGATGGCACACCTCGGAGCGTGTGGGCTCCGGATGCGTGCTCATGTGTTCCAGAACTTGGCCCGCGAGCACCGTCGGACTGCTGAGTCTCCGCAGCTTCCCGGTGAGCTCATGCACCGTTTGGGCCATTGCCTCTGGGCCAAGCTCGGCACCAAGGTCACCCCGGCAGATCCATAGCTCGTCACATTCTTGGGCAATGGCCCCTATGTCCTTCACTGCCTCGGGACGCTCAATCTTGGCTATAATGACCCTGCCTCCAACGCTACCCATTTCGTCAACGGCGTCCACCGCGTGTTTCAACACTCGTAGTTCCTCGGCATCACGTACGTAGGACAATGCATATGAAACATGGGGAATGAGGGCTGAGCGGCGTACTATATCTTGGTCCTTTTCCGAGAGGCCCTCGCGACGGAAAGCCGACCCCGGAAGACTTATACCTTTGCGTGGACCAACCTCACCTTGAGTTATCACCCGACACCAAACTGTGTCTGCGTCTGAGCATTCTATCTGCAGCTCTACTCGGCCGTCGTTGAGTCGCACCGTGCCTGGGCAGTTTGCCGCTGCACGGAAAAAGTCGCTGTGTGGCACCGGCAGTCTGTGCACGGCTGCTCCCGCACTGCTTGCGGGCACCACGCGGGCGTTGGCGGCCGCGCCGGACGTGTCCGCAAGACCGCAGTCCCACAGGACTACCGTATCTCCCAGCGCAAGCACACGTGCCTCGAACACCCCAAGCCGCCATTTGCTGCCCTGCAGGTCCAGAACCACCTCAGGCGGGCCGTTCATGAGCCCAGTTTGGCCGACGCCATGCGGCAGCTGCTTAATCCAGGTCATGGTTTCCTCGACGCTCAAATGGGAGGTGTTGAGCCGAAAACGAGTCGCGCCGTTCTGTAGCAGGCTGAGTGCGTCGGCCGGAGCGGGCGTAGCAGGACCCAGGGTTGCAATGATGTCGTAGATCATAGGTATCTGTGTAGCCTGAGCTTGCCATAAGGTCAAGCTCAGGTTGTGCGCATGCGGCCACGCGTGCGTGGCCATGCGGCCGGGACTCAGACGGTCAGATAGAGGTAAGCGGTAAGAAAGGCAAAAAATATTGCAATGAGGAGTGATACCTGGTTGAAGTTCACTTTGTTGTCACGAACCCGCTGTAAGAAGCCGCCGATACGTGTGACAACACCAAAGTACAAAGCAATACCAAGAGCCAAGGTAATGGCAAACATGGTGAGCTTCTCAGCTCCCAGCGCACCATCCAGATTGTAGCCCTGTCCAAAGAAGAGCTGCACTGCCTGGGCACCAAAAATTCCTCCGGCCAGACATCCAAAACCAATGACCATTGAGACGCCGTTTACGTACGGATCCTTAACTGGCTTGACGTGGTCAGGGGCCTTGCCAAAAAACATGGTGGAGTATTTTACAAAGGACAGTACGGTACCAAGGTTCACAATGAACATGCCAATCTCAGCCAAGTTGCCTTGCAATCCGTTCTGAATGAGGTACTTAGATATGCTCCCATTGAAGAGTGGGGTACCTGTTATCCCAAGTACACCGGCAAACCCGGCAATACCAATCCAGGGCATGCGTCTAAATACCCCACGGATCTGGGCGTAGTTACGGGTGCCGTAGTGGTCAATAATGACACCCGCGGTAAGGAACAATAGTCCCTTAAACAGCGCGTGGTTAATGATATGGTACATACCACCCCAGAAGGCATAGGGGCTACCACCATTCAGTCCCAGAACAATAAGCCCAACCTGTGAGACGGTGTGGTAGGCAAGAATGAGCTTAATGTCTTTCTGCGAGACCGCCAGGAGGAAGCCGACGACTGCGGTAACAAAACCCAGGACGGCAAAGAATACACTGGCATCAATGACTGGCGAAAAGACCCACTGCATACGAATGAGGAGGTACACACCGGCCTTGACCTGTACGCCAGACAGTGTAGCAGAGATAATTGAGGGCGCGCTCGGGGCACCGTGCGCTCGGGGCAACCAGCTGAACATGGGAAAGAGGGCCGCCTTGAGCGCAATGGCGGTCATGATGAGAGCGTAGGGAAGGACCAAGGCACGTGGGTCATTAATCTGGGCAATCTTGTTGTGCATGCCAACAAAGTCGAGAACTCCGGTAATTCGGTAGAGATACCCTAAGCCAAGGAGCATGAAAGCCATGGCCAGGAAGTTGATCATGAGGTACATCATGCCGTCGTAAACCGACTGCTTTTCTTTTTTGTACATGATCAAAATACAGACCGCCAGCATTCCGACCTCCATAACAACATATACGTTGAAGAGGTCGCCCGAAAGGAATAGTGCAATGAGCGAACACTGGAGGGTCATGAACAAATACTGAAAGGTGTTGTCCATGTATGGAGCACGGCTGTTGAAAACAAAAAATGCAAAGAATAGCACATTGGTCATGAGCACCAAGGGCGCGCTTAGCTCATCGGCCCTGAGGCTAATAGATACCGACTCACCCCAGCCAGCTACATGCTCAATGACTTCACCCAGAACTCGCACCTCGTAGAAGACGACCGCCGAGATGGCAATCATGACCAAACCAAAAACCAGCAGTACCCCTTGATAGATCCGGCGTGGCAAGAAATAACCCATTGCGCCAATGAGAACAGGGAGCAGCACCAAGACGTAGAGGGTGGGAATGTATTGAATGAGCATTAGTCTTCCACCCTATGGACAATCTTCTCCCAGTCCGACGATCCGTAGCGGTGGGCCATGCGAATAAACAGTGCGAGACACATAGCGGTGACCGACACCCCAATAACAATCGCGGTGATCATGAGGGCTTGCGGTACAGGGTCTGCCATGCGTGAAGGGTCTCCGCCAGCAATGGGTGGCACACTACCTGGTTGTAGGTTCGCGGTGATCAAAAAGAGGATAGCGGCTGCATCCATAATGTTGATCGAGATAATGGTCTTTATCACGTTGCGCTGGGAAATGACTCCGTATAGGCCCACAAAGAACAAGCCTAAACTGAGGTGACTACTGTCAATCCACTCCACTTGTTTCTAACCCTCCCGGAAAAAGCCGAAGCGAAACACAATGATGGTAAGCCCAAGGCTAACTTTCATTCCAATGAGGAAGTTCATCACAATGAGATAGGGGACGTTAAACTGTTCATAGAGCAGATGCAGCCCCGGAAAGATGAAGACGATCGGTAGCAACAAGAGGAATACCAAGAAGGCTTTCTCTACATAGTGCAGCGTGTCCATGTTGAAGTCATCTACCGGTAACACCAGGTACCGGGCAATGAACAGTGCGGCAATAACCGAGCCGCCCTGGAACCCACCTCCTGGTGTGTTGTGACCATTAAAAATGATATAGAAGCCAAAGAGCACAATAAACGGATACAAGAAACCTGTCATCGTTGAGATGATAGAAGACTTCTCAGTCATTCTTGCCTCCCTTGTGCGCTTCTCTACCTGCTTTCTTGGAGTGGCCGTGGCCATCTCCGGTGTAGAGGAAGTGAAGCATCCCCATAACCGAGGTAAGCAGTATCATGGCCTCAAACACCGTGTCATACATACGGTAGTTCAAGAGGATTCCGGCTACAATATTCTGAGCTCCGGTGTCCGCAGTGCCTTGTTCAATGAAGTAGTTATAGAGCGTCGGTTCCAGCTCAACCTTGTGTTCCACCGTGAGAAATACCACTCCGAAAAACATGGCAAAGCAGAATACAGCGACTGCAATGTTTTTCATATTCCTGCTCCAGCGCGAAATCGTATGACCTCAAGCTCTGCGTCTCGATCTCGGATAGAGAACAACAGCTCAAGTTCGTCTACCAGATAGTTTTCGTCGTGACCGTAGAGGCGAATGCCGCCTTCGTACTCCTCAATGACGATATCGTAGTTGGTGTTCAACAGAGCCTCGTCAATACTCTCCTGCGAGAAGACCGTCTGTGGCTCACGTTCCCGCTCCACACAGAACTCGGCAATATCGTTGATAACCGCTTTGCGCTCTAACCTCAGAATGTGCCGGTCGCTCACATTTGGCATGTCTGAACCTACTACACCAATGGTATACACTCGGTAGCGTTTAAGCGCGCTCAGGTAGAGCAGTGCGACGAGTCCACTTCCAATGACCGCCTCTGCTATTGCAACATCCGGGGCGCGGTAGAGGACATATACGAGTGAGGCCGCCAGCGAAAAAATACCCATATAGACAATGGCCATGCGCAGGATCTTTGTCTGAATTGTCAGAAGTGCCATGAGAGCCATGACAAGCAGCAGGGCCGCTTCCGCTACAATGGTGTTCATGTCAGGTCTCCAAAGTCTTCAACCCTTTGCACAATATGGCCTTCGGCGTCTATGTTACTGTCCCTTCGTCTGGTGAAGAGGCGGGTATGGTTAATAATTTGGTAGCCGCTGCGGTAGGCCGAGCGGGCAACTGCGTGTGCTCCAATTGGCGCGGTGATCATTTCAAACAGCAGAATAAAGGCAAGCTTTGCGGTGAAAAAGGTCCAGCCCGAGATGATCATAGCCCCAAAAATAACGGTAATGAGTCCCATGGAGTCGATCTTTGAAGTTATGAGGATTCGAGTATAGAAGTCTCCCAAACGCAGGAGACTAAAGGTGCCTATGGTAATAAACACCAAGCCTATTCCAATAAGAATTTGCCCAATTAGTATGTTCATATCCAAGTTCTCCGCATGGCCTAGAGGTTTCCTCGTCGTTCTATGAAGCGTGCAGTGAGCACTCCGCCGAGGTAACCAAGAAGCGCATAGATAATTGCCATATCAAGTAAGTATCCTGTGTCCAGCATAAGGGCAAAAACAATGACTACCATGATAACTTTCGAAGAAACGACGTTGAGTCCCAGCAGGCGATCCCAGATGGTGGGGCCTGCGATAATACGTGCCAAGGAACCTATAGCTGCCGCCACGAGCGCAATAATGACTATGGTATAGAAGTTCATGAGCGCTCCTTCTTGCCGAGAAGTATTCGCTCAAAGTTTCCTTTTATTGTTTCGCCAGCTGTCTCTGGATCCGGGGTAGCGCAGTCAAGCCAGATAATGGTCATGTCTTCATCATCCTGGTCAAGTGTCACGGTACCGGGAGTGAGGGTGATTGCATTTGAAAGCAGCGCGCGTTGGAAATCGGTTGGGAGTTTTGTTTTGATCTCAACTACGCCGACATTTACCTTACCGGTAAAAACTCGGTAAATCGCGTCAAAACCGGAGATGTATATCTGCAAAAAAATAAACGGTACGTACTTGAGTATAGAAACGAGGCTGATCCTGTAGGCCTGCCGGTAGTCCTCCTTCATGACAAAGGTATCGGTGAGGATGAGCGCTATGAAAGCGAGCACAACACCAAGCCCAACGGTTGCGAGGTCAGCACTTTCGTTGTAGACAATCCAAACGATTGTTAAAAGCGCTACGGTGAAGAGAACGCCAAAGACATGCGCTGTTGCTTTTTGCTTCATAGGCTTCTCCTTACTCCGCTATGGTGTAGTGTACACGCCGCACGGCTTGTTGTCGCTCCGGTGCATGTGTAGGCTGAACATTAGCATATTCGTCCGTTTTTTCACTATACCGAGGCAAAGATTTCATCCTCAATATGCAGGACATATCTACTACAGAAAGCATGCAAATGTAGCACAATCCGAGCCTTTTTGAGCGTCGTGCCGTTCCTATCGCTGTAGGTTTATCCCGCTTGACAATTATTACCCTGCATCGCAGAATAACAGAGTGTTACGAGAATACCTTACACCTGACCTTGTGGCAACCAAGTTGCCCGGTAAAACCAAAAGACAAGTTATTGAAGCTCTCCTCGATATAGCTTGTCGTAGCGGAAAGGTCTCTGATTGCGAGTTGGCAAAGAAAGACCTTCTCAACCATGAGCGCGAGATCTCTACTGGAATGGAAAACGGGCTCGCTATCCCGCATGCCAAAACCGCCGGTGTTGAAGATTTTGTCATTGCTATTGGAGTGAGTAAGAAGAAAATTGACTTCGAAAGCCTGGACAAAAAGCCAGCCCAGGTATTTGTGCTGACCCTTTCACCTATTGGCTCTATTGATCCCCACTTACGGTTCCTTACCGAGATCTGCAGCATTCTCAAAGACAAAGCAGTCATGCATCGTGTTGCATCGGCCAAGACCGACGGCGAACTCTACAACGTATTTGCCGAGGCGGTTGGAATGGAAACCGTTGATCCGACGCAGAACTAGGGTTCAGACCAGATTTCTATGTAGTGGGTGCTCGCCACCCGAGTTTATAGGAAATATTCTGAGCACTCCGCACTACTAGATCGGTGTAGGTCTCTCTGTTCTCGTCGGTTAAGCGCACGCTTGGCATAGAAACACTCAGCGCAGCAACAACATCCCCAACGGCGTTTCGAATGGGAGCGCCAACACACCGTACGCCCAACTCATGTTCCTCGTTATCAAAGGCATACCCGCGTTTCGCTACCTTTTCCAGTTCCTCGGCTAAGGCATCCGGCTCGGTGCGGGTATGTTCTGTGTAGCGGTCATAGCGGACCTTCTTCATGAGTCGCTCACGTTTACGCTCCGAGAGTGAGCCAAGGAGCACCTTGCCAAGAGATGTACAATGGAGCGGGGCCGTGCGTCCAACCCGGGTATTCATGGAAACACGCAGTGCACGCGTGGACTCAATCTTGTGGAGATACACGAGCTCGTCGTTTTCCAGCGCCGCCAGATGCACGGTCTCCAGGGTTTGCTCGGCGAGGGTCTTCATGATTGGGTGCGCCTCTTTCCAGAGCTCAGTGCGCTCAAGAACCGCCGAGCCCACCTCAAAAAGCTTGAGCGTCAGGCTATACCGTTCGTTGTCCGGGTTCTGACGAACGTATCCCAGTTCTTTAAGAGAGTTAACAAAGCGATGTACGGTACTCTTATGCATTCCAAGGCGGTTCGCAACTTCACCAAGACTGCTTTCTCCGTCGCGTGAGAGTTGTTCAAGAAGTTGCATGGTCTTAATCACAGACCTTGTTGGTACTGCCTCGTGCTGTGAATCGAGTGCTTCTAGGTCGCTCATGATCTCACTACTATAATGGAAAAAGATTCCGTGCGCAATCGCAATTGTTCGCGGATTTAGGACGACGTTTCGTTTATTGACATGGGCGAGCTCTAGATTACTGGTGCGACGGTAACAAGATACGCACAATGGTGTCGTTCTCTTCCTGAACCATGCTTATCAGGCCACCGTGAAGCTCAATTATTGCCTTGGTAATAGACAGGCCAAGCCCCGATCCCCCGCTGCTGGCGTTGCGCCCCGGTTGATCTGCCGATCGGTAGAGGCGTTCAAAAACATGAGGAAGATCCTGCTCACTAATAAAGCCTGTGTTACATACCTCAATGCGTGTGGCCATGGGGGCCTCAGCCTTCGCAATGCAGAGCCGAATTCCACCGCCGTGGCTCACATGTGCAACTGCGTTCTGCACAACATTATCTACCGCACGCAGGAGTAGTTGTTCGTCTCCCACGAATGATTTAATCTGCGTCTCCGTAACATAGGAGATGTCGTCCCGCTGATGTGCTGCCTTGCTCCGGTGGACAAGCAACCCAATAAAAGACTCGCTGTCAATGCTCCTCTCTTCAAGTCGCATCTCGGGGGACTCGATATGGCTCAGCTCTCTCAGGTCCCGCACCAGAAGCTCGATCTGCAGCAGTTCCTGAAACATAGCCTGAAAAAGGGTCGGGGTCGGTTCCACAACGCCCTCTATCATTCCTTCTAGTTGTGTGCGGACGGCTGTGATCGGAGTACGAAGATCATGTGAAATATCCTGTGCCCATTGACGCCGTAGTTTCTCTTCGTACTCAAGCCGGGTCTGCAGACTCTCGGCGGTTTCAGCTACCAGGGCAAGCTCCAAGGCGGCTCCGCTGCGACGGAACTCAATGTCACGTTTCCCTTCACCAATGGCAGCCAACCCATCCGCGAGTTTCTTCACGCTGTTGGATATTCCGCGTGAGATGCTATACGCCGGAACAAAGGCTACCAACCCGGCGAGAATGACTGCGGTCAGAAGAGTCACCATAACCGAGTGAAGGAACCGCAGATTGGCAACATCGCTCATGAAGCCCAATGTATCGGCGGCCAGAAATCCAATGACTATATCGCCATCAAAGAGTGCGGCTGGCATGGCTCCACGCTCTTCTAGGGGCGAAATAAGCTCCTCCACGACCTCAGGATCACCAATGGCACGCCGTTCACCGCCGTGGTAGAGAAAGACCGGTCGGCGTTCAGCATCAAAGACGTAGACATACTGATTGGGGTTCAGGAACTGAGACAGTTCACGCTCCACCGAGTTCGGGTTGAGTCCTCCTTCGCGGCGTGCAAGTTCGTTGAGGCTTGGAACAATGATATTCTGAAGACTTTGGCGCCGATACATGTTCCAGTCGCCAATTGATCGGCGCATTCCGAACAAGAACACAGCAAGGATGATCAGTACCAACAGCAGAAGCGAAACAAAAAAGGCAGCAAAGGAACGCGCGAAAAGAGTCTTCATGCAGGGGCGCCTCGAAAGCGGTATCCGACTCCCCGCACCGTCTCAATCCAGTCTCCGGAGTCGAGTTTGGCACGCAGATTGGCAATATGGGTGTCGACAGTCCGGTGTGAACCGTCGTGAATGTAGTCGAGACAGTCACCTAATATGCGTTCTCGACTCACTACCCGGCCGGGTTCCTCGCTGAGTCGTCGCAGTATGCGACGTTCAGAGATTGTGAGATGGAGTTCCTCGTCGTCAAGGTAGTCTTTGTGTGTGGTGTCATCCAGGCGGAGAGTCCGACCATCACACACGAAGGCATTGTGGCGAGCATGTTCGGGTTTGCTCTCGGCCGTGCGGCGCAGAAGCGCGCGTGTGCGAAGCACGAGCTCCTTGGGCGAGAAGGGCTTTACTACGTAGTCGTCTCCGCCTACCTCGAAACCGGTGATGCGGTCCGACTCGGTGTCTTTGGCAGTGAGGAAAAGTATAGGTACGTCGCTGAACTCTCGAATATCCTTTGCAAGCCGGAGGCCGTTGCCGTCCGGCAACATAATATCCAGAATTAAGAGATCTGGACTGCGGGTTCGCACGCCCTCAAGCACCCCGGCTACACTGTCAAACTCGGTAACCTGATCTCCCTCAATTGCGAGATAGTCGCGAATTCCTTCCCGAATGAGAGTGTTGTCCTCAACCACAAAAATATGTGACACCAATAAAGCTCCTTTCAATTTGACGAGTCGTAGTTGATGTCTCGGGTGAGTACGTTTTGCCGTACCTGAAATGGCCGTTCACGACGCGCCTCAACAAGAAATGTATCTACCCGTATCCAACTTCCGTGTTCATCATAGGTGTAGCGATACTGAGTCACGGATACAGGGTGACCGTTCCCGTCTTCAATAACCCGACGTAGAAGGTTTCCTGCACTGTCATATACGAAGCTGTACTTCTCAATCAGCTCCTTGTCTGCGTCGAAGGTAGAGATTGTTACGGCGCGGTTCTCATTGTCGTATTCAAAGACTCTGCGCTCGGTGAGCATGGTGTTCTCGTCCAGACTCCGGTGCTCTTGCAGCACGCTCGCTTCGTCATAGATGAACTCACCAGCCTGCTGTAGCCTTCCGTCAGCATGAAGCAAGGACCATCTGACTACATGCTCCTCCGGATACTCATACACTCGTCGCCAGCGGGGCCTACCGTCGGCCTCGTAGACCGCAACCTCGCCCAAAAGATCCTCGGCATACAGGAAAACGAGCGCGCTCTCGACCGCGTCCTGGCGCTGATAATTGGTAACTTGTTGGATGCGCCCATGTCCATCGTAGAGAAAGGCCTTGCGTTGTTGTTTGATACCGAGAGTGTCCACAGTGTATTCCTGGACAAGGAGTCCGTCGGTGTCGTAGTTTCGGACAAGCGTGGAACTGTCTGTGTCTAAGGGTGATGAGCCCATCTTACGGTGCTCTGTAGTGCCGGAGGCAGTCTGTTGCAAACGTGCAACCGGCTCTGAGGTGGGAGCTACTCCGGGCTGGTGCTCATAGACCTCGACCGAGGCAACCGACTCTGCAAGGCCGCCTAGTGGATCAAACTGAGGCCCGTTGAGTTCCTGCGTACCGTGTTCAATCTCCTCAAGAGCCATAGCTTGGTCCGAGATGGAGAAAAACAGAGCCAGAAAAATCAGAGCTCGGCAAATCAGATTCTGCATTCCTCTTCAATATAACGCACACACAGACCAAGGAAAAGGAGGGAATACACCTAAGGTGTGTAGAGCAAAGCGCCTTCGCGTAGTAAGGCTGTCACCTCAGCAAGTGTGGCGCATACACGAGCTGCCACAAAACGTGCTCGGGAACTCGGCTGAACCAAGTCCGGAATAAGGACGGCGTGAGCGCCCGCGGCTGCCGCTGCTCTGATGCCCGGCTCTGAGTCTTCAATTGCAAGGCAGTCGCGTGCTTCTAAGCCAAGCTGTGCGGCCGCTCGTTGATAGATCTCCGGCGCGGGTTTGCCATTGCTGACCTCGTCGCCGCACACCACGGTGCTGAATCTGTCGCGGATGCCAGCCTGTGTCAACATATACTCTGCCTCGCGGCGGTGGGTAGAGGTTGCGACGGCGTGCGGAATGCCTTGGCGGTTGAGCTCGTCCAGAAACTCGTCCAGACCGGGCCGCCGCGCAATGCCCTGGAGCGCAATGGCTTCCATCGCCAACTCTTCGGCTCGCTTACTACAGCGTTCAAAACTCACCACCTCACCCAACATCTCCCGAAGAATCTCGCGTGAAACCTCTGCTGTCTTGCCTATGGTAGCGAGCAGGTCTTCATAGGCCAAATGAAGCCCCCATTCCGCAGCTGCCTGCTGAAAAGAGCCAATGAGGATGCGCTCAGTCTCTATCATGGTGCCGTCCATGTCCAGCAGAACGCCCCGGATCCGAGCCTCGGGTTGGCACCGCGGACAGTAGTGAGTTGAGCGCTGCGCCAACATGCTGCGGGCAATGCTTCCACCGCATTGTGAGCATGCGGCACCGGCTCGGCCGTAAACCTGCAGTCCGTTCTGACCTTTGGAGCTTCTACCCGAGGGAAGCCGGTAATTGCTTTGTCCCTTGCCAAGGCTGGTGCCTCCCGCGGCAAGGGCCCGTTCAAGCACGCGCGGTATTGCCGCTACCAGTGCTCCAATCTCCCCTTGCTGGAGTGATGCGGCGCTGCGTGCCGGATGAATACCAGCTTCCCACAGACTTTCATCTGCGTAGATATTTCCAAGTCCAGCCACAACGCGCTGGTCCAGCAGTAAAGGCTTAATTCTCCGCCGTCGCCCCTTGAGTTGCCTGCTGAGCACCTCAAGCGAGAAGGCTTTCCGGTCGAGTGGCTCCACTCCAAGCCTGCTGAGCACCTGATCAGCGTCTGCACTGCTGTACAGCAAGAAGCGACCAAACTTTCGAGGGTCGTGAAAACGCAACTCCCGGCCGGATTCAGGGGTCCCGGAATCAGTTTTCCCAGAATCAAGTGCCAGGGTTACACGGTCGTAAGCACCCGACAAAGTCTCGGACGCCTCAATGCTGAGGCGTCCACTCATACGGAGGTGTAGGAGTCCGACCAGGTCGCCGTCAAAGATAAGTACAATGAACTTTCCACGCCGGGTGACAGTTTGGAGTTTGCGGCCATGTAGTTGACTGCAAAAGGCATCCGAGTCGCCACCTACAGTGCGTGACCAGGTGACCGTAACCGCGGTGATGCGGCTACCGGTTATGCCAGCCTCTCGTAGATCGTTGACGGTGTTCTCCACCTCAGGAAGTTCAGGCATGGCTTAAGACACCTCCGTGGGAGTGACCGGGCTTGCAGGCAGTCCCGCCCGAACACTCAGGTGTAGGTACAAAATGCACAGGGTTGCGACAGTCGAGAATAACCCCATTCCCAGGAAGACAGATGCGAGTCCAAATACATCGGCCAGGTATCCTGACACAACCGCACCAGCCGAGCCCACACCAAAGACGAGGAAAAAGTGTATGCCAAACATCTTTCCATGAGATTCAGGATGTACATACCTGACAAGCAGAAAGTTCTGTACCGGCTGTACGGCAAAGCCGAAGAGTGCAAACACTATTCCAATTGCAACTAATGCGAAACCCGAGCTCAGGGCCATAAAGGGGAGGAGCAGCGAAGACATGAGCAGAATAAGCACATACAAGGTCTCACCGCTATACTTGTCCGCGGCAATTCCTCCAAGGTACTGCCCCACCGCGCCTGATAGCAGTACTACTGTGGCGCTGACCCCGCCGAGAGTGACAATATCGATCCCATTTCCCTCACCAAACAGTGCAAAACTCTCTCCCAGGTATGCAGGAAGAAAGGTCAGTACTCCGCGCATGGCGAGTCCGAACAGGCCGGTACCAAGCCAGAAGGCTACAAGGTAGCGCGCCGGAACAGGCCCGAGCGGCCGCCTGGCTTTGGGTCCTGCAGCAGGAGTAGCAGAGGTGGCGGCCGTGGCTGAGGCAGCAGAGGCAGCAGAAGAGGTCGATGTGGCTGAGGTGGTCGATGTGGGAGCGGGTGTCTGGGGGGCGATCGCGGCCGGGGCTTCTGGTACTCGCAGGGACAGAACTCCGAGTCCAATACTCAACACACCAAACACAAGGTGCGGAGCGCGCCACCCACCAAGCGCCGCCAACCCGGCGGCAAGGGCTGGCACCAGAGCAGTGCCTATGCTTCCGGCTATTCCGTGAATGCCAAAGGCCTTGCCTTTCTCGCTCACCGTGCGACTGATCAAGGTGTTGCCTGCGGCATGATAACTGCTGGCGAACAGTCCAATGAGTGCGGTGAAGAATGCGTACATCAACAATGAACGAGCAAGGGGAAACAGCAGAGAGACTACGCCAGCGCCAACAAGATATATGCTAATGAGGCGGCGCGGCCCGACTCGGTCTGTGAGGTAGCCTGCCGGAATTGAGCCAAAGCCAAAAAGGTATCCGAAGAGCGTGACAACCGCGCCTAGAGCCAGATAGCTGGTGTTGAACTCACGGGCGAGCAGCGGAATAAGGGGCGGTGTGACGCCTTCAAAAAGGTGAACTAAGGCATGCCCCGCAATACCTAGCCGGAGCACCTGCTTTTCGGTTGTATGCATGATGTTTCAGCCTACCATAAGAGCCAGGGTTGGCGAAAGGCTCCCTATTTTGGGTGCGCCCCCGCCTAAAAGTGGTTGCCCACCGATGCATAGAACCGAAGCTCCGGGCCGTCTCGTAGAGCGGCGTCTACCTGAACCGCCCCAATGGGGGTGCGTACACCAAGTCCAAGTCCGGTGCCCCAGAGTATATCCAGGTTCTCGGTGCTCGCCGTACCCAGATCATTGAGGAAGTCGTACCCGTCGCCAAGACTTCGAGCCGCTGCGTTTGCTCTGAGCGCAATGAAAACCCGCTCACGCGCTGGTTCGGGGAGATTCGGCAGCCGGAATCGGTACTCCACGCCAGCCAGTGCTAAGTGGTGTGCGCGGCGTTCAAAACGGTCATAGCCAAATAGATCTTCACGACCACCAAGCCAGGCCGAGTCCCAGATTGGAGCTTGGGTGTCGAATGATCCCTCGCCGCGCAGATGCAGTGAAACGACGTTTCGGTCAGTGAGTGAGAAGTAGCGTCGATAGTTAATGCCAGCACGGCGGTACTCGAGTTCACTTCCAAAGTGGTCTGCATAGTCGCTGAAGCGCATCGTGTAGTAGGCGCCTCGATCCGGGAAGGGGAACCGATCTAGTGAGTCAAACTCAAACGCAGCGGTCATGCCAGCAACACGTCCTTCGAAGGACGGCTCGGACACATCCTTGCTATATCGTGGTCGCGAATAGACCCCAGCTACACTGTAGGCCAGGTACATATGTGCGTAGCTCAAGAGGGTTAGCCCGGCGCGCATTTCCGCCGTGCCAGCGGTAGTACGGTACTGCTCGTTTGGGTCACCGGTCTCATGCTGTGTTGTAAGGAGGTTGTCTAAGCGCGTCAGTGCGTGGATGTAGTACGGTCCAGCAATTGGCTGATGGTATTCCAGTAGGGTGCGTTGGCTACGGCCAAGTTCTTGGGTTAGAGACAGCTGCGAGCCGGTTGTGGTGAGTCCTGTTGCAGCAGCGTTGAGGGCAAGCACAAACTGCTCTTCATCAATGTCGGTGAAGTGGGATTCATAGGCAAAGCCAAGTCGAATAAGATAGTCAGATTGGCGTCTTGGTTCGAGCATGATGCGAAGCTCGGCCTGGGACTCATCCTGGCGACTAAGGTCGTAGCGTACCGAACGATACGCTGTCTCGTTGGTGAGTTCAGCGACCTGGGAATGAAGCTGTTCAAGTTGAATAGGACTACCTACCTGGAGATCTAGGAGGTCACGAATGCGTTGAGCGTCCTGGGGAACGGCTCCTTCTATGCGTACACCGCTCAGGACTACTTCCCGCAGCCGTTTGCGCTCTACGCGCTCTGGCCTGCCTCGTACCGCTTTGATCTGTTCCGCTAACTGCTCAAGTTCTTCTCTATGGAGTTCTGCAGCTGCGCGCCCGCGCTCAATGAGCTCGGGTGAGTTTCCAAAGCTTGCTGCGGTATAGCCTTGGAGATCAGGGGATATGACAATGTCGGCAATATCTCGTTTCCCCTCTTTGTTGCGGTCAATTAAGAGTGACAGTGTTTGGGCCGTGACGTCCGAGACGCCGCGAAGGTCCTTTCCGGGGCGTAGCTCAGGTTCAAGGTCCACCGCAATAATGATGTCGGCGCCCAGGCTTTTGGCAATGTCGGTTGGCAAGTTATTGACAATGCCACCGTCAACCAGCATTCGTCCGTTGAGTTCAATGGGTTCAAACACACCCGGTACCGCCATGGATGCGCGCATTGCCGCGGCAAGGGACCCGGAATCTATCACGACTTCTTCCCCGGTTCCGATATCGGCAGCTACGGCTCGGAAGCGTCGGGGTAGGGCGTCGAAGTCGTCTTCGTCGGCGTACTCGACGGTCAGTAATGCCAGGAGATTCAGAACGCGTTGCCCACTAATAATGCCTGGTGAGAGCATGAGGCCGCCGCTGCGTTCAAAATCTACGCGCGCAACATATACGCGGGAGTCTGCCTTTTCCCGAAAGCTAAAGCGACTACGGGCTGGGGTCTCCACAAATATCCCGATCCAGTCGATGCCGCCGACAACCTCGGCCATGTCTTGGGCACTATATCCGGTAGCGTACAGACCGCCAGCAATTGCTCCCATACTGGTGCCAACCACAATATCTATAGGAAGATTTAAATCCTCTATGAGTTCAATAACCCCAATATGGGCAAAGCCAAGTGCCCCGCCTCCGGAGAGCACCAATGCCACCGTGGGTTCGCTGCCGCTGAACTCCAGCACAGTGTTATTTCTGTCCGAGGCTGGCTCACCTCCCTCAGATGGCTCCTCGGCCACGAGCTGGAATGGGCTCAGATGTATCATAAGCAATGCAATAAGAAATACCACGCCTGGGTAAGCTGGGTGTCGTGGTGAGTATCTGTGTTTCTGCCAATGAAGATGTAGTTTCAGCATGCCGTACCCGAATAATAGTTTGTGTGTCGCCGCATGTCACCTCTAATCTGGGTTGACACTCGGGTACCGCGGGCCGAGTACCGCGGGCTGAGGAGCGAGTACCGAGTACCGCGGGCCGAGTACCGTGGGCCACGAGCGAAGGACTTGACTCCCAGGCTCAAGTATACGAGGTTTTAGGAATGAGAGCACGTCCTCGAACGCACGTTACCCTAATTCCCAAAGCCATTCCTATGCTGGTTCTTCTGCTGGTACTGGGCTTGGTTATGAGCATGCGCCCTCCAGTCATTGCTGCGGATACGCTGAATGAGAGGCTGCTGAATGAACTCAGGGAGGCAGGGCCGGAGGGCGCGTCCAGGGTATTGCAGCGCGAAACAGACGAGCGTGCCTTTGTACATGGTGTAGCCTTTGTGCAAGAGTTGTTGCAGGCACAGGATGGGCCGCGAGCTGTTCCGCTTCTTGAGTACCTTGGAGTGAGGGCCGATGCCGCAGCTCCGCATGCAGACGGTGCCGCGTTGATTGAGCTGTTGGCACTGGCTCGTTACCAACAGGGGAGAGCTCGAGAAGCAATTCGCCTACTCGGAAACGCTGGTGAGAACTACCGCACCTTAGGACTGCCTGTAGAGGAGCTCAACTCACGGCGACTCTTGGCTTCTGTACAACATGGATACGGAATGCTGGAGGCTGGCCAGCGGAGCATTGATCGAGCCCTAGAGCTTGAAGACTATTTTGACGACGAGTTACACCTCGCCTCCGCCCTGGCTGAGGCTGCTATGATCAACTACAAACTTGGCCAACTTGATCCTGTGCCGGGCCTCCTTGACCGAGCCCGTGGTATTTATGAGGCCCAGGGACATGACAATGGCATGGGCACTGTTCTGCGGACCTACGGTAACTACTACATCGGTTTGGGTGAACTTGATCGCGCACTCGAGAAGTACGAGGCGGCCTCCGAGTATTACGAGCGAACCAACAATTTGCATGACTATGCAAATACCTCATTTAATATCGGCTTGACCTACATGAATCTCGGCCGCCCAATGGCCGCGGTGAGTTACCTTGAGAACGCCATTACCAACTTCCTGAGTGCCGGCTCACGCAGCGGTGCCGGAATGGCGGGTACCGAGCTTGCTCGAGTATTCCTGCTTCTTGGTCGGGTTGGCGAAGCGACCCGCATTATTGAGGTGTCCATCAACAATTTGCGTGACTCACAGTCCAATCGACGCTTGGCAGGGGCCTACTCTGTGCAAGGGGGCATTCTCGGGTCGCAAGGCCGTCGAGAAGAGGCCTTAGATGCCTACCGAAACGCATTGCGGCTGTATAGAGACTTGGGCCTACAGCGAGAGCAGGCGCAGCTTGAGCAGGTCATTCAGCAGGTGGAGAGTGAGCTCGCCGACGAGCTGAGCTTGTAGCCTGAGCTTGTAGCCTGAGCTTGTAGCCTCCTTGGCGTTGAGGTCAGAAGCGCTTCCCTTGCTTTCATGTCGCGTGGGTAGTATCGTGAAGGATAATCAAAACCAAAGAGGTCCGCATGAAAACGAGCGAGGTGGTGCCCGGCGTATATCGCTTGTCGGCGAATATCGAGGACATCCTATTCGAGGGCTTCTGGCCCATTCCAAACGGAGTTTCACTTAACTCATACATCGTTAAGGGTGAGAAGTGCGCAATTATCGACGGGGTCTGCAACTGGGACGGCGTCCCCGAAACCTTGTTCGCAAAGCTTGATGAGATTAACGTTAAGCTTGAGGACATTGACTATGTCATTATCAACCACATGGAGCCGGACCACTCCGGGTGGCTCGACGCCTTCAAGGCACTTAAGGGTGAGTTCACGATCTACTGCAGCGTCAAGGCAAAAAAGCTCCTGGACGCCTTCTATGGTATCGTAGATAACGTGGTCACGGTGGGGAGCGGTGATACCCTGGATCTCGGCGCGGGCAGGGTACTGGCCTTTGAAGACATTCCAAACGTCCATTGGCCCGAGACAATGGCGACCTTTGATACGCTCTCCCGAACCATTTTCCCGTGTGATGCATTTGGCAGTTTTGGGAGCGTATCCGATGACGCGCCCTACGACGACACGCTTGGGGAGGAGTTCATTGAGTTCTTCCAACGTGAGACCGAGCGCTACTACTCGAATATTGTCGCTGCCTTCTCGTACCCAACCCTCAAGGCAATAGAAAAGGTAGAGGCACTGGATGTGAAGGTTATTGCGCCTGGGCACGGCATTGTCTGGCGCCGTGACCCCTACCGAATTATTCGTGACTACAAACGCTTAGCGGCCTACTCCAAAGGGCCAGCAAAACCTGAGGTAGCGGTGATCTGGGGCAGCATGTACGGCATGACCGAGATGGCGGTAAGGCCCTTGGTCAATGCAATAGAGGCCGAGGGTGTGCCTGTGCGGGTACACAGGGTACCTGAGTCGAATCTCAGTCACGTGCTGGACTCCGTGTGGCAGTGCTCCGGTGTAGCCTTGGGGATGCCTACCTACGAATACAAAATGTTCCCACCGATGCACTCGGTCATTGACGAGATCGGTAAGAAAAAGGCCTACAACCGCAAGGCATTTCGCTTTGGCAGTTATGGCTGGTCTGGCGGTGCACAACGCGAGCTCGATAAGATCCTGACCGAGAACAAAATGAACTGGGACTTTGTCGAGCCAGTTGAATTCAATGGTCGTCCTACCGAGGAAGATTTGAGTC
Source organism: Spirochaetaceae bacterium (assembly GCA_007695055.1). Taxonomy (GTDB): domain Bacteria; phylum Spirochaetota; class Spirochaetia; order DSM-27196; family SLAA01; genus SLAA01. The sequence continues at coordinate 9,748 of REEM01000052.1, read as the reverse complement.
TTGTTCGTAAGCGTGGTCGAGAACTGGCGCGGAAGGTTAAGCTATGGGCGCTTGAGTCTTCCAGTACCGAGGACGAGTAGTAACTGCCGCAAGGGACTGAGGCTGAATGCCGCCGCGGGTCGCTCTACAACCCGCGGCGTTCTCGCAGTACGGTCTCTATCCGTGGCTCAATAGCTCAATGAGTGGTTCTTAGTGGACGTGACCGTGCTCTATTTCTTCATCCTCCGCGTCACGGACTTCCTCGACGGTGATGTCGAAATGCAACTTTTCACCCGCCAGCGGATGATTTGCGTCCAAAGTCACTTCCTCATCGCCAATTTCGCGCACGGTTAGTACCTGCACACCACCATCGGCGGTCTGTGCCTGCACTTGGCTGCCGACCTCAAGTCCGTCAACGCCCTGTTGGAAGCGGTCCTTGCCAACAGTGAACACCAGCTCCTCGTTGTACTGCCCGTAGCCTGCTTCGGGTTCCACCTCCACTGAGAAAGAGTCCCCCTTGTTACGGCCGGACATGGCGTCTTCGAGTCCCGGAATAACCGATCCGGTTCCGTGGATGTAGTTCAGTGGTTCACCATTCTCAGATGTATCAAGCACCTCGCCTTTTTCATTGCGAACTGTGTAGTTAATGCTCACAACTTTGTTTTCTTCTACCGTCATACAAAACTCCTTAATACTAACCTAAAACACCCGCACACGAATCTCAAGAGGGGTGGCGTCAATTTGGAGGAAATCGACCCTTGGCGAGTCGCTTGCCTCAAAGCCGAACCCGGTCTATGCTTATTTGATGTCGACATCTTCTAGCTCTTCCGAGTCCAACCCCGGAACCAGTCCGCCGACGGTCGCCACCGAGTCGGGAGTAGTCTCTGCCCTCATGATTCCAAGTCTTATGGTAATTATGACCATGGCGATGTTTGCGGTCGCCGTACCGGTCATTCGTGATCGCTACGGGCTTGGAGCCGATGCAGCCGCGTGGTTACTGGTAGCCTACTCGCTGCCCTTTATGCTCTGTATGCCGTTGTATGGACGGCTCGGTGACGCTGTTGGACGTAAACGACTCCTGGTGTTCGGCATTGTTCTCTTTCTTGCCGGAAGTCTCATGCTGGCCTTCGTTCAGGATTTTCGATTCCTACTTGCGGCGCGTGTTGTACAAGGTATGGGTGCGGCAGGGGTGAACCCGCTCTCAATGGCGCTCATCCTTGAGCATGTGCCGAGCAAGTCACGCGGTAAGGCGCTCGGCACCTGGAACTCAATTGGGCCGGTCGCTGGTATCCTGGGGCCACCCGCTGCGGGACTTCTCATTGATGTTGTCTCATGGCGCTTTATCCTGCTGCCCGCATTGGTGCTTGGCCTTCTTGCCGTTCGTGGGGTTTCAAGGGGTCTGCCAGATGTCGTCGACCGGCGCTCGGCGCGTAGCTTTCTTCCGAGTTTTGACTGGGTGGGGGTTGTCCTCTTCCAGGTCGCCGTGGTTTCCTTCGTCTTCTTCACCTCGAGCCGACTGGTTACCGGTGTTGCTCCCTTTAGAGATTTCAGGCTCGCCGCGGTCGCGGTCCTATCTGGCTTAGCATTCGTGGTACATGAGGCCCGACGTTCCGACGCCTTTATTGATCTCCGGCTTTTCCGAAACCGTAATTTCAGCCTGGCCTCGTTGTGCGTAAGCATTCGCATGATGATGATGGGCGGCGTTTCCTTTGTCGTGCCCTTGCTTCTTACCGATCTGCATGGGTACCCGGCCTCGGCCGTTGGTCTGGTGCTGACATTGCATGCTACTGCGCTGCTCCTTACCATGCGTCTGGGCGGCGTTATGATTGACCGCAGTGGCCGTCGGACGCAGATAGTTCTTGGCCTCCTCATTGAGGTGGCGGCAATGGCTATGTTTCTCCTTCTCCCCGAGGGTGCGTCCACCGCACCGGTACTTATTGCGGTTGTGATTCACGGCCTGGGCGCTGGCCTCTGCCTGGCAGCACTCCATATCTATGCCTTGGCAGCTACACCACAGTCGCAGGCAGGTGCCGCCGCGGGCCTGTACAGCATGGTACGTTTCGGTGGCTCAATGTTGGGTGCCGCCATAGGGGGGGTAATTCTTCAAGCGGGCTTGGATGCTCATGGTGTAGGAATGCGGGCCTACAGTACAACCTTCATATTCTATCTTGTCGCCGGGGTACTCGCTGCTGCGTTCTCACTTGGGCTCAGCCCGCGGCTGCCGGGCAGGGGTCTTCCTAAGGATGCTTCCCCTGCTGGCTAATGGATCGCGTAACTTCTGTTCTGTTCACATAAGTTGAGAATTGGTATAGTGCGAAGCAAGGATGCGTGATTCATGAAGCTCCGGATCTTGATGCTCCTCATCTCTGTTTTCGCACTTACGACCGCTAAGGTGTATACACGGGATTTTTTCGAGCGCGAGTCGAAGCTGTTGTTCGACCTCGTTGATCGTGACTCCGGCTTGTCAAATCAGGCCGTATCCTCAGTAGTTGAGGACAAACACGGTTTCATGTGGTTTGGCACACAGGGCGGCCTTAATCGCTACGACGGCCAGAACTTCCGCACCTATAGGCATGAGCCCTTTGAGGATAATGTCTTAGCTCACAACCTCATTCAGACCATGGCTTATGATGCAGATGCTGATGTATTCTGGCTCGGTACCTATAGGGGTTTGGTTCGCTTTGACCAGAAGAGCGGCGAGTTCCGACATTTCGAGGACTCCCAATCTGCTGGCCCACTCCGGCTGTCAAGCAATCTAGTCATTGCAGTGCTTCCCTTGGAGGACGGCGGTGTCTGGATTGGTACCTCGGCCGGACTTGATTATTACGACCCAGAGCTTCAAAGCATTCACCATTACCCCGTTCCCGGCTCTATTGTCCGGTCGCTTCATCTTGATGCTCAAGGAGTATTATGGATTGGCAGCAACGGCGGCCTGTCACGCTTTGACCCTCAAAGCCGCGAGGTCGTTGCTAAGTCCGACCCCATGCTGAGCGATCCGGTCATGCGCATTATTGAGGGCCCGGACGGGGTGTTGGAGCTTGGGGTCTGGGAGGGCGGCGTTGTCCGCTACAGTCCGGCTTCTGGCGACACCACGCGAACCGAGTTTCCGGATAACCGCGTGTATACCATTGTGCGCACGCATGACGACACACTCTGGGTTGCTACCTGGGGCGGTGGGCTTTTTGCGGTGGACGCAGAAGGCAAGCTGCACTCCTTTGCTTACAGCGAGAGCGGCGGTGAGTTGGCTCACAACGTTGTCTACTCACTCTACCAAGACTCACGCCGGAATCTGTGGATTGGTACCAACGGAGCTGGTGTACATTCGGTCAATCCCAACAGACGAGACTTTGGATTCCCCGGCCTCCCGGCTCTTCCACGCGGCCGTATACAGGCCATACACCGGGACCAAACGAACCGCCTCTGGATTGGTATCTACGGCGGAGGCCTCGTAGCAGTTGATCAAGGCGACTCGCCGGGTTCGGCGCATGCGAACGAAGCCAATGTGCACCACTATCGCCATGATCCGGATCAAGAGTTCAGCTTGGCCAACGACATTGTGAACCGGATCCACGAAAGCCCTGAGGGTCGAATTTATATAGCGACACAGGGTGGAATACAGCGCTACCGCCCTGAGAGCAATGACTTTGAGCAGTGGGGGCGCGACTTCTATCCGGATATTCAGCTGCCGGAGAACGTTGTATACCCGGTGACCCAAGACCATGAAGGCCGTTACTGGATTGGCACCTATAACTCAGGGGTACTCAGGTATGATCCACGGACCGGAGACCAAATTTCGTTTCGCCATGACTCGGATGTACCCGGTTCACTGAGCGATAACTTAGTGTATGACATTCTCCCGCTTGAAAACGGTGCAACCTGGATCGCTACCAACAATGGTCTCTGTAGACATGATGCTGGAACCGAGGGACTCGTGTGTTATCAGCATGACCCAAGCGACCCCACAGGTCTCTCCAGTTCTGCCATAAGGACGCTGTTTGAAGACCGCCGGGGGCGGCTGTGGATTGGTAGTTCCAGCGGTGGTTTGAGCCAGTACCATGCCCAGACCAACACCTTCACGCATGTAACCGAGCGTGATGGCCTGAGTGACAATACGCTCATTGCAATTCTTGAGGACGATGTTGGACGACTGTGGTTGGCTACTGGTCGCGGTATCTCGCTCTATCATACCGAGGACTCCCACGCGCAGGCGCTCGACAAGCAAAGTGGTCTACCGTTGATAGAATACAACTATGGACGTCTCCGCGACTTCGACGGTTCAATTGTCTTTGCCGGTATCGAGGGGCTCGTTCGGATACCTGCCGGCTTCCGCGTAGCCGAGACCGAGGTGCCACAACTCCACATTACCGATGTGTTCACCTATACGGGTGAACCGCCGACCTCCAGACCGAGCCACAATGACCGCACAATTGAACTGACACTTGGGGTGCGCACCATATCATTTTCGTTTGCCGGTCTCAACTATAATGCTCCTGCCGCGTACCGTTATCGGTATCGGCTTGCTGGTTTTGACGACGACTGGGTAAGCTCTGACGAACACGGAACGGTGAGCTACGCGGCACTTCCACCCGGCACCTTCCGCTTCCAGGTAGAGGCGGTTCATTCTGTCGACGGCAGTCGAGGGGCTCTTGCCGAGGTAAAGGTTATCGTTCCGGAGTACTGGTGGCGTACTGCGCCGGCCCGGGTCGGTTATGCTCTTGCCGGTTTGCTGATTCTCTTCGCCGCTGTGCGACTGCGGGAGAACCGAGTATTGCTGTCGGCGAATGCCGAACTTGAACGAACAAACGCGCTACTTGAAGTTGCAAACCTTGAACTCACACGACTCTCAATTCATGATCCGCTGACCGGGCTTTTCAACCGTCGCTATTTCGAGGAGCACTTCTCCTCTGAAATTGTACGAGCCCGGCGTGAAGAGTCTCCAATTACCTTGTTGCTACTGGATATTGACCACTTTAAGAACTACAACGACCACAATGGACACATAGCTGGCGACCGTTGTTTGCAGGCTGTTTCCAATGTGCTTAGCGCTGCTGTGCGCAGGCCTGGGGACTTTGCCGCGCGTTATGGGGGCGAGGAGCTGCTGGTCGTTCTCCCCAACACTGACGAACAAGGTGCGGAGATAATTGCTGAGCTAGTTCATGATCGCATTCGCCGATCGACTCCCGTTACCGTGAGCATTGGTCTGAGCGTACTGGTACCGGATGGAAATATTGAAGTTGATGATTTCGTAGCGCGAGCAGATGAGGCCCTTTATCGGGCAAAAAATGACGGACGTGACTGCACGCGAATCTGGCGGCCAGGTAGCTGAACCGCCTCCTGGAGGGAGCGGTTCAGCGCGTGACTTGGTTGCTCTGGCTCTTTAGTCTGTGAAGCGACGACGAACTGCACCCAAATCCGCTCCGCTGACCAGCTCAGAATACGCTCGAAGGGACTGGGGCACTTCTCTCCGGCGGTCGGGTCGAAATCGTCGCTCGCCTTTGCTCTCTTCCTGAGCTCGGCGGGCTTTCAGTTCTTCGTCACTCAGTTTTACCCGAATAGAACGGGCCGGAATATCCATTTCAATGGTATCACCATCACGGACAAGACCTATTTCGCCACCTGCTGCGGCCTCGGGCGAAACATGTCCAATAGAGAGTCCGGAGGTTCCGCCTGAGAATCTGCCATCCGTGACGAGGGCACAAGCCTTACCCAGGCCAACCGCTTTGATGTAACTCGTGGGATAGAGCATCTCCTGCATGCCGGGCCCACCCTTAGGACCCTCGTATGCAATCACTATAACATCACCAGCGACAATCTTATTCTCAAGAATGGCATCACAAGCGGCATCCTGGGAATGGAACACGCGCGCGGGGCCAGAGAACTGAAGCAGGGACTCATCAACGCCAGCGGTCTTCACTACACACCCACGTTTGGCAATGTTTCCGAAAAGAATTGCAAGCCCACCATCTGTCGCATAGGCGTGCTCTCCGTCACGGATGCAGCCATGTGCGCGGTCAAGATCTAACTCATCGTACTGTGTGTCCTGGCCACCAAGCTCAAGGCTCGGTACGCCTGCTGGTGCGGCCTTGTACAGGGTTGCCGCCTCGGGGAGTGAGCTTGAGCGCCGGACGTCGTACTGTGACAACGCGGTGCCAAGCGAGAGTCCGTCGGCCCGCTGGGTCTCAAGATTAATCAGCCCAAGACGTTCAAGCTCGCCCATGATAGCCAATACTCCACCCGCGCGGTGAACATCCTCCATGTGGTAGGAAGAACTTGGTGCTACCTTGCAGAGGCAGGGAGTCGTACGGGATAAACGATCTATATCCTCAAGCGTGAACTTGACTTCAGCCTCCTGGGCAATTGCCAGGAGGTGAAGTACTGTATTCGTGGATCCTCCCATGGCAATATCTAGGGTCATTGCATTGAGAAAGTCAGCACGGGTAGAGATGCGTCGCGGCAAGACCGAGTCAATTCCTTGGTCGTAGTATTCGTGTGCCATTGCAACAATACGGTCTGCGGCGGACTCAAAGAGAGCCAGACGCTCGGAATGGGTCGCTACCACCGACCCATTGCCTGGCAGTGAAAGACCCAAAGCCTCTGTAAGACAGTTCATTGAGTTGGCGGTAAACATACCACTGCACGAACCACAGGTTGGACAGGCGTTGAGTTCCACCTCGCGCAGTGCTTCGTCGCTGACTTTGGTATCGCCTGCCATGACCATGGCGTCTATGAGATCATAGCGGCTTTCACCAACCCGTCCGGCCTCCATTGGACCGCCTGAAACGAATATGGTTGGAATGTTGAGTCGCATTGCCGCCATCATCATTCCCGGTGTGATCTTGTCGCAGTTGCTAATGCAAATGAGCGCATCTGCCCTATGAGCGTTGACCATGTACTCGACGCTGTCGGCAATAAGCTCACGTGAAGGAAGCGAGTAGAGCATTCCGTCATGACCCATGGCAATTCCGTCATCAATTGCAATGGTGTTGAATTCCGCTGCAAAAAGTCCGGCGTTCTCAATGCGGGTTTTGATCAGTTGCCCTACCTCATGCAGATGCATGTGCCCGGGGACAAACTGAGTAAAGGAGTTGGCAATAGCAATAATCGGTTTACCAAAGTGCTCCTCCTGCATGCCGTTCGCTCGCCACAGAGACCGAGCCCCAGCCATGCGTCGTCCCTGAGTTGTTGTGTTGCTTCGGAGGGGATACCCCATTGTGTACTCCTTATGTGTCCGAATTGAAGGCAGGGCGGGGAGAATGAGTGCTCTAGTCCTCGTGTAGCGTGTGACTATCTGCTGAGATGAATGGTTGCAGCGCCCGAGCTACTCTTAGTCCTGGGGCTCGAAAAACTCCTCGGTGTCGGCATTGTGGTTTTCCAAAATGCTTGCCAGCGGATCCGGTTGTTTTAAGTGTTCGGTTATGTGAAGATACCTAAGCGATGCATGATCCGCGGCTCTTCCCTCTACGGTGTCCTGTTCGTACTCATGGTATTGAGTGAGTTCGTTATAGAGTTTTTCAAAGCGGCGACTCCACATTCGCTCTGATCGTTGGTGACGGAGCAAATGCGAAAGGAGATCTGAGCGATCTATGCCAAGCAGATCCTTTTCCGCGGATTCCACATTCTCGTATATTCCGGTGAGGAGGCTCTGCCATATAGTCAGGTAGACGGTTTGCTCACTGCTTCGGCACTTTGGGCAAAAAATTTGCTCGGTAATGATACCGGTGATTACCGGGGACGGTTCTACTATGTCCCCTATGCGATACTCCTCAAGATTTTGCCCGAACTGCTTAGTCTGTAGCGACTCAATAAGTGCCCCACACGCCGTACAATGGGTAACTTTCTCAAGCAGGATAGTATCAAACATTCCCATAGGGACCTCCAGGTGCTACGTTACACCTCAAATAATGAAGCATGTTGGCAGAATTCGCAAGACTATAAAGCTTGAGTACCATGTTATGGCCGACGAAGTTGAAGCTGAACTTCATATGGATAGGTTACACCGCTGTACTCGACATCCTCGCGCGCCCCTGTGGTATCCGTTGGGTCAAACTCAATTCTCTGGTTCCTGTCCCTGCGTATCTCAAACTGCTTCTCAATATTGGAGTTTGCGGTGCTTTTGACAGGCTCGGTTTCATGAAATGCTATGTCGGTAAAGAAGGTGTGATCGTACATCTGAATACGTATATTTTCATAGTCCGACGAGAGTTCAACTTCGTACGGAACAAAAAAGCGATACACTATTCTGCCATTCCGCATAAACGCTGTGAAGTTCTCTACCCGGTTGGTAGGGATGCGTTTACCTTCATGCACAACAAATACAAAGTAGTCGTAGTATTGCAGATTAGAGAAAGCTCCCTGCTCTATTGCTCGAATTTGCTCACGGCTGAACTCTCCTTCACGAGGTACGCGGAAGTCTAGAACGATCATTGAGGTGAAGAGTCGGTCGAACTCCCATTCGGCCCAGAAGCCCTTGAGGCTAGTTTCGTTGAAATCTAACTGGACTCGTGCGTCAATAAATACATGGGGGTGCCCAAAGACTGGAATTGGGAGGAGCACCAGCAGCAGCAGCACAGTAGCCAACGTAACACGACGGCAGAGGGGTTTGGGGACTGGTTGGTAGCTTTCGGCATGAGTTCTCACATGGTCAAGTATACTGCATGAGAAGCTTAGGAAAAAGGTATTACGGAAAATCGTCGGTTCTTATCCAATCGATTCAACCATGGACTATCAGGTAGTGTTGTGTGGTGTGTTAGATCTCTGTTAGGATTCGGATGGCTCGCTTTTTTCTCCGGCCAAATCCAGTAGAGGCAGGTTCGAATAGCATGGGGTTTGTGTACCAGTTGCTCCATATTCTCGGTAGCCTCGGCCTATTAGTCTTTGGCATGCGCCTCTTAAGCGAGGGTATACAGCGTGCTGCTGGCGACCGATTACAGTCAATACTTCGACTGTTTACTACCAACCGCTTCACCGCCGTATTCACGGGCTTCCTCATTACCGTTCTTGTGCAGTCCTCCTCGGCATCCACCGTCATGATTGTCAGCTTTGTGAATGCTTCACTTCTCACTCTGACGCAGTCTATTGGGGCCATCATGGGCGCCAATATCGGAACCACGGTTACCGGCTGGATTGTCGCCGTATTTGGCTTTTCAGTAAATATTTCCGGCGCCGCTATGCCTGCTATCGGTATAGGTGCGGTGCTCATATTCAACAAGAAACTCCGTCGGAACGACCTTGGTGAGGTTTTTGTCGGTTTCGGCCTGTTGTTCTTGGGGCTAAGCTTCCTTAAGGACGCGGTTCCGGACATCGGCGCCAATCCTGAACTGCTTGAGCGTATAGCAAGTCTCAGTGGGCACGGGTTTTTATCCGTTGTGCTGTTTTTGCTCTTTGGCGCACTCCTCACCGTTATTGTGCAGTCATCCTCGGCTGCGGTGACCATTACCTTGACCATGGCCTTTGCGGGCTGGATTGACTATCCAACCTCCGCGGCAATCATTCTGGGTGAGAATATAGGCACCACAATCACTGCCAACCTTGCGGCTATTGGGGGCTCGCGCAACGGTGTTCGGGCGGCCCGTGCACACTTGATCTTTAACGTGGTTGGCGTGCTATGGATGCTCGCGCTCTTTCCATTCTTTCTTCGTGCGGTCGACATCATGCTACCCGGCTCGCCCTACGATCTCGCGACAATTCATGTATTGCCAGCACATCTTGCTATGTTCCATACCGTATTCAATCTTATCAATACCGCCCTATTTATTGGATTCATACCCTT
>REEM01000187.1 GCA_007695055.1 Spirochaetaceae bacterium | reverse complement strand
AGCGAATGTTGGCCGGATACACACATGCCGCCGCCTTTAACTACATGAAAGCTTTTTTGTTGGACTACTTCAAAAAAGACATCCGTGAGGTAGTACGTGATCTACTCCTTGTTCGTGGGAAATGGTCCAGCAACATCTCCTCCCAGCAGCTTTCCGACGGCTTTCACCAAGTGATGGAGGCTGCTGACAAGGCTGTGCAGTTTGACGACTCGCTTGCGGATGACGGGGAACGCGGTGCCAAACTCAAGAAGGCGCTCGGGCGGGTCGTAGAGCGCGACAAGAATTCCATTCGGTTTATACGCGAGGGCCTTAAGCAAGTGAACACCGAGGCACAGGTCATGATTAACGAGGCAGCAAACGGCCTCATTACCATAGCCAAACACCTCAAGGCTTTGTTAGAGGACCGTAAGAAGACAAATCCCGAGTTATTACTGAACTGGAAAGAGATTGAAGCCGCAGGCGAGGAACCCATAGATCAACGCATGATTGCCATCTATAAGCGAATACATGCCTTTGTGCAGCTCATGCAGATGCACGTGCGCTCCTGAGAACTACGTTACTGCCTTCAATTTCTAAGAGCTGGCGTTTCATTGCAGAGCCGTCACTCTGTGGCAGAGTTCGCACTGCATAATTTCCAATACCCCCTGATCTGTGGAGAACCCGGTGGCAGGGCACAACAATGGGGACCGGATTGTTCGCAACTGCGTTACCAACCGCTCGAGCGGCTTGTCGACGCCCAATCTTCTGTGCAATCTCCCCGTAGCTCACGGTTTCGCCGTAGGAAATCTTCTGCAGCCGTGCCCACACAGAGTGCTGAAACGGGGTTCCGCTCAACTCGGGCAGCACCGTAAACTCCTGGAGCTCACCACGAAAGTATGCGTCTAGTTGATACTCCAACTCGCCACATGCGTATTTGTTTTCGACAACGCGGTAGGGAACTCTTAGGTTCGTGGTGAATGTTTCCGGCAGGGGAGTGAATCCAATGCGGATAACTCTTCCTATCTTATTGACGGCAAGGTGCAAGGGGCCAATTGGCGACGGGTAGGTGTGTGTGTAGAGAAGCTCTTCCTTCATATCAGCATCCTCGTAGTCACTGTATATCATGTTACCCCAAAGCGTCTCTAGCTCCGCCACTACTTTGTGAGACGAAACGCTTCTAGTTGCTCCGCAATCGAAGACGGCACACCGGCGGTTACGCTGTACGCATTCTCTTCGACATCCTCTTGGTAGATCCTTGCGCTACGGTGAAGGAGGGCAACAAGGTCATAGCGTTCAATGGGAATAAGGTATGAACGCTTAGACTCTTCGGCGAATGCGAGGTCTCGAATCTCGGCGCTGAGCTGTTCAATTCCCTGACCTTTCAACACCGAACACACAACCAAAGGGCCGGTATGCAACTGCGCCAGCTTTTCTCTACGGGTGGTAAGTTCAAAATCATCGGAAAGCGCATCAACTTTGTTCAGAACTAAAACTGTCGGCTTCTCAAGTACTCCCAACTCGCGGAGCGTATCGCAGGTGGCCTCAAAACACTCAAGGTACTCTGGCACCGATACATCAAGCACATGGATCAGGAAGTCTGCAAGTACCGTTTCCTCCAAAGTGGAGTGAAAGGCGTCAACCAAGCTATGAGGGAGGTGTCGAATGAAACCTACGGTATCGCTGAGGAGTACGCGGGGCCCCTGCTCTGGGTGCACCGTGCGCGTTGTGGCATCAAGGGTGGAGAAGAGCCGGTCCGCCACCAAGACTTCCGCGCCGGTCATGGTACGGAGCAGAGAAGACTTGCCAGCGTTGGTGTATCCAACAATAGAGCCTATGGGCAAGCGGCTCTCACTGCGTCTTTTCCGCTTGGTGCTCTGGCGATTATCTATGCGTGTGAGTTCCAGCTTAACGCGGCTAATACGAGTAAGGATCCAGCGCCGGTCAAGTTCCAGCTGTTTCTCTCCCTCGCCACGTGTGCCACGGCGGCCACCTCGCTGCCGAGAGAGATGCGTCCATGCGCGTGTGAGGCGTGGCAGTTTGTACTGAAGTTCGGCATGTTCTACCTGGAGCTGGGCCTGCCGCGTACGTGCTCGCCTGCGGAATATCTCAAGAATGACCTCGTGCCGATCCATAACCGGACACTCGGCAAGTCGTTCCCAGTTGCGCTGTTGTGAAGGGCTGAGATTCTTGTCAAAGACGATGTAGTCCAGCTCCCGTGAACGACGAAGCTCCGCAATCTCCTCGGCCTTGCCGCTTCCCAGCAGATAGCGTGGCGATGGCGAGCGCAGAGGAGCCAGTACAAGCTCGGACGCCTGTATATCGACACTTGAACATAGTCGTGATAGCTCTTGGAGCGAGGCTTGGTGTTCGGTCAAACCCGCAGTATCATCGGCGCATCCGACGAGGACCGCCTTGTGGTTATTCGGCATACTAAGGTAGACTAAAGCTAAGAGGGCGGCAGTGTAAAGCGTCGTCTCCATTGAAGAGTGCCATGACCAGAAGACCATACCCCAACTGCTTGCAATGCCGGTATTTCCGCGTCACCTGGGAACCACGGTTTCCCCGTTCCTGCACCGTATTTGGGATCAAGACAAAAATGCTCCCGAGCATTGCAGTATACCGTGCAACCGGACGTCACTGCCCGAGTTTTGAACTCCGTGAGCGTCGTGAGTCAGGTGTGTCGGCAGAGCGCTCGTCTGCGGACTCAGTGTGAGATGCCAACCCTACACCAAAATGAGTGTGCATGCTACGATGCCTGAATATCCAGCGAACAGAGAACAGTGAATAGTAGAACGACAGATAAACGACAGATAAACGACAGTGTAGAGGAGCCGTATTATGCGATTGAGAATAGTTAGTGTTATGTGTTTGATGCTGCTGCTGAGCGGTGTACAGGTTTTTGCTGGCGGTAGTGCAGAGCGCGAAGGAACGGTTATTGGAATTTCCAAGTTTGTTTCGCACCCAGCCTTAGATGCAGTGGAACAAGGAATTATAGATGACTTGAGTGCACGTGGTTATACCGATCTTCGTTTTGACCGGCAGGACTCAACAGCCGATGTAGCCGCGGCTCGCCAAATAGCCTCAAAATTCCAGGCCGATAGGGTCAATGTGGCGGTTGGTATTGCAACGCCGAACGCCCAAGCCTTGCAATCCGCAATACAAGGCATTCCAGTCGTGTACACCGCCATAACCGATCCGGTGTCGGCGGGCTTGGTGGAAGCCATTGACCAGGGGTCACCTGGAATAGCAGGGGTTACGCACCGAACACCGGTTAAGGATCAGATTCGGCTGCTCATGGAGATTCACGATATCCGTCGGCTTGGGCATGTCTACTCAAGTGGCGAGGCAAATGCGGTGTACCTGGCCGAGCAGACCGAGGCGGCGGCCCGTGAACTTGGAATTGAGTTTATAAGTCAAACAATTACCAACCCATCTGAGGTGCGACAAGCGACTCAGTCAATTATTCAACGCGTCGACGCGATCTACGTAAGCACCGACAATCAAGTAGTGGCAGCGCTGAGCGCGCTGTCTGAGGTAGCAATGGCTGCGGGAGTTCCTGTTCTTTCGGCCGACCCCGGCTCCGCCGAGACAAATGACGTGTTGATTGCTTGGGGATTCGACTGGTATGGAATTGGGCGAACCACCGGCGAACTCATTCACCGGATCCTTCAGGGCGAAAGCCCCGGCACTATCCCACCAATTTTGGTGGATGACGCTGACACCATGGAGATGATTCTCAATCTCGATGTCGCAGAACGCATTGGTATTTCCCTTCCTCAGTCACTCATAGACAGTGCGGAGCGGATTATTCAAAACGGCGAGATTATTCGTCGATAGCGTTGAGGTTTGCGTCGTGAATAACCTGATAGGGGATGAGCAGTATGAGTTATGATTTCCGCGTTTCGGCATTGGGCGAGGCAAAGGTACACTCACCCATTGGATACTCCTCAACCGCGGGGGACTCCTTAGCAAACTATGTGAGCGACAATGAGCGCATTATCTTTGATGTGAACACCGACCCGGAGGCTGGAAGCCGTTGTTATGACGAAGACGAGCTTCTGGAAATTGCCGGGCCGCGCGAAAAAATCTACTTTGCTCCCAACCACGTACATGCGGGGGTGGTTACCTGCGGTGGTCTGTGTCCCGGCTTGAACGACGTTATTCGCGCTGTTGTAAGGTGTCTGTGGCATCAGTATGGGGTAACCCGCATTAGCGGCATTCGCTTTGGGTACAAGGGGCTGATAGCCCAGTACAATATGGAGCCAATGAAGCTCGACCCGAGGGTTGTTGACGATATCCACAAGATTGGGGGCACCATACTGGGAAGCTCACGCGGCGGAGGTGAGCGAACAGAGGAAATTGTCGACACCATTCAACGGCTTAACCTGAATGTGCTGTTTACTATAGGCGGTGATGGAACACAACGGGGCGCTCTTCGCATTGCTGAGGAAATTGAACGGCGTGGACTTAAGATTGCGGTTATTGGTATTCCCAAGACCATAGACAACGACTTCCGCTTTATTCAAAAGTCTTTTGGTTTTGAGACAGCGGTTGCCAAGGCTACAGAGGCGGTGTTTAGTGCCCACGTAGAGGCTCACTCGGCCATAAACGGAATAGGGCTGGTGAAACTCATGGGACGCGAGTCGGGCTTCATTGCGGCCCATACTGCACTTGCGTGTCATGAGGCCAACTTTGTGCTTATTCCGGAAGTTCCCTTTGATCTTGAGGGCGCCGACGGCCTACTAGAGCACCTTAAGAGGCGCCTGGAACGACGACAACATGCGGTGGTTATTGTTGCCGAGGGTGCAGGACAGAATCTGCTCAATGGCGGGTCAGGTACCGATGCATCGGGCAACCGGCGGTTGGAAGACATAGGGCAGTATCTCCGGGACCGGATCAACGCCTACTTTGAGTCCATTGGCATGCACGTAAATTTGAAGTATATCGACCCAAGTTACACCGTACGGAGTGCGGTCGCAGACCCGACCGACTCGGTATACTGTGCCCGGCTTGGCAACAACGCGGTACACGCGGCAATGGCGGGCAAAACGAAAATTCTCATAAGCCTTATCAATAATTATTTTGTACATCTGCCTATACCTATTGCGGTGACAAGCAGGAACTATGTGGATCCGGAGAGCAGTCTCTGGCGTGACGTCATTGAGTCAACGCGACAGCCAGTTGAGATTCGTAATGTGACTGAGGCTGGTTAGAGAACAGTGGGCCGGTCATATGGAGAACAGGGCACAAAAAAGCCGGTACTAACTACCGGCTCTTTGAAATCCCTTCAGGGACATTTCACTTACTCATGAGGGCGTAGTGCCCTGAAAAAACAGTGTTTGGTGCCGGATACACCGGCCGAAAGAGATAGGTGGTTCTTCCATTCAGCCTCCTGCAACCGTTGTTTTCCATGACAACACCCTACGGCGTTGCCCCTCACCTAAATACTATGCTCCTTTGGTCGTGCCGTCAAGACAATTCCATGGCTATTCTCTCGGGATTAGCGGCGGCGAGTCGCAAAGGAACGCATGAAGTCCGCGAGCGCTTCCGCCCCTGAAACCGGCATGGCGTTATACAGTGATGCACGCAATCCACCAACACTGCGATGCCCCTTGAGGCCTACCATGCCATGTTTGGCCGCTTCATCAATAAAGGTTGAGTCAAGCGTAGCGTCAGCAATCTGGAACACGACGTTCATGAGCGAGCGATACCTTGTATCAACAGGTGTTGTGTAGAAACCCTCGCTCTCGTTTACCGCGGAATAGATGAGTTCGGCCTTTTGCTCGGCCAGTTCCTGCATCTTTTTTACGCCGCCCTGTTTCTTGACCCAGCGTAGCACCAGGTTCATGGCATAGATTGAGAACACCGGAGGGGTGTTGTACAGTGAGTTATTCTCGGCATGAACCGAGTAACGGAGGTACGCAGGGAGCTGCGCGGGAGAACTCTGGACGATATCATCGCGCACAATTACCAGTGTCACACCTGCTGGCCCCAGGTTCTTCTGCGCTCCTGCATAGATAAGCCCAAATTTTTCAACTGGAATAGGGCGGCTCATGATGTCACTCGACATATCACATACAAGTGGAACTGCACCGGTATCCGGCCAGTCTACCCACCGCAGTCCGCCAATGGTCTCGTTCGATGTAATGTGCAGATAGACCGGGTCTTGGGAGAGGCTGAGTGTCTCTGGCAGGGTGGTGTAGTTTGTTGCGGCCCCGTCGTAGGCAATGTGTGTAGTACCCAGCTGTTTAGCGTCCTGGTAAGCTTTTTTGGCCCATACGCCGCTAATAACGTAGTCCGCGGCGCGTTCCTTGGCAGCAAACTGCAGCAGGTTGAGCGGGATCATACCAAACTGCAGAGTTGCGCCGCCACCTATGAGAAGGATCTGGTAGTTTGCCGGGACCTCAAGCAGGGAGCGTATATTTTCAATGCACTCGTTATGGACCGCCTCGTACTCAGCGCCACGGTGGCTCGCCTCAATGAGCGACATGCCGCTGCCACGATAATTGACGATCTCTCGTTGTATTTCTTCGAGAACCTGCACTGGCAGAGTTGACGGGCCAGCAGAGAAGTTGAATTTCCGTTTCATATGGGGGTATCCTTTGAGAACGAGTTGAACTGCGTATCCAAGGGTGATGATACACAAGCTGGAAAATTGCGTCAAAGGGCTACCAATGCGGTATACTCCTGTTGTGGTACAATGGAAGGAGAATTGACGGTGAACACTATTGTGAAGCTTTCTTTGATTTTTGGAGCCCTGGGGCTCGTTGCTGGTTACTTGCTGTTTGGTAGAGTTGGTGGTAGTTATATTTCTCCAATGGAGCTAATCGCGCCTTCATCCGATTTCTTGTCACGGTTCGGACGGGCAGTGAGAGGAGTGGAAGAGGTTCGGCGGCAGGTCTTCATTTCCGGTGGTGTAGGCGCACTAGCGGGAGCCGTGGTGGGGTTTGTCCGCAAGTAAGGAGTCGGTTACATGCGGCATTTGGTCGCTTCTGTCATACTTATCCTCGTGTTACTCCTCCCGTCTGGGTCACTACACCTCATGCATGCCCAGGAAATAGCACCGTATCGCCTTCCCGTGAGAGATGAAGTCCACACCAATAGGCCGTCAAGCGGCCCGGATGGGACCTCATCAGATGCGCTCTCAGAAGCGGAGGTGGGCGCTCCGGATACTGCAGAAATTCAATTGGTGCTCGAATCGGTAACTGGGAGTCTTGAGCTACTTACCGATGAAGGCTGGAAACGAGCTGAATCTGGAACTGTTCTCAGACCTGAGGACATGGTGCGTATCTCCGGCGCAACTGAGCTACGCTTCAGTGACTACTCGGAGCCGGTGTATCTGTTTCGGCGTGGTAGTTATCGCGTGGGTGATGTATATGCAGCTAAGCAAATACACCGTGGAGTGGATATCCGTTCGCTTGGCGGTGAAGATGGATTCCGGTTTCCGCCAGCAGTTGCAGAACTGCTACACGAATATGGCATAGACCCACAGGGTGTTTTTCATATGCTCGAGCAAGGTTCAGGCGGTCTGTTAGCCGAATTTCAAGACAGTCCGCTTGGCGCCCTGTTGGGGCTCAGCATTCCTGCATCCGAGGATCTCGTTGGTCTGATTGAGGCATGGAGCTCGGTGCTTAGGCACCAGATTGGGGCGGCGCTTGAGCGGCTCCAAAGCATGCGCAGCCGGCCAGGAGATCCGTTTTACCATGAGCAGATGGTGTTGCACGCCACTCTACTTATTGAGAGCTTTGCCTATGCGGACGCGCTTGAGCTTTTGCGGGGCTATGTTCGAACCATTGACAGAGATGACACAGCAGCCCTGCAAAGAGCCTACCTGCTCACTGCTTTAGCCTTTCACGGGATTGGTAACCGTGGTGCGGCGCACATGTACCTCAGGCAAACACGCGAGCTTGATCCTGCATCTACTATGGGTGATACCGCGCGTGAACTTCTCGTCTCAATGTGAGGGCCGGGCACCACCGTGGGGTTTTGTCCGGCTTATCTATAATTCTCTGTGTCTTCCGGCGCCGCACCGAGTAGAGCGGCAAAAGCCCGCAAGTGCTCGGGCATGTCACCGCCAAGCACCTGTTTGGTGAGTACCTTGCCAAGCTGCACACCCTCTTGATCAAAACTATTCACATTCCAGAGGAAGCCCTGGAACATTACTTTGTTCTCAAAATGTGCAAGCAGGGCGCCAAGGGCCTCAGGACTTAGCCGTTCTCCGTGAATGAGGCTTGAGGGGCGACTACCCGGAAAGTGCTTGTTTGGGTTCTCGTCCTCCTTGCCACAGGCAAAGGCCACAATCTGGGCAGCAAGATTGGCGTTGAGTTTCTGTTGTCCGGTTGAGCCCTGGAACTCAATATCGTCCTGCAGCTGTGACTCCCGAAATCCCACGAACTGGAGTGGTACAATGTCGGTGCCCTGGTGCAGGAGCTGGTAAAAGCTGTGTTGCCCGTTCGTGCCAGGCTCGCCAAACACCAGCGGCCCGGTTACATAAGATAGAGATCCACCGTCACGACTGACCTTTTTCCCGTTGCTCTCCATGTCCAACTGCTGAAGATGCGCAGGAAAGCGCGATAGAGCCTGCGAGTAGGGGAGCACCGCAGTTGCCGGGAGCTTAAGCACGTTACGTTCGTAAAGACCAATCAGTGCGTCAAGCATAGCCGCGTTTGCACGAGGGGAAGGCTCCAACGCCGCCTTGTCGGCCTCATGTGCTCCGGCAAGCACTGCCGCAAAGACATCGCTACCAAAACACAAACTCAATACTACTCCGCCGACCGGACTTGTTGCCGAGTACCGCCCGCCAATGTAGTCGTCAATGAAGAAAGCATCGAGGTAGGCATCGGACTTCGCTAGCGGACTGCTTTCCGAGGTCACCGCCACCATGTGCTTGCGCGGTGCTGGCAGGGCGCGGGTTCCCGATCCTAACTTCTTTACCACAAACTCTTCATTGGTGAGGGTTTCCTGGGTGGTACCACTCTTGGAGACCAGCACGAACAAGGTTGTTTCCGGGTCTACACGGTTCATAACCGCAGCCGCGTCATCCGGATCTACATTTGAGATAAACTCTGCTCTCATTTTTGGGCTGGCACCGTCGGCGCGCACCCAGTTATCCAGCGCAAGGTACAAGGCCCGCGGCCCTAGATCGGAGCCGCCTATGCCTATTTGCACAACGGTGTCGAAAGGCTTTCCAGTTGAACCCAGAATAGTGCCAGACTGAACTGCTGCTGCAAAGGCGCTCACCCGTTCATTCTGCTGCTGGTAGAACTCCGAGAGTGACCTGCCCTCGGACCGAACATCATCACCAAGTCGGCCCCGGGTGAGTTGGTGAAGAACCATGCGGTTTTCACCGGTGTTCATGACCTCACCGTTCAGAAGTGCTTGGTATTTTGGAATGAGTTCCTGCTCCTTTGCGAGCGCCTCAAGTTTGGTGAGTACAGATTCACCCACCGCTTTTGCCGCGTAGTTGTACTGCAGGCCACCACCAATAGGAATCTCGTAGCGCTTAATACGGTCGGGCCCGTTCTCGGCCAAGGCTTGAGCTATGTCAAGCTTTGGTAAACTCAGCAACTCAAAATAGGCCTTGCATGTGTCCAGGTTCTGATACTTTGGCATTTCGTCCTCCGCTGACGTGTAGTGCTGGTCTATTTCTCGTGAAATCCGGCCATGGCTCGCATTTCATCCGCAGGGCCGCCCTCACCCGGCGCTTTTCTGTGTACTATGGCCGCTACCCCGGTCGATAGGCCATAGAGGTTAATAAAACCGGTGGCGTCGGCATGATCATAAGAGCTTTCACCAAAAGATGCTAGGTCTTCAATATACAACGAATATGGACTCATACGGCCAGCAACACTCAAGTTACCTTTGTACAGCACCATTCGAACCTTTCCTGTTACGTACTCACCGGCCTTAGCCATATATGCATCCATGGATTCGCGGAAGTGGGTGAACCACTTCCCGGCATATACCAGTTCGGCGTACTTCAAGGCCAGCTGATTCTTCATGCTTAAGGTGTCAAAGTCCAGTGTGATCATTTCAAGTTCACGAAGAGCGGCGTAAAGAATGGTTCCGGCTGGAGTCTCGTACACACCACGGCTCTTCATGCCGACAAGGCGGGTCTCAACCAGGTCGGTACGACCGACACCGTTCTCACCACCAATGACATTCAGGCGACTGAGGATTTCCAACGGCTTCATTCGCTCGCCGTCGAGCCCTATTGGGAAGCCACGTTCAAACTCGATCTCGACCTCAGTTTCTTTGTCCGGGGCATCCTTGGGATCACGGGTAAGCAGATACATCTCTTTTTTGGGTCGATTCCATGTGTTCTCAAGCTCGCCACCTTCATGACTCATGTGCCATATATTCCAGTCGCGGCTGTAAATGTTTTCTTCCGAGATATCGCCAATGGGGATGTTGTTTTTGTGTGCGTACTCAATGGCGGCCGAGCGGGACCGAATGTCCCATAGTCGCCAAGGCGCAATAACCTCAAGGTGCGGAGCAAGCGCCTTGTAGGTAAGCTCAAAGCGCACTTGGTCATTGCCCTTGCCGGTACAACCATGTGCCACTGCATCGGCACCTTCCTTGAGCGCAACCTCAACCTGGTGCTTGGCCTGCAAGGGGCGCGCAATAGAGGTTCCAAGGAGATATTTTGTCTCGTAAATTGCACCGGCACGCAGCATGGGCCAGAGGAAGTCACGAGCAAACTCCTCGCGTACATCCAGCACATGTAACTTGGAGGCGCCAGATGCCAGGGCTTTGTCCTCCATTGCGTCCCAGTCTTCATCCTGGCCAACATTTGTACACACGCCAATAATTTCCGCCCCGTCGTAGTGCTCCTTGAGCCAGGGAATAATGATAGAGGTATCTAACCCGCCCGAATAGGCGAGAACGATCTTCTTGATGGGCTTGTTACTCATAAATATGTCTCCTCATGACAAAAGATTGCGGGTCCGCAGGCGTAGAACCATGGTATGCATAGTCGAACGATATTCGGGTCAGGTGCTGATCCGGGTGCCTATTTCATTGCCTAACAGGCGTTGTAGGTCACCTGTGGAAGAGTAGCGACCAATGACCACCGACGAAACCCCCGCCGCAAGTGCCGCCTGGGCCGACCGTGTCTTAGGGATCATTCCGCCAGCGATCACCCCGGCCTGTATCTCACGCTCGATATCAGTTGGCGTTATGGCTCGGAGCACCTGCTCCTGCTTAAGAATACCAGGTATATCGGAAAGAAACACTAAGTTGTCGGCCCTGAGCGCTCCTGCTAAAGCAAATGCTACATCGTCTGCATTGATATTCAGCGGCATTCCCTCACGGGTTGTTGCACTTGATGCAATTACGGGAAGGTAGCCGGAGTCAAGCAGGAGCTTAATGAGACCGGTCTCGACCTTGTCTATTCGGCCGGTAGCCGTTTGTTGTCCAGTTGAGTCGGTTATTGGTACGCCGACAATGGTAGCGGCGTCGGCTCCACAAAAGCCGACCGGTCGTACCCCCCAGCTCAGGAGCATTCGTACCAAAGCCTTGTTCATTTTGCCTGCAAGTACCATGTCTACAACCTGCATCTCTATGCTTCCGGTCATGCGAATACCGGCCTCAAAACGAGCCTCAATGCCAAATAGCTCGGACACGCGTGTGACCTCAGCCCCTCCACCATGAATGACAACCAGTCGTGTAGAAGGCGCCAGCTTGGCTATCTCATGAGTAAGGTCTCTAATAAGTTCGGTCTCAACGGCTCGGCCGCCAATTTTCAGAACTACTGTACCCTGTGTATCCATCTATGATGCTCTCGTTTTGTGTAGTCTCGGTCGTGATGTGCCTGCCGGAAGCCTACCGGTTGGGCCGTGGCCAGCCAAGCCTCAAACCTCACCGGAAAGTGGTAACCCGCAGGTTTCCGGAAGGCCAAAGCGAATGTTCATGTTCTGCACTGCCTGCCCTGCGGCGCCTTTTATCAGATTATCAATGGCCGAGAAAAGCATGAGTCTGCCACGGTCTTCTTGTAGTGCAATCACACACCGATTAGTACCCCTTACCATGCGTGTCTCCGGCAAGGTGTTCTCAAGCAGGTGAATACAGGGCTTTCCGGCGTAGGCCTGTTCCAGGCTGTCTCGCACCGCATCCAGGCTTGCCCCCGGACTCAACTCAATAACCGTGGTAATCAGCATACCCTGCTTCACGGGTACAAGATGCGGTGTAAAAACAAGGTCAAGCTTGGTGCCGCTGCGGTCGAGACCTTGTTTGATCTCACCCCAGTGGCGGTGTGTTGCACCCGGCAGATATGGCGCAAGGTTCTCGGTGCGCTCGACATACAGGAGCTCTATCTTTGCCTTTCTGCCTGCGCCGGAAATGCCTGAAAGGGCGTTTACCACGGCCGTGCCACGTACCAGCCCTGCAGCGGCGGGTGGAATCAGAGGTAAGAGTGTGGCCGTAGGGTAGCAGCCGGGAACCGCAATAATATCGGCCGACCTGATCTGCTCATGATTAATCTCTGAAAGCCCGTACACCGCAGTATCAAGCAGGTCCGGCCGCGGTGGGGCCGTGTTGTATGATGCCTCAAAAAGCGTAGGGTCTTTAATTCTAAGATCTGCAGAGAGATCTAACACTACACTGTTGCCAAAAAAAGGCGCACACATTTTGGCCGACTCCAGATGAGGTAGCGCTGAGAATATGGCATCACATCCAGCGCCAGCAGCATGCTGCAGGTCCACAAAACATGCATGAGAGGACTGCATCTTCTCTGCTATGCGTGGAGTCAGCGCCGGGTCATGATCAAGCACTTTCGTTCCGGGAACCGAGCCGGAGACAGCAAAAATTTCCTTTATCTCAGAGTGCTCAGCAAGAATTCGAAGCAGTGAAGCTCCGGCGTAACCGGTTGCACCAAGAACACAAACTCGCATATCTAGTCCTCTATCCCTGGAATGCTCTCTCGCAACTTGCCTTGCAGCAGCGCCGCGTCGGTCTCCGGCCGCAATACCATCATGACCGTGTCGTCTCCAGCGATCGTGCCAAGCACATAGCGTGCAAACAGGTTGTCGAGGGCGATGGCTACGCTGTCGGCGTGACCGGTTAGTGTGCGCATAACCCCTATATTGCTGGAGAACTCAAGCGAAACATATCCGCGCTGAAGATCTGCAATGAAGTTTGCCTCGGACTCACGGAGTTCTTCCTCGCTCGGTAGCGTGTAGTGATAACCTTCGGAGCCCCGGGCAATTTTGCCGACCTGTAGCAATTTTAGGTCGCGTGACAGGGTTGCTTGGGTGATTCTGAAGCCCATGTTGTGAAGGTGATCAAGAAGTTCATCCTGACTCGTGATACGATAGTCTCGTATGATCTTCTTTATGCTTTGTAGTCGTTCGTTTCGTTCCTTCACGCTCTACCCCTGAATGGTTATTCCGTAAGAGTGTATAAAATTGCGTGGAAGCCGGATTTTGTCAAGCGCATAACCCTACTGGCCGATACTATTCGAAGAGGGTGAGGAGTATACATGTCGGTTGAGCCAAGTAGCGATGCTCTTATCGCGGTAGAAGTAGCGCCAGATTATCTGACTGCCAAAGCCGAGTTTATTCCCGCACGGGGTGACGGGCGTCCTCTGTCAATGGAGTATGTTGAACATCGCCTCAATGAAGCCGGGGTGAGCAATGGTGTATTGTGGGATGTTATACAAGAAGCCATTGCCGCCTGCACTGACGAGAAACGGAGAATTGAAGATTTAACCATCGCCCGAGGCTCTCCTCCGGAGCCGGATCTACCCGAACGAATAATCCTTATGGATCGTTTCGCTGCCGTTGCTCGCGAGAGCCTGCCTGCCGCAGGCATGAGTGAGCAGAGTGAGAGCTCCACCCAGGAGACAGCTACTGCCCGCCGAGCTCGCGTTGACTACAAGGCCGTAAGCCCCTATGTCATTGTTCGGCGTGGGGAAGAGCTTGGACGCGTTGAACAGGAAATGATCGGCACCGACGGCCTGGGGGTGAACAACAAAGAGCTGCATCGACCCACGGCTACTGTACTCAAACTAGAGGCCGGAAAGAACATAGAGATTCGCGATAACGAAGTGTATGCGCTGAAGAGCGGTTTGTTTCAAGTGCGGGGCAAAGTGTTCTCAGTTGAGGAAACCCTGGAGATTACGGGTGAGGTCGGATATCGCACCGGAAACATCAACTTTCCTGGGAATCTGATTCTTTCAGGCGAGGTTAAGGACGGATTTCGCATTTGGGTTGGCGGGAGCATTCATGCAAAGGCAACCGTAGATGCGCATGAGGTCTTTGCTCGAGGGGAAATCCTGGCGGCAGAAGGCATTATTGGCCGAGGGAATGCCACCGTCCGGGCAGTCAAGAAGATAACGGCTAAGTTTATTGAGAACTGTCGTGTAGAATCCAAGTCCTCAATATACGTAAAGAACAGTGTTGTGAATTCGAAGATATCGGCACTTGATCGAGTAGTTATGGGAGATAAGGGCAAGATTGTTGGTTCGGAGATTCGTGCTGTTGAGGGCGTTTCTGCTCACCAGGTCGGGAATTCAGCCGAGATTCCAACGACAATAGTGTGTGGAGTCGACTTCATTGTGGAACGCATGTTGTCGCAGATGCAGGAGCAGCAGCAACAACTTATGACTCGAGTACAGGCTCTGAGGGCGCAGTTTGCAAACAACCCGCAGCAGAAGACCGCAGCACAGATACGGGCTTTTGAGACGCGCGCACGGGAACTCTCCGGCAAAATGGCCGAGATGATTGATAGACTTGATCGCAACGAGGCTGCCGAGCTGCGAGTGTTTGGCACGATCTACCCAGGCGTGAGGGTTACGATCTGCCGTGCCCACCTTTCAATTTCTGAGAAGAAATCTGCGGTGATGTACACCTTAGACCGTGTGTCAGGGCGCATCGTGGAATCAAAAATTGAACGGTAGCCCGCAGACTGGCGGAGTGTTTCGGAGTCACAAAGGTCCTTGAGAAACGAAAAAATATACAATCCAATTGGTAATGCCCCTATCTACATCTATCCGGAACTCGACTCAACGATGCTGGAGGCGGAGCGCCTTATAAGCACGGGAGCTGGACACGGTACGGTTGTGGTGAGTGCGTATCAAACAGCTGGTCGGGGACGTGGCGAGGCCTCGGTGTGGGATGCCGAACCGGGTAGTTCTCTCCTCGCCACGGTGGTTCTTTCTCCCGACGGAGGAGCTGCTTCTGGCTGCGCTCCGGTGGAGCCGCTCCTTTTGCCCCTCATTACCGGATTGGCGATTGCTGAGGCGGTTGAAGCTGTCATTGCGGCTCGCAAGGACAGTCAAACCGAGGTGCAGGCTGGAATCAAGTGGCCGAACGACGTGTTTATCGAAGGGCGGAAGGTTGCGGGCGTACTATGCCGGGGGCGAGCAGGTCTGGTGCTGGCTGGCTTTGGTGTGAACTGCCTTCAGACATCCTTTCCTGAAGCCTTAGAAGAATCAGCCGCATCACTGCTCAGTGCAGCCGCTGTTCCCATTAATCCGCTTGAGCTGCTCCCGTATGTGTTGCGCCGCCTATCCGCCGGACTGTGTGAGCAGGCGGTGCCAGCAAAAATTGAGAAACGACTGCTGTGGCGCGGCCAGAGAATTGCAATAATGAGCTCGTCCGTCCCGGAAGGGCCACGGTTCAACGGTACATTGCTTGGGCTTGATAGTGATGGGGCCTTGCTCTTCTTGCCAACCGGGCTGCGAGACCCAATGCGCATGATAACGGGAAGTATAACGTTGCTCGATGGTGAGTGAGCGGTGCATATTTCTCGGCAAGTACGCTTAGCTCATAAAACAGATAGGATCATGCAGCTGAGAGCGGATTGCGGTCGAGACGGTGCTTGAAACGCTGCGCCCCGGGCGGGTAGTGCTGAGAATAAGAACTCGCCTATCGAATAACCCGGCGACACAGGCAGTGTCGGCAGGCCCATAGCTTGGGCCCAGGCTTAGTTGGGAGTCTGTCTTGTACAGAAGGGCGGATGCGCCGTTTGGAACCGGTGCCAAGGCGTGTATACCTAATGCGGAGCGGCCTTTTTCAACCCGTAGTGATGCAGCAATTCCATGTTGTGGAACCGAGTCGCTCAGCAATGGTTGCACCTGTGCTTGTATGGGGTGAGTAGCGAAGGTCTCCGCACCTGAAGCTGGCCTGAATGAAAGGCAGGTAAAAGAGTGTCTGCCGGCAAAGCCAGCAGGAGCTGCAAGGTCAAGCTCGAGCTCAATGAACAACTCCGGTGCACCCTCGAAAAACAGATACCGGATACTCAGGCGGGAGGTTGCAAGCTCGTCGTTGGGAAAGGCAAACCTTGCACTTAACCCGCGGGCCAGCGCCGACTCAATTGAGACGACACCACGCGGTTCAAGCTCGATTCCCTGCGTCCCCGAAGAGAAACGGGCAATAGGGAAGACACCATGAAGGATGGTCTGTCCGGCAATGCGTATTTCCGTCGGCGCTCCTTCGGTACAGCGCAGTTCAAGCTCGCCCTCACTCAGAGATGACTCACCCTGCATGCTGGCCACTACCTGGTACCGACTTGAGTGGTATTCTTTTCCTTTGGCCGTGCGGGTTCCCCGCGTTTTTGACACGCTCAACCAGCTTTCGAGCACGCCGCCCTGAAGCCGAGATCTTATGTTTGTCTCGGCGGTGCTGGAGATGCCGGAGGAGCTGCCATCACTGTCAATAGAACTTGATTCACCCGAGGAGCGGAGGGCAAGCATGCGGTAGAGTCGAGCCGGTTTCAAAGGGTCGCCCGCGAGGGTGAACAGGGGCGCAATGCCTCCTTCTTCTCTTGGCTCGGCTGGGTGGAGGAGTCGCAGTCCAGCAAGTACTGCCCGTGACCGGAAACTCGCCGATGCTTCTGTCTCGCGGAAAAGACTCACGAGGTGATCTACGCTTTCCTCGTCGGCGAGAATTGCATGCAGTACGAGGTAGTGGCCGCGATGGGAGGCGGCACGAAGAATGAAGCGACTGCGTTTTCGCAGGCGTCGGGGTCGCGCACCGGCCGGAAGCGGTATGATCCGAACTAGTGGCGCTGTTGAAAGTATGCCTCGCGTGTATCCCATAAGCTGTTCACCCTCACGAGTTCTTTTACGCCCCAGAATGAGAGGGACATTGAGGGCACGGTAGCAGACGTCAGCCTCCCTACGCTCGGTATCACACTGTGGGGGGATCACCGCACAGCGAGATAGCCCCCTCAAGCTGGTTTCGGAGTGTCTGACAGTTGCATCATTCCCCTCTGGTGAGTCACTACTCGTCCCCAGTTCCCGGGCGAGTTCCTCGGAAGTGAGAAGTACATGTGGTGCTTTGCTGTAACCGGCCGACGCAAAGAGGTCGCCCGCCTCCAATCGTGTCCGGAGAGCACTGGCAAGCTCAGAGTCTCGCAGTTCAGCTTCAGACAGGTTCCAAACCAAAGGGCCGCGACCCCAAAGGTCTGAAGATTTGAGAAAAGTCAGCAACGGTTCCAATACCCGATCGGCTTCTCCGGGTGACGGTATGTTGGGAGTTATCAGGATGGCGAGTTCCGATTGCTGTGGCATAGAGACCTTGTATCACGTTCCTGGGCGCTGTGGGAATTCGGCAAACTGCCCCGGCGGTGAAGCTTCTCAGACAAAGGCTGAAAAATACCTATTGATGAAGCGGCAATTCCTTAGTATGTTACCGAGTGTTAGTCCACATCATAATCTTTGTTCGCAAAAGAAAACCATCAGTAAGGTTAAAGAGGGAGAAATATGGCGAAACAACTTAAGTTTGACGAAGAAGCGCGGCGCGCGCTGCTACGGGGAGTAGAAAAGCTCTCAAATGCAGTCAAGGTAACTCTTGGCCCCAAGGGACGGAACGTCCTTCTCGACAAGAAGTTTGGTGCACCGACCGTTACCAAAGACGGTGTGTCGGTCGCAAAAGAGATTGAACTCGAAGATCCATTTGAAAACATGGGTGCTCAGCTTCTCAAAGAAGTCGCAACCAAGACCAATGATGTAGCCGGTGACGGAACAACCACCGCTACTGTCCTTGCGTACAGCATGGTTAAAGAAGGTCTCAAGAGCGTTGCTGCAGGTATTAATCCAATGTACCTCAAGCGTGGTATGGACAAGGCCGTTGCGATCTCGGTAGATGAGATTGCCAAGATGGCAAAGACTATTAAGGACAAGGAAGAGATTGCGCAGGTTGCGTCTATCTCGGCCAACAACGACATGGAGATTGGTAACGAGATTGCATCTGCCATGGAGAAAGTCGGTAAAGACGGTGTTATAACCGTTGAAGAGTCCAAGACTATTGAGACCACCACCGACTTTGTTGAGGGTATGCAGTTTGATCGCGGATATGTGTCACCGTACTTCGCTACGAATCGCGACAACATGACAACCCTGTTGGATAATCCCTACATCCTGATCCATGACAAGAAGATCTCGAGCATGAAGGATTTGCTCCCCATTCTGGAGAAGGTTGCGCAAGCATCTAAGCCAATCTTGATTATTGCAGAGGACATTGAGGGCGAAGCCCTTGCAACTCTGGTTGTGAACGCGCTGCGCGGAACGCTCAACGCATGTGCCGTTAAGGCACCAGGTTTTGGCGACCGTCGCAAGGCAATGCTGGAAGATATCGCAATCCTCACCGGAGGACAGGTTATCTCGGAAGAGCTTGGGCTTAAACTCGAGACCACCGACATCAGCCAGCTCGGTACTGCACAGTCAGTGAAGGTAAACAAAGAAAACACCACCATCATCAACGGCGCAGGAAAGCAGCAGGACATCAAGGAACGCATCGGGCAGATCAAGGCTCAGATTGAGGACACCACCTCCGACTACGACGCCGAGAAGCTCCAGGAGCGACTCGCAAAGCTTGCCGGTGGTGTTGCGGTCATTAACGTAGGCGCTGCTACCGAGGTTGAGCTCAAAGAGAAGAAGCATCGAGTTGAGGATGCCCTTTCGGCTACCCGTGCTGCTATTGAAGAAGGCATCATCCCGGGTGGTGGTGTAACCTTGGTGCAGATTATCGAGGCCCTCGAAAAGGCTGATCTTTCCACTATGAGCCAGGACGAGCTGGTTGGCTTTAAGATTGTTACCCGTGCTCTGGAAGAACCAATTCGGCAGATCGCTACCAACGCCGGGTTGGACGGATCTATCATTGCCGAGCGAGCCAAGAACGAAAAGAAAGGAATTGGTTTCGACGCAGCCAAGATGGAGTGGGTCAACATGGTTAAGGCCGGGATCATTGATCCGGCAAAGGTTGCCCGATCTGCGCTACAGAACGCAGTATCTATCTCCGGACTTCTCCTTACCACTGAATGTATTGTCACCGATCTTCCTGAAAAGGATGACGGCGGTGCCGGTGCTGGCGGTGGAATGGGCGGCATGGGCGGAATGGGCGGAATGGGCGGCATGATGTAAGCCGACCTGCTTAGGTTTTGCAGACAGTTTGGCATAAGAGTTTCAGGGGAAGCCGCCGGCTTCCCCTGTTTCGTTTTCCGGGGGGACAATGCGTAGAGAAGAGTTTGTTTTTACAATCGGGTATCAGGGTGATGCGGCGATTGTAGACCGTGCGGCAATGAAAAAGTATGCTCAGCTCGGCACCATGGAATTGCTTGAACTTGGCCTCTACAGGGCTGCCTTCTGTTCTGCGCTGTACGCGGCCAATGAAGATGAGATGACCCATTTCCTTCAAGCCTTTTCTGAGAAAACTGGAATTAAATCCGACACTGCAGATGACTTGAAGCGACTGTTTGGCGTCTATCCGACCGAGGGCGTAAACAAGACCCTGCTCATATAAAGAGCCTTCCGTGGACCGGGCCACCTATAATTCACTTAGGTTGACCAGCCAATGGCCATTGTGCTACCGTGGCGCAAATCCGAACAAGCGAGGATGTAAACTATGATTGGTTCGATATTAGAAAATATGGCTATGCTTCAGGCCGGTGGGGCCGCGTCCATGACGCCAACCCTTATCACCTTTGGTCTTGTATTCCTGATCTTTTACTTTCTTATTATTCGCCCGCAGAACAAGAAACAAAAAGAAACCAAGGCAATGCTTGAGTCCCTCAGCAAGGGAGACCGGGTGGTTACCATTGGCGGGATCCGGGGCATTGTTCATGCCGTGAAGGACGACGTCATTATTGTGCGAGTGGACGGAGAGACCAAGTTGGAGTTCAACAAGAGTGCGGTTTCGACGGTTCTCGACAAAAAGAAGAATGTCGGTGGCGGAAAGAACAAAGAGAAAGCAGAGGTCGCAGCACCGACCGAGACGGAGTCGGACTCTGAAGCAACCGACGATAACAAATAATACTAATTCAACACAGGGTTGGAGGCATCCGGCGCCGGAGTCTAAAGCATGAGTAAGAGATTTCGTTTTCTGTTCACATTAACGCTGATTATCATCGGCGGTTTTTTTCTGTACCCAACTATCAACTGGTACTTTTTCATCTCCGAATCCGACAAGGAACTTGCGGCAGCATCGCGGCAGCAAATCCGCGAACACGCCCAGGGTGAGGCTCGTGACGTTCTTTTAGAACTGCGGGAGCTGGTTGCCCAAAATGGAACCATGCCGCTTCCCGAGGAGTACCGGTATCTTCTACCCTACGCTCGAGAAAACCTGCGTCTATCGGGTGATGACGTGCCGAGCGACTGGACAGTTGTGGGCTTTCTTGCCGCTTTTCGCAGTGAGCGAGAAGCTTTCGGGGTGATTGAGACGCATCATCGCGATCGAGTCACCGGCCTCAAGGATATGAAAACTCGTATTGTTGAGCTGGGCTTGGATCTTTCAGGCGGTATCAGCGTGACCCTTGAAGCCAATGCAGAGAGCCTGGCCGAGCGACTAGGGCAAGCACCGAGTGCAACGCAGCTGGACGAAGCCGTAGATCTGGCCGTTGAGGTGCTTCGTAACCGGATTGACCGCTTCGGTGTGACTGAGCCAGTTATACGGCGTCAGGAAGGCGGGCGCATTGGCATTGAGATTCCTGGTGACGACGACCGCGAGCGGGTAAACGCCTTTCTTATGGGAAGTGGCAGCCTGAACTTTCACATTGTAGATGACGACGTAACCGAACGGCTCATCCAGGAGCAGCAACAGACTCCAGGCTGGGATCCAGATATTGACGGTATTCCCGAGTTTGTACCGGCTGGCGTTGAGGTTGTGCCTTATATGACCCGGGACGCCTACGGTATTGATCAGCTAATTCGATATATTGCAATTCGCGAGGATGTCCGTGAGCATGGTCTGCCTGGTCAGTACATTACCGAGGCACAGGTTGGTCGCGACCAACTGACAAACCGGCCCACCGTCAACTTCGTACTTGATCGACAGGGTTCGGACATGTTTGCCCGGCTGACACGAGACAATGTGGGTCGCAGCATGGCAATTGTTATGGACGGGCGAGTTCGTGCCTACGCAACCATACAGGAAGAGATTCCCACCGGGCAGGTGCGCATTTCCGGTTTTGACCAAGAGCAGGCGCGCGATATCGCCACGGTGCTACGCACCGCAGCCCTACCTATAGACCTGGTGGTATTGAACCAGCAGGTAGTTGGCGCATCTTTAGGCGAGGCTACTATAGAGGCCGGACTCAAGGCTGTCATGATTGGCTTGGGATTGGTACTTGTCTTTATGCTGCTTTACTACCAGGGTGCAGGGATTATCGCCAATATCGTACTTATTCTGAACCTGTTCTTCCTGGTGTCGGTGCTCTCGGCCTTTAACCTTACACTGACCCTAACCAGTATTGCAGGTATTATTCTTACGGTTGGTATGGCGGTCGACGCCAATGTTATCATCTTTGAGCGTATCAAAGAGGAGTACAGGTTAGGCAAAAGCGCGAAGGCAGCGGTGAAGGCTGGCTACGACAAGGCTTTCTGGACCATTATGGATGCCAATATCACCACCTTCATTGCAGCAGTTTTTCTGTCGCAACTGGGAACCGGGCCCATTCAGGGTTTCGCGGTGACGCTGGCGGTTGGAATTGTGTGTTCAATGTTCTCGGCCTTGTTTGTATCGCGACTGGCTTTCGATTTTGTGATTGATGTTTTGAAGAGTTCAAAGCTGAGCATCGGCTGGGGAGTTTCAGCATGAAAACAGTACTCAACGTAACTAAACTCCGTTTTCCGGCGCTTGCGCTTTCGGCAGTATTAATAATTGCAGGTTTTACTCTGACCCACACTCGGGGTGGTTTTAACCTGGGTATAGACTTCCAGGCCGGACTCAGTCAGCAGCTGGAGATAGAGACACAGCAGACTCCAAGTGCCGATGATGTCCGGGCAGTGCTTGCTGGGATCGACGGCGTTCAGGTGCAGGAAGTGAGCCTGAATGACCGACCAGCCTTCACGGTTCGGGTTCGGGACGACGGCACCATTAGCAATTTTTCAGAAGTTATGGGTGCGCGGGTCGTAGAGCTCATTGAAGGGCAGTTTGGTGCTGGCAGCGTAATCGAGGTTGAACGTAGTTTCGTTGGCCCGCGCTTCTCGGCGGACCTCACCCGCAATGCCTTCCTCTTGGTTGGTTTTGCTATGGGGCTCATACTGCTCTATGTCTGGTTCCGATTCAAGCTTGGCTACGCCGTCAGCGCTATCGCGGCGGTTGTTCATGACGTTGCGTTCATGTTGGCCTTTATTGGGGCGGCGCAACTAGAGGTCTCAACCGCGACCATAGCGGCAGTGCTCACCATTATTGGTTACTCGCTCAACGACACAATTGTCATCTTTGATCGTGTACGCGAAAACGAAGACTTGCTTCGTGACTCAAACTTTGCAAACACCTTGAATGTGAGCATAAGTCAGAGTTTGAGCCGGACCTTAATCACATCAATAACCACCCTCCTTGCAGTCTCCGCCATTTACTTCTTTGCAGTAGGCGCAATTCAGGACTTTGCACTGAACCTTATGGTCGGTGTGTTAGTTGGTACCTACAGTTCGTTGTTTGTGGCCTCGCCAGCGTTGTTGGGATGGCAGAACAAGGTTCAACCCCGCCGGGACAGGAAGAAGCAGGCAAAGGGAGTCTCGGTTGGGCCCAAGACAGCTGCGGTCGGCAAACCGGTTGTGAGCGGCTTGTCTGTTTCCCCGGGTGTTGATGACAACGGAAGTTCAACCGCTGAGGTGGCCTCGCCGCATTCCGAGTCCGACGTCGAGGCTATGAAAAGGGAACTGGCAGCTCGAAAGCGTCAAGCTGCTGCTGGTGCCAAGCATGTCTCACGGGCTAAGCGTAAAGGTAAGAAGTAATGTATCCGAAGGGCAGGTCCTTAGACCTGCCCTTCGTCGTTGGCGGTGCTTTCCGGGCTGCCAGCAAGGCCCAGTTCTGCAGCTACAGGCCGCATTCCCATTATTGTGTCTTCGATAACATCTGAAACTTCAAGACCCAGCATTGCGGCGCCTTTTTCAATAACTGAACGATCTACTCCCGCCGCAAAACTCTTCTCGTTCCATTTTTTCTTGACCGACTTTACCTTCATGTCCAGGATGCTTTTGCTTGGTCGTACCAAGGCTGTGCTACTGACAAGCCCGGTGAGCTCGTCAATGGTGTAAAGCACCTTCTCCATTTCATGCTGGGGTTCAATCTCGGTGAACATGCCCCAGGCATGCGAGAGCACCGCATGGATGTAGTCTTCCGGCCAGCCTGCTTCGCGAAGAATTTCCTCTGTCTTGCTACAGTGTTGTTCCGGGTACATTTCCCAGTCAAGGTCATGTATTAGACCAATAATTCCCCACTGGTCGGGATCATGGCCACGTTTTGTGGCGCTATAGCGCATGACCGCCTCCACGGCGAGGGCATGTCTCTTGAGACTTTCGGTCTTTGTGTAGGTATTCAGCAGTTGCCAGGCGCTTTCTCGTGTCGGAATCAATCTGGACCTCCGTAGGTGTTATGGTATAAAGCCAAAGTAAGGCTCGCAGTGGCTATTGAACTCTGAGCGAAATTGATAGACCGTCCCGCAAGGGAATTATACTCGTCTGAAAGCTGGAATGGCTATACATCATCCTGTTGTAGTCTGCAACGCCGCGAGCAGCGGCATCTTGAGGGTCAAGCACATCACCGTTCCAGAGGGCGTTGTCAGTGATAAGGAGACCTCCAGGACGGAGCAGCGAAAGCGCCCGTTCCGGAACTTCCGGATAGAATTCTTTGTCGATGTCGTTGAAGATAATGTCAAAGGGCCCCTCAAGGCTGGCTGCAAGTTCAAGGGCATCGCCTTGAAGGTACTCAAAAACACAGCCGTTCGGCTCTTGAGTGAGGAACTGTCGTGCCTCATCAAGCAGTGCAGAGTCCGTATCGGTGAGCGTTACCGTTCCTCTCTGCCCGACTCCGCGACCAAAGAACAAGGCTGAGTACCCAAAACCGGAGCCGAGTTCCAGAACCCGGCTAGCCCGAGCTGTGCGGGCCAGCAACTCAAGCAGGCTGCCGACAACCGGCCCAATGATTGGGAAGTCGTCGCGAGCTGCCCGTTCCTCCATGACTTGCCCCAAGGCGTCATTGCTGGCCTGTTGATTATTCAGTTGGTTAAGGTACTGTTCAATGTTGGGGCTAAGAATTGGGACCATAGTATCTCTCCGTCAGATAGTTTTGTTTCTCAGGTGTCCAGACTCGGATCTATATATCTTTGGTTGGACGACTGACCTTTTTTCGGTTATTCTGAGCGACATGGAAAAGATACTACCTGAGATCCAACAGCGTCGCGCCCGGCGCGCGTTATCTTCACAAGAAATCCCGGATGAGCTTTTGCAGCGGCTGCTTCAAGCAGCGACCTTGTCCGCCTCCTGTTTCAACAATCAGCCATGGCGCTTTGTGGTGCTCAAGAAGGATTTCGGAATTGCACTTGCGCATGCACGGCTATCTCAGGGCAACTACTGGGCAAAGACCGCGCCCGTGATAATTGGAGTGGCGACCCGCCCCGATTACGACTGCGAGCTCGATGAAGGACGACAGTACGCCTTGTTTGACTGTGGAATGGCTGTTCAGAACCTTCAGATTCAAGCCCAACATGAAGGTCTGGTGGCACATCCAATTGCAGGGTTTAAGGCGGCGGAACTAAAAGAAGACTTGGGTATACCTGCTGACCACATACTGATAACCTTGGTTGTGATAGGTTATCCGGGTACCGATAATGAACTTAACGACAAACACCAAGAGCTTGAGAGTTCGGAACGAGTGAGAAAGGGTCTGGACGAAGTAGTTTTCCCTGGGACATGGCCCGCTCAGTCTCGTTCCGCAGAGTAGCAAGCAGTTCACATAAGGCTGAGACGAGGTATAACGTAAGAATGAGACTGCATGTAGAAGAACTGGGCATTGGACCCCCGGTACTATTTCTTCACGGACTATTTGGATCTGGGGACAACTGGCGCCCACAAGCTAAGCACTTAAGCAAGCATAATCATGTTGTTCTCGTAGACCTGCGCAATCACGGAAGGTCGCCACACGCTCCGGAAATGTCTTTGGAGCTCATGGCGTCCGACATTGAGGATACAGTGCAGTCACTCGGTTTCGACCGGATAGGTATCTTAGGGCACTCCTTAGGGGGAAAGGTAGCAATGGAGTGTGTTCTCCGAAACCCTTCCGGGTATTCCGGAATGGTGGTGGTTGATATTGCCCCTAAACGCTACCCTGTTCGGCACATGGAGATCATTCATGGAATGCGGGCGGTCGCTGTAGCGGAGCCTGGATCTCGGAGAGATGCGGACTCGGTTCTTGCTGAGTATGTGAGTGAGGCGCGTGTGCGGGCTTTCCTCCTCAAGAGTTATGATACCTCGTCCCAGGGTGTAAAGAGTTGGCGTATTAACATAGATGCGGTGGAACATGAATACGAGCATATCCGAGGCGGGCTAAGTGAGAACCTTGGTGAGGCTTGCTATCATGGCCCGGCATTGTTTATTGGGGGTGAGTTGTCCGACTACCTTCAGCCGGAGGATCACGAACGAATTTGCCAACTCTTTCCAAAGGCGCAGGTGGAAAGTATTGCAGATGCTGGTCATTGGGTACACGCCGAGCAGCCCGAGCGTTTTCTCAAGGTTTTAGACGGTTTTAGAGATGCGTGGAGTTAGCTTGAGCGGAAGTTCTGTTTCCGACCATTCGGCAGGCCAGAAGATTGCACCGTCGCTTGGCGCGCACAAGGTTGAGGACGGCGTTGTGTTTGCCGTGTTTAGTCGGCATGCCTCGGCCATGAGCCTTGTGCTGTTTAGTCATCAAGACGACATCGATCCCGTCCGGGAAATACCACTCGACCCAAAACGGAACAGAATTGATGACGTGTGGTCTATCAAGGTCGCGGGGGTGGGGCATGGGCAGTTGTACCTTTGGCGTGCTGACGGCGTCTACGAACCCGAGGATGGGCATCGCTTCAACCGGAACAAACTACTGCTTGACCCATATGCGCGTGCGTTGACAAACACCTGGAAGCCAGAGAGCGCTGAGCTGTATGGATACGACCCCGATAGCATGGATGGTGACCTGTCTTTTTCCAGTTTGAGTAATGCCGGGTTCCTTCCCAAATGCATTGTGGTGGATGAAGATTTTGATTGGCAGGGTGACCGCCCCCTCAACTATCCGCTACGGGACTGCGTTCTGTATGAAGCCCATGTAGCTGGACTTACGAAACACAAAAGCGCAGATGTGGAACACCCCGGGACCTATCTTGGCGTCATTGAGAAAATCCCGTATCTCAAGGCCTTGGGCGTGACGAGTCTTGAACTCCTGCCGGTGCATGACTTCAACAGCTTTGACACGCGGCGGGTGAATCCTGAGACAGGCCAGATTGTGGAGAACTACTGGGGCTACAACACAGTGAGCTTCTTTGCGCCCAAGAGCTCCTACGCGCACTCAGCTTCGGCGGCGGCAGCGGTGTCGGAGTTCAAGCTCATGGTGCGCGAACTCCATGCAGCTGGCATTGAGGTGATTCTTGACGTGGTGTTTAACCACAGTGGCGAGGGCAATCAGTTCGGTCCAACCTACAGCTTCCGTGGTCTGGATAACAGCATGTACTACATGTTGGAGGACAACAAACGGCATTATCGCAACTACTCGGGTTGCGGCAACACAATGAGCTGCAATACCCCGGTGATGACAGACCTCATTCTTGACTCGCTGCGCTACTGGGTATCGGAAATGCATGTAGACGGATTCCGCTTTGACCTGGCGTCGGTATTCAGCCGGGACGCACGCGGAAAAATGATGAACAAGCCACCCGTGCTGGAGCGCATTGCAAAAGACCCTATTCTGAAGGACACAAAGCTCATTGCCGAGCCCTGGGATGCGGGCGGTGCGTATCAGGTCGGTAGCTTTCCAGGTGTGCGGTGGGCTGAGTGGAACGATCGGTTCCGCGATGATGTGCGACGCTTCTGGAACCGCGATGTAGGTGCTGTCGGAGATTTCGCTACCCGCTTGTCAGGCAGTGCTGATCTGTATGCGCATAACAACCGAAAGCCTTTTCACAGCATTAACTTCATAACCTCGCATGACGGTTTTACCCTCCGCGATGTGGTGAGCTACAACAGGAAACACAATCGCATGAACGGTGAGGACAACCGTGACGGGCATGATCGCAACCTGAGCTACAATTTTGGTATAGAGGGAGAAAGCGAGAACTATGGGGTAGAGCAGGGGCGCATACGGCACATGAAGAACTTTATGGCAACACTTCTGCTTGCTATAGGCACCCCCATGATTACCGCTGGTGATGAGTTTGCGCGCACGCAAAAGGGAAACAACAACGCGTACTGCCAGGACAACGAGATCAGCTGGCTCGACTACGGGTTAATTGAGACTTACCAAGAGTTGTTTGTCTTTACACGGCATCTCATTCAGTTTCGACTGCGTCACCCGGCTTTGCGGCGGACGGACTTCTATACCGGTGAGGACCGAGACCGCAACGACTACCCGGATATTGCCTGGTTTGACTCCTTTGGTCGTCCCGTGAACTGGACGCAGTCGGGAGGTCGGCTGGGGGCACGGATGGACGGCAGCCGTATAGAGACTGGCGCTCCTGAAGACGATAATGACTTCTACCTAATGATCAACGCTAACCGAGCGGAGATTGAGTTTGCGCTGGCGCCAGCCCGCCGAAAAGGACGCTGGAAACGAGTCATAGATACCTCCTTGCCCTTTCCGCAAGACTTTCTCACGGAAGAAGACGCCGCAGCGCTCATGAGCCCGGGGCGATACCGCTGTGCCGGGCGATCCTTGGTGCTCCTTATCTCCGACGCACAGACCAACACGTGAGCCCGAGCTTGACAAGGCGCCCCCCTGCTCACTACTCTCAGCGTGACGGTGCTTTGGCGAGTACACATCGACACACGAACTTCCTTGGAGGAACCCATGGCAACCACCAATTCGAATCCAGAAACCGCCCGCGAGGACGAGCTTTATCGCATACGCCACTCAACCGCGCATGTAATGGCGGAGGCAGTGCTCCGCGTATTTCCAGATGCGGAGTTTGCAATTGGCCCACCAATTGAGAACGGCTTCTATTACGACTTTCGTTTACCACGCAGTCTCACGCCTGAGGATCTCGAGGTCATTGAGGATCACATGCGGGAAATCATTTCCGGCGATTTTTCATTTGAACGTCAGGTAGTGAGTCGCGATGAGGCAAAGCAGATCTTTGCGAATCAGCCTTTCAAGATTGAACTTGTTGATACAATCCCTGAGGGCGACGAGGTTTCGCTGTATACCCAAGGTGAGTTTACTGATCTTTGCCGTGGCCCACATGTAGAAAGTACAAAACAACTCTCGGCCAAGGCTTTTAAGCTCCTCTCGGTTGCGGGTGCCTACTGGCGAGGCGACGAGAAGCAACCCATGCTTCAGCGCATATACGGAACTGCCTGGAAAACACCTAAAGAGTTACGGGCGCATCTTGATCACCTCGCCGAGGTCGAAAAGCGAGATCACCGGAAGGTTGGGCGTGAGTTGGACCTCTTTTCTACCCATGAGGAAGCAGGCCCCGGACTCATCTACTGGCATCCAAAGGGTTCACGAATCCGCCTGGCGGTAGAGGACTACTGGCGTGATGCGCACCTGAGTTCAGGCTACGAAATGTTGTTTACGCCCCACGTAGGAAAAAGTTGGCTGTGGGAAAAATCGGGGCACCTCGACTTTTACAAAGAGAACATGTATGCGCCTATGGAGATAGACAACGCAGAGTACTACGCCAAGCCAATGAACTGTCCCTTTCATATCATGATTTACAAGACCCAGACGCGGAGCTACCGTGACCTACCGCTGCGCTGGGCCGAGCTTGGTACGGTGTACCGGTATGAGCGCTCAGGGGTACTCCACGGCTTGCTACGGGTGCGCGGCTTTACTCAGGACGATGCGCACATATTCTGTACTCCAGACCAGGTGGAGGATGAAATCCTCACGGTCTTACAATTCAGCCTGCAGGTGTGGCGCGACTTCGGCTTCAAGGACATTAAGGCTTACCTTGCCACCCGACCTGAGAAGAGTGTCGGAGACGACGAAAACTGGAGCAAGGCCGCTGAGTCACTCCGTAAGGCTATTGAGGCCGAGGGTCTGAGTTATGAGATGGATGAGGGCGGTGGCGCCTTTTACGGTCCCAAGATCGACCTCAAAATAAAAGATGCTCTTGGCCGTGAGTGGC
Organism: Spirochaetaceae bacterium; assembly: GCA_007695055.1. GTDB lineage: Bacteria > Spirochaetota > Spirochaetia > DSM-27196 > SLAA01 > SLAA01. Next base: position 7,850 of record REEM01000187.1, on the reverse strand, counting down.
AGATGTCCACCATTCAGTTTGACTTCAACCTACCCGAACGATTTGACATGAGTTTTGTAGATGCCGACGGCAAGGAGAAGCGCCCTTATATGGTGCACCGCGCCTTGTTGGGCAGTATTGAGCGTTTTTTTGGCGTGCTGATAGAGCATTTTGGCGGCGCCTTTCCGGTTTGGCTTGCTCCGGTACAGGTTGTCGTGGTTCCTGTTGCACCCGCCTTTTTTGAGTACGCAGAAAAGGTAGCGAAGGAGCTGCGCGACAAGGGGTGCCGGGTTGAGGTTGATCTGAGTGATGCGCGCATGAACGCGAAAATTCGCAATGCTGGCACTGCGAAGGTGCCCTATATAGCCATTGTAGGTGAGAAAGAACTGGAAAGTGAGGGAGTTGCGGTGCGCGTTCGTGGTGGTGGGCAACTGCCCCTCATGAGTACTGCCGCTTTTGCCGAGCGTGTAGCTGAGCAGGACAGCTCGCGTGCACTTAGCCTTGATGGCGCGTAACCTTGAGAACCACACAAGGAGAGCAAATGGCATCGGACAGTAGTGCACAGCCCCTGATAGAGCGAATTCGGGAACACGATCGGCGTATGGTTGTGTTGCGCCATTCTGCAGCACTTCTGCACTGGGATCAGGAAACCTACATGCCCGGAGCCGGTGACAAGGGGCGTTCAGAACAAATTGCCCTGCTGGAAAGCCTGGCGCATGAGCAGCTGTCCTCGCCAGTACTTGGCGAGTTGCTTGAGCAAGCGGGCGCCACCGATGGCGCTGGAGAACCAGGTGATGCAGACGAGGCACTGCTTCGAGAGTTGCAGCGCGCCCATAAGCGCGCCACCCGGGTTCCCACTCGCCTGGTGGAGGAACTCGCCCGCACCGCAAGCTCTGCTCAGACCGCGTGGCGGCGCGCCCGCGAGAATGCGCATTTCGGAACCTTTCTTCCCTCGCTAGAGCGGCTCCTGGGCCTACGCCGCGAGTATGCCGAGGCAATAGGGTGGGAGGGCAGTCCCTACGATGCGTTGCTTGATGAGTACGAACCCTTTACCAGCACCGCTGAGGTGCAAGGAGTGTTCGCGGAACTCCAACCTCGTTTGACTGACCTGACCAAACGAATTGCTGAGTCTGGTAGTCCTGTTCACAATGAAATACTGTGTCGTGACTACCCGGTTGAGGCACAGGAACGCTTTGGGCGCCAGGTGCTCAAGTCACTTGGTTTTGAGTTCGAGCGCGGACGACTGGATATATCTACCCATCCATTTAGCACCTCTATTGGTGCGGACGATGTGCGAATAACCACGCGCTACAACGCGCGCTTTCTCTCTAGCGGTATTTTTGGCACCATACATGAAGCCGGGCATGCGTTGTATGAACTTGGCTTTGGCGACAATGTCCGTGGTAGCAGTCTTGCCGAGGGTGCTTCACTGGGTATTCATGAGTCGCAGTCCCGGTTCTGGGAGAATGTGGTTGGGCGCAGTCTTGCTTTCTGGAAACACTTCTACCCTGCGCTGCAGAGGTGTTTTCCGGCACAGCTCTCTGAGTTCCCCTTGGACGACTTTTACCGCGCAATCAATGTCGTCCAACCTTCACTCATTCGTGTCGAGGCCGACGAAGTTACCTATGGGCTCCATGTTATTCTCCGCTTTGAGTTGGAGAAGGCCTTGATTGAGGGTGATCTTGCGGCGGCGGATCTTCCAGATGCGTGGAGCGCGTCGACCAAGCGCCTGCTTGGTATTGAGCCTTCCAATGATGCTGAGGGTGTGCTGCAGGATATTCACTGGTCCATGGGCGCTTTTGGTTACTTCCCAACCTACGCGCTCGGCAACCTCTACGCAGCTTGTTTCACCGAGGCAATGCAACGCGACATAGGCCCGCTTGATGCCTTGGCTGAACAGGGAGATTTCGCGACTATTCTTGATTGGCTGCGAAGGAACATTCATTCAACGGGGCGGAGTTTTGCTCCGCAGGAACTGTGCACTCAGCTGACGGGGCAGCCGCTCCGGGCAGAGCCTTTCCTCAATTACCTCGAGACAAAATACACACCTATCTATGAGTTATCCTGATTTTCTCTTTTCAACTCCCTATAGCTGGGTAGGCCTGGCTGCGGTGCTTTTTGGATGTGTGGTGGCAGACCTCACCCGATTATCCGCACGCCGCAAGAAAGGCCGATGGGCCGTTTCACGGCTTTGGACACGGATCTATCTTCTTCTCACTTTTCTAGTTATGTGTGCGCCAGCCCTTGTATTCCTCGCCGACAGGACGAGACTTTTTGACCCGGCACTACTGCCTTTTGCCGGAGTACTGGTGGCCACTGCCTTCGCCGCAGCTCGATTTCCACGGGCTGTTGGGGTACCGTTGCTCTTGCTCTCCATTGCCGGTTTTTCACTCCTGAGCGCGGCGCTCCGGCCTTGGACGCCAGTGTCGGAACCTGGTCAGCTTTTCTCTATTCGGGTTCTCTCGGTGAGCTCGGAGGGGCAGCGCCTTGAGCTACTTATTGACGAAGAAGGGGTCGATGTCGTTGAGCTTCCAGGTAACGCATTTGGTGTACGAATGGAACGCCTATCGCTGCGGCCGGAGCTTTTTTTGCTGGGCTTTGAGGTGGCCTATCGACCGGTTGCAATTGACGCCTACCGCTATGATCCAGAGGCTACCGGCGCAGTATTCCGCTCAACCGGTGAGGCCTATGCCTTTCCATCAACAGAGAACTTCTTCCGGCGGTCCTTGCGAGCCGGAACTTTTCTGGGCATGCGCTTGCACACCGCCTTCAGTGGAACGACCGAGGCCCACGCTCTGAACCTGCATCGGCTCATCATTGCCCCGCATTCGGTGGAGCTTCGGCTTGCTGTGCGCGACGCGCAAACATCTTTCTCCTTCGAGCGCGCTGTATCTCTCCGTGGAGAATGAAACCCTTTTCCACAATCGACGCAATAATGACTCCGGCTGCACCCAGCTCGAAGACTCGGGTAATAACTAAAGAGAAGCTACGAGCTTGTTCAAATAGACTGAGTATGGCCAAGGCATACAAGGTCATGGTCACAAAAATTGAGGCCTTTCCTAAGGGTGAGGCAATGGGTCTGACATGGCCCTGATACAGCAATAGGAAACCCTGAGACGCGAACTGTGTCAGTAGCCGTGCGAGTACCAAGGTAAAGAACCAGTTTGAAATAAGTCCGTAATAGACAAATGCAATTGAGACTACCGTCAGAACTGCGTAGTCTGCCATGCTATCAAGGTATTGGCCGATCATGGTTGTTTGGCCGGTCTTTCGTGAGATGAGTCCGTCAAGCAGGTCGGTGAGAAACGCCGCACTCGTGAAAATGAGCAAGATACCCACAAGCGGGTATCGCTGATTAAGAATGAGAAGGAAGAGAATTGTCGGCGTCGCGGTGAGCCGGTACATGGTGAGCAAGTTCGCAATATTGACATGGACTAACCGGTGAGAGGACGGAATAATGTAGAACTTCCGGCGCATGAACAAGAGAAATACAAGAAGAGAGAGATGAATTATTACCGTGGACAGCAGAAACCTGGAAATGACCGGCCCCGATATGCCGTAGCTACGGACTATGAACAGAAAGAAACCGGTGTGAAATACAAGAAGTCCCAACATCGAGCTAATAATGCTCATGACGATGTTTCGGCGCCGCTTCATGCTTGTGTACTGTAGGGTAGGCAGCCATGGTTGTCAATCAAGCCCAGTGAGAGTTCCGCTACGGGCTTGACCCAGCATAGACGGCACCGCATAATGGAGCAAGCTTATCCTCATTGGAGATCTTACGCTTGCGAGTCCGATACACCACCGGTAAAGACGGTAAAGCTCGAAAACACGCCGTTATCTATGAAGCTCATGAACACGGCATACAGCCGGAACTCATTGATGATGACGCAATAAAGATTGTGCGGCGCCTCCATCAACACGGACATCCGGCCTATATCGTGGGTGGCGCAGTACGCGACCTTCTGCTGGGCAAAGCTCCTAAGGACTTTGACATAGTAACGAACGCGCAACCGAACCGCATTCGGAAACTTTTCCGCAACTCTCGGATAATAGGGAAGCGCTTTCGTCTGGTTCATATCTTTTACGGCGAAAAAATCATTGAGGTCTCCACATTCAGATCTGCCGAGGCCGAGGGTTTTAACAACGTCTACGGGAATATTGAGGAAGACGCCTTGCGGAGGGATTTTGGGGTAAACGCGCTGTACTACTGCCCCTTAGAGCACGAAATTCTGGACTTCGTACATGGTTTTAAGGACTTCAAGGCCAAGCGCATTCGGCCGATCATTCCGGTGGAGCGCATCTTTTCCGAGGATCCAGTGCGGATGCTCCGCGCCGTGAAATACTCAGTAAGTACTGGGTTCCGTATTGTCCTTCCTTTGCGAATGCGAATTCGGCGGCAGTCTAAACTCCTTGCCGACTGCCCCGCGTCGCGGCTCTCGGAGGAAGCCTTTAAGATTCTGGTTTCGGGACGCAGTCAAAGCGTTATGCGAGTCTGTCGGCAGTATCATCTGCTTGAGCATATGCTGCCAAGTTTCGCGGAGTCATTGCGACATGGCGGTGACGCTGCTGAACAACGATTTTTTTCATTGTTGGAAGAGTTAGATGCGCAGGTACATTCAGAACGCGGTGCTGACCGGGCAATTGCGCTGGCCTTCTTGTGTGCAGACTATTTGTTTCGCACCGGCCCCTATGCCGATATCGACACAATTCCCTTCAAGGACGCATACCAGTCACTGAAGGATCAGCTTAAGCCAATAACTCCCGCGAATATTGAGGTTGAAAAGGCACTTCAGCACCTTTTGAGGCGCAGGAAGCGGTATCTGAGAGAAGGCCCCTCAGCTTTGCGGCTCAAGAAAGAAACTGTTGAGCCCGTCGAGAGCGCCCTACCTCCATCGGCACCTCGGAGTCCCGGCTCTGGACGGCGTCGAAGAAGACGACACCCACGGAAACCCGAGGCAAAGGAGTAAGCGCTCTTGGCTCTTACTACTCCCGAATCCGGCCCATGAGGTCGCTTGCCTGGGCTCTGTAGGTATCTCCGCCCAGTTCAATGGCGCGTTCGAGTTTCTCGCGAGCTGTGGCGTACCGGCTGTCGGCAAAGGCGTTGACTCCTAAGGCATAGCTCACCAAGGCTTCATCTGCGCCAGCTGCCAAGGCTGCATTGTAGTAGTACTCGGACAGCTCGAAACTTGCGTTGTCAAAGTTAATCAAACCGAGATAGTAGTAGGGTAGATACGCAGTGTCATCTATATTCGAGGCTTCAACAAAGTACCGTTCGGCGCGACCCAGATCTCCGCTGCTATAGGCTCGCATCCCATCTTCTACTAAGTCTCTGTAGGAGCGCATTGAGTCTACATGCGATATGAAGCCCTCAACCAGGAGTTCGGTATCATACCAACGAAAGGCTTGCTGCCGCACCCGTCGGATATTGTCTTCAAGATCCGCGTCCGGCTCCAGCGCACTAATGGTATCCCACATCAGTCTATTCACGGCGCGGTCTGAGGTGCCGAGAAAGTATGCAACCATACCCCATGCTTGAGGATAGAAAACCTCAATGTTCGCACGTGCGGCCTCGGTATCCATGGCAAGGATTGCTCCAAGTGGAATAGGTTGGGGATCCTGGCCTTCATCCAGGATTGATCGCAGTTCGTCAAGCCAGTCGAGGTTTTCGGTATAGATCGCATGGTCGTTGTCGGCGTCATAGCTCAGGCGCTCAAAGTACACCGCAAAACCCTCTCGCAACCAAGGAGGCGGATTTGGGATGAAGCTCCGAAGATACTGAACAAAGGATTGGTGAGCTAATGTGCGCTCGTAACTCTCGGTGTCGCTATAGTGCCCGACAAGGATACTTCGTAGTGGATTGTTGTAATGGAGGTAGACAAACTCACCTCGAACATCTTGAGTAATTGGTTCGAGAAAATTCTGGTATCCTTCTCGATCAGCGTAGATGCGCACCCCCATGGGATTTGCGAGTTCCTCGACATCTAAATGGAAGTAGCTGTTGAAGTAGCGCAGGTACGCCTCAAGGCGAGCTGCGGTAGCCTCGGCGTGTTCTAAACCGAGTTGTGAGTGAACTCGGTAATTGCTACTGCGAGCTTCGGCGAAGTCCTCCGCATGTAAGGTCGGAGTGAAAAGAGCCAGTGCCAAAAGGCTGAATAATACGCGTTTCATGAACAATCCCCCTGCACAGTCATTATCGGCAGCTCCTGTCTATGGCGCAAGCTTTGTAGCTTCGTTCATTAACACGGTTTAGGGGCTGCGTAACGGAACCTGGCTATTTCTTGTCGGACACGTTGTCGACCGTGATGTTGAGTTCATCTATGATGATGCCGGTGTATTTTTCAATACTGTCAATGATGTAGTTCTGTAGGTCGTGCACTTGTCCGGAAAGCTGAAGACCAAAAGGAACCTCAATAAACAGATCAATCCTGTAGCCGCGGCTCTCGTTCTTGACGACAACCTTACGAATCCGCAGTCCTGGGGCGTACTCATCAACACAGTGCAGAATCATCTGGCTCAAGGCATTCTGTGCAATGCTAATGCTGCCCTTGCGACTAAACTCCGGTCGAACCACCGTCTTTTCGTATACCTCCTGACGTCGAAAGAGACCTACGCCCTGCTTAAGAAAGACCTTTATTGAGTCGGCCATGATTCGGGGATAGTTGCTCTTTACCTCAATTGAGGGAACCGGAATGACGTGTTTACCCTGAAACTTACGGTAGTTAATTGCGGTGTTGATTTCCTCCGCCGTTGCAATGTCCTCAATATTTATAACTTTGTGAGGTGCGGGAAGCTTCAGCGACTCGGCAATCTTAGCAACCATTCGCTCCGAGGTTCCGATAATCAGAATGCGTTTGAACTTTTCGCGTTCAAGCGCGTCTATAACCTGACGTCGGTGTTCTTTGTCGTTAAACAAGGCGGTCTTGACGGCGCTGAAGTACACCTTCTCGCGCTTTGCGGACTTACCAGCAACAATCTTCTGCTCACGGATCAGGAGGCCGTCATCGATCATGAGTTCGATACTGTGCTTTTCCATAACGAGTCGGGCGCGGAAGCTTTTTCCAGTACCGCTGCGACCTACCAGCGCATACACGCGAATGCGGCGGAATGGCCACAAAACCCTATAGATCATTTTCTTCATGCTGTTTGCATTGTAACGGTCGACGGCCGGGGGTACAATCGGTTTCTATGCCATAGGTACCGATATCGCACCTGTACTCGACTACAATCCAAGCTCTCGTAGCAGTTTATCCAGCTGTTGTGCTCCAAAGAGTCTTGTAAGCCGGGCCGCGGTCTCCTGCGGCAGCGGCGCCACTACCCGCTCCGGGTTTGGGTCTTCCCAGGCCAACTGAAAAGCATGCAGGATGTAGGGGTGAGAGGTCGCTGGGGCCCCGTACTTGCTGTCACCTGCCAGCGGGTGGCCATGCAGGGCTGCCTGAGCGCGAATTTGGTGTGTTCTTCCGGTCTTCGGCTCCAGGACTGCAAGGGTTGCGGATCCGTTCCCACACAAGGGGATCACCATGGTTTCGGCTGGCAATCCGCTCTCACTGGTCTGCGGTGGCCCCTGCAGTTGCGGTTCTGTTTGGGAGGTAGGTTCCGCTCGGTGTGTCGTGTGGGTATGGTAGTCACGCCGCAGTACATCACTCCATGTTTCATTCCGATCTAAGCTGCCGCTGAGGAGCGCCAGATACCGTTTATGCAGGGCATGTGTATGCAAGAGCTGCGAGAATGTGCGTGCACCGAGCAGGGTTTTTGCATAAACAATGAGGCCGGTTGTATTTCTATCAAGTCGATGTACTGGCCCGGGCGTGAAACTCAAGGATGCAGTGCGCCCGCTGTGCAGGTAGTCGAGTATCTGCGGTAACAATGAG
>REEM01000196.1 GCA_007695055.1 Spirochaetaceae bacterium | reverse complement strand
AGACGCCGTGTTCAGCATAGGACTGCTCGACCTCGGCCTTGCTCTCGGACAGGTGCGTATGGAGGCCTATACCCTCGCTCCGACCGGCCGCAGCAATCTCCTTAAGATACTCTGCATGACAGGTATAGGGAGCATGAGGAGCCAAGAGGGTGCTGATCCTTCCACCGGCCGCACCGTTCCATCTCCGGCAGAACTCCACAGATTCCTGTAGCGCTGCCGCTGGATCCGGCAGGAACGAGAAGAGCCCTTGGGCCACTACGGCACGCATACCCGAGGCCTCAAACGCCTCGGCCGCACTCTGCATGTGAAGATACATGTCGCAGCAGCAGGTCGTTCCACTTCGCAGCATCTCGACCGTTGCGAGCATGGTGCCCCAATAGACATCCTCAGGGTCAAGATGAGCCTCAACCGGCCAGATCTTCTTCTGCAGCCACTCCATCAGGGGGAGGTCATCTGCATAGCTTCGAAACAGCGTCATTGCCGAGTGCGTGTGGGTGTTGATAAGGCCAGGATAGACGAGGTGGCCAGCAGCGTCATACTGCCTTATAGCCTGCGGCTCGTCCTTTCCGGCTGCGGGCTTGCCGACAGCCGGACCGACGCTTTCTATGATCCCCTCACGCACCATGATCTCGATCCCCTGCAGAAGTGTTCCGTCCTCGGCGATCATAGATGCATTATAAATTCGTACGCTCTCTCCCATGTGCACTTACCTCACTTTCCCGGACTGTAGTGATTACCCAAAGCCGCCGGAGGCCGAGCCTTCACAACCGCACCGGCGAGAATAACAATAGTTAGCACAAAAGGAATCATCTGGATGATGTTGTGCGGCAGTGCGATATCAAGTCCCTGCAGTCGCATCTGAACGGCATCTGAGAAGGAAAAGAGGAAACTCGCACCGAGTCCACCAAGCGGGTTCCACTGTCCAAAAATGTTTGCCGCCAGCGCCATATACCCCCTTCCGGCCGACATATTCATGCTGAACCAGTTGAGATTGCCAAGCGAAAGATAGGCTCCACCAAAACCACAGAACGCACCGCCAAGGATAACACTGAAATGTTTGATGAAGCGGATCTTGATTCCGAGACTGTCGGCGGCTTCCGGATGCTCACCAGTCATGCGAATGCGGAGCCCCAAAGGCGTCTTGAACAACAGCACCCAGCCGCCAATGATGAGGATAAACATAATATAAACGAAAGGTGACTGCCGACCAAGAAGACGCCCAATTATCGGCAGCTCAGCTATGAACGGAATGTGCAGCCTTCCTACTCCAGTCACCGCGGGTGAGGTTCCACGACTACCCCAGAACACCTGCATAAGCCAGGTTGTGAGTCCCAAGGCCAGAATGTTAAGCCCAACCCCGGCGACAACATGATTTGCCTTCAGCTCAATAGTGAAGTACCCGAACAGCGCCGCACTCATTGCCGATGCCAGTACCGCGAACGCCACACCAAGCCATGCGCTACCGGTAAAGTAGCTTCCAAGCACCGCAGCAAAGGCCCCGGTGAGCAGCATTCCTTCCAGCCCGATATTGATGATGCCAGCTCGCTCGGAAAAAGTGCCCCCCATTGCAGCTAAAGCAATAGGCACTGCCAAACGGATAGCTGCCTCAAAGGTATTAAGACTAAAGATGGTGCCAAGGATTTCAAGCCACATGAGATGACTCCTTGGTTCCACCCTTTGGCCTCAAGCTTGGGAAGATTTTCATAAGTCCGGGGGCGGCGACAAAAAGAATAACCAAGCCCTGGACAACCGTCATGAGGTCGTTGGGAATACGCGCACTGAGCTGCATTGTCATACCACCCGCCTCTAAGGCACCAAAGAGCAGGGCTGCCAAGAGCACTCCCCAAGGATGAGTGCGGCCAAGCACAGCCACCGCAATGCCGGTGAAACCGTAACCCGGTGAAAAGCCGGTCACAAAACGCCCTAACTGCGCCAGAACAACCATGCTGCCTGCAATCCCCGCCATTGCACCGCCCAGCGCCATGGAAAGTACAATCATGCGCTTACTAGCAATACCCCCGTAGGCCGCGGCGCCCGGACTAAAGCCCACGGCTTGAAAGTCGTATCCCAGCGAGCTGCGCTTGAAGAGCCAATGAACCGCCACCACCACACAAATTCCAATCACTATGCCGTAGCCGATTCCAGTTCCGTCAATGATGTGCGGCATTCGCGCCTCCACTGGAAGACGCATGGTTTGATCAACCGCCCCAGGTGCCTTGAAGTAGTTGGCCGTCAGGTGGGTTGTGCCGAGCACCGCAATACTATTGAGCATGATGGTGGTAATGACCTCATGTGCTCCCGTTTGTGCCTTGAGTACACCTGGTACAACGCCCCACAATGCACCAGCAAGCGCCGCGGCGATAACTGCACCAGCAATGATGAAAAAGACAGGTAATCCCACCAAGGCCAAGGAAACCACCGCAGATGCCAGTGCGCCCCAGTACATCTGCCCCTCACCCCCGATATTGAACAGCCCGACCTTGAACGCAACCGCCACCGCCAAGCCGGTGAACAACAGCGGCGTAGCTCGTGTAAGCGTTTGTGAGACTGCCCGCACACTCCCAAAGGCTCCCTGAAACAGGGCGGAAAAGGCGCGGCCAACGTCATAGCCAAACGCAAAAATGAGCAGGGCCCCAACACCGAGAGCTAAGAACACCGCAAAGACCGAGTACGCCAGATCACGCACACCCGCAATTGCGGCAACGCGAGAAAACGCCGCACCCAAGCGTCGAAGCAGTTCACGCATCTATAGCCCCTTTTTGCCCCGTGTCTGTGGTTACGGCTTGAGCCGCGCCTTCCGCCCTTTCAACCGTGTGTCCGGCCATGAGCAGGCCCAGCTCGCTCTCGTCACAGTTCTCTGGTCTTTCTGCAATGATCTGCCCCTCATACATCACCAGTATGCGGTCACTCAAGGCGCGCACTTCATCCAGTTCTGCCGAGATCAACAGAACCGCCTTACCTTGATCCCGCTTCTTCACTAAGCGGTTATGGATATACTCAATTGCGCCTACATCAACGCCGCGTGTAGGCTGGCACGCAAGAATCACCTCGGGCTCCCGACTCAACTCACGGGCAAGCACCAGCTTTTGTTGATTGCCGCCGGACATATCACCAGCATCGACAGCGCCTGAAGCTCCGCGAATGTCAAAGTCACGAATGAGGGTGCGGGCATTTTCCTCTATGGTTTTTGGCTGCAGAACACCACGCCGTGCAAAAGGCCACTGCCACTGTGAGCCGAGGATCAGGTTCCAGCCTGCGCCAAAACGCTCCACCAAACCCCGTCTTAGCCGGTCTGAGGGAATATGAGCCAAGCCTGCCATACGTCGCAGCTTGGTCGGTGCTCCCGTGATGTCTTTTCCGCGGAGTACCACACTCCCCGAGCGAATCTCACGTAAACCAAGAAGAGCTTCCTCAAGTTCAAGCTGACCGTTCCCCTCAACGCCAGCAATCCCAAGAATCTCACCGGCGTGAAGTTCAAGCGAAACCTTGTGCAAGCCGCCGCCGGGAGAATCGACCTCTAGATCCTTGATCTCAAGCACGCTTTCGCCGCGCTGCATAGGAGTCTTCTCAACTCGCAGGAGTACCTCTCTCCCTACCATCATGCGCGCCAGTTCTTCCGGGCTTGTCTTGGCTGTCTCCAAGGTACCCACGCACCTACCGTCCCGCAGAATGCTCACGCGGTCCGAGATCGCCATGGTCTCACGCAATTTGTGGGTAATGAGGATGATTGTTTTTCCGTCTTGCTTGAGTTTGCGAATAATCGAGAATAGCTCCGCGGTTTCCTGGGGAGTCAGTACCGCGGTGGGTTCATCTAGGATAAGAATCTCGGCCCGACGATACAGAGCCTTCAGGATCTCAACGCGCTGCTGCTCTCCAACCGAGATATCTTCAATTAACGAGTCCGGAGACACGTGTAAAGCATAGCGGCGAGACAGCGCCAGAATGTCATCCCGAGCACCGCTTCTGTGAAGCAGACCGTGCCTGGTGGTCTCCTGACCGGCGATAATGTTCTCGGTCACCGTCATTCGATCTACCAGCATGAAATGCTGGTGTACCATTCCCAAACCGTGGGCAATTGCGTCACTTGGGCCTCGCAGGCTCAGCTCGGTACCGCGCAACACAACGGAACCGGCGTCGGCGCTGTAGAGTCCAAAGAGAATCTTCATGAGCGTGCTCTTGCCCGCTCCGTTCTCACCCAAAAGACAATGGATCTCGCCTAGCTCAACCGTGAAGTCAATCTGGTCACAGGCGACCGTGGACCCAAAGCGCTTGCTAATATTCTTCAGTTCTACCGCAGGCATAACTCCGTCCATGTTGCTGAGCTACGGCACCACGCACGCGCGTGGTGCCGTAGAAATATCGGTCGCTCGCATAGATGCACTACGGCATTAGAGGGCTCGTGCAGCCTCAATGGTGTCGGGAAGTTCTACCTCACCGGCGGTAATTGCTCGAACCGCATCTTCCAAGCGCTCAATGATCGCCGCAGAAAGAAGGCTTTCAGAGTATCCGAGCGCGCCATCCGCAACTCCCAATACTTGAATGCCCGGTTGAAAATTGTCTGCGAGCACCTGCTCAACCGCAATTAAGACGGTTTCATCAACCAACTTCAGACCGTTGGTAAGAATGTGGCCTGGTGCAACATGGTCTTGCTCTGAGTCGGCTCCCATGCCGTACACACCTTGCTCACGCGCAGCATCGAGAACACCGAGCCCTGAGCGACCGGCGGCACCCCACACAACATCAACACCGTTCTCAATCATCGAAATGGCCAGCTCCTTACCCCGGGCAGGATCGGCCCAATCACCGACGTAGGAGTGCGAAACCTGCACATCTCGATCAACCCACTTGGCGCCAGCGATATATCCGGCAATGTTGGCATCAATCAAGGGAATCTGCATGCCACCTATTACCCCAATACGCTTTTGCGAGTTTGTCATTGGATCATCGGCATCCTGCGTTGCAAGTGCCGCGGCAACACCCATAAGAAAACCACGTTCTTGCTCGGCATAGACGAACGAGGCTACATTCGGGGCATCGACAACCATATCTACGATTGCGAACTGCTGCTCTGGGTAGCGTGAGGCAACATCGCCCAAGGCATCTGCCTGATCAAAACCAATCGAGACAATCAATGCGTAACGGCCCGATGCCGCAAACTGATCTAGGAAACTATCGTAGTCCGCAACCGCACTGGGTTCGGCATAGTCGTACTCAATCCCAAAACGTTCACCAGCCTGCTGCATACCGCGAAACGCTGCGTCGTTGAAGGACTGATCACCTAGGCCTCCGGTTGCAAACACTACCGCTATCGCGGCGGTCTCCTCGGCTTCCTCCTGAGCACCACAGGCCACAAGCAGCGCGAGCGCTGCAAAGAGTACCAACGAAAACTTCCACACAACAGATGTCTTCATGCTATCTGCCTCCTCCGTTTTTTCCCCCAAGCCTATGGCTCGGGAATGATTCCTTACCCTAAATACTTGTATCATGTCCTTGGTTCTGGGTCACGAAATACCTGTAAAGCAGCCTCAATTGAGATCTCAACCGCACCTGCAACAACCTCACGGTGTGGGTCGTAGGCCGCGCCGTCAAAGTCCACCGCAACTCCATCCAACGCAAAAACACCTGCCGCAGCTACTCCGTGCAGTCCCGCGAGCACAAAGAGAACAGATACCTCCATCTCAACAGCAAGCACCCCGGCGCGAGCATAGTAGTTGTTCGGAAGCTCCTCTAGCTCAGGGTAGAAGGCGCCCACCGTAAGAATTGTTCCATACTCGCTGCGGCCCTCTCCCGGCGATTTGTGAGCAGTAGCTCCTGCATCACATACGGCTTGATGCAGACGGAGACTCAGACGTGGGTCAGCCACAGCCGGAAACGGCATTGCCACCAGTTGCTCAGTTAGTCCGTCGCAGCGGACAGCGGCCTGGGCCACTACAATATCGCCGTCACGCAGCTTATCTGGTGCCAAAGAGCCCGCAGTACCTACCCGAATAATGTTCCGTGCTCCACCTCTAATGAGCTCTTTGAAGCAGACTGCGGCACCAGCAGCGCCCACCCCATGCGACGCAACGGTTAGCGGCCGAGTTCCCAGAGTCCCATGAAAGACGCGGTATTCGCGATTGAAGCTCAGCTCCTCGAAGGTGTCGAGACTCTCGGCAATTTGTGCAGCGCGAGCCGGGTCCCCACATACAATAACGTGTTCTGAGACTTGATCCGACCAGATCTTTAGCAGTGGGAGAAAGTCTCGTATCTTCCGATCTTGCTGTCCATTGCTTGCGGGCTGTTCATTGGTAGCGTGCCCTTCATCTTTTTGCATTCACTCCATCCTACTTTTTGTTTGTTCTATCAATGCTATTCGTTATGCAGCACAACCTTGAGAACTCCGCGCTCCTGCGCCTGAGCGAATGCTTCCTCGCCCTCCAAGAGCGAGAATTTCTTGGAGATAAGACCGGACAGACTGAGTCGTCCACGTTCCATTAGCCGGAGCACCGGCTCAAAGGGACCACAGCGTGAGCCAAGTAGCTGCAGCTCATTGACCACAGCTGGCGAGAGGTTAAGGGCAGCAGCGCCAGCGACCGTAGACTTTAAGATAAGCTTGCCCTCCGGCCGCAGGTACTTCATGGCCGTTTCCAGTCCGGACTGACTGCCTGTCACCTCTACCACTACCGGAATATCACGGAGTCGGCGCTCAGGGCCAGCCTCGCTGCCCCCGCCTCCGGGATGATACGCCAACACAGCTCCATCCTCACGCGAGACACAATAGGTTCCAACCCCGAACTCATGCAGGCGCGCCAGCTTTTCAGGATTTCTCCCCAGAACCTCTACCTCAAGACCAAGTGCATCAAGCACCAGCGCAACGCACAGACCCAGCTTACCGTCACCAAGTACCAGTACCGGCTCACTCGGACGCAGGTGATGCTGTTCCGCAATGCGTACCGCTGCGGCGGCCGGTTCCACAAACACCGCCTCGTCATTGCTAATTCGGTCCGATACCACATGGAGATTCGTCACTGGCAGTGTTAGATACTCGGCAAAGCAACCGTCCTTCTGCCTCATACCCAAGGCGCGCATCGAACTGCAATGATTGCTAAGTCCCGATAGGCACCGCTCACACCGGTAACACGGTAGGTTAATCTCCCCCACAACGCGCTTCCCAACAAGCCCCGCACCATGATCCTGCTCGACCACGCCTACGAACTCATGCCCCAAGACACCCTCGAAACCAAGGTAGCCAGCCATGATCTCAAGATCGGTATTGCAGATTCCGGCCTGCAGAACACGAATGAGCGCTTCGCCGGGTTCCGGTATCGGTGTAGGAAGTTCCGACACCATCAATCTGCCATTCTTGTAGATGAGTGCCGTCACAACCGTCTTCCTCCCTTGTGAGAAGCGATGGGGCCTTGGTCATGCCCCACCGCGACCTCTTGCTAGTCGTTGGTTAAGTTGTTCTCAAGATAACCGACAAACTGTGGATTGACAAAGTAGGTGTTGGTCTCAATGCGAATATCCGGGTCAATATTCCGTAGTGTATCAACGACGATATCGATGTAGTCAGGGAGTACATAAGACTGCAGGTAGTAGCTGCCGAGAACCGCCTGAATTCCCATCAACTCCTCGTAACCCGGGAGTTCCTGCGTAGACGCATACAGTGGAGCATAGTACGGAGCGCGAATGAGGCCGGTTGTGTCCTGTTCTTTCCGCAGCGCATAGCGTTCAATCATGGGCATATAGGCTTCAAGCTCGACCTGAGTAGCAAACTCAATCAGAATATCGAAAGAGGCCCCATGAACAATAGCGCGCGTTTCGCTCAACGGTGTGGTGATTGAGCCGGGGCTTGGTGGCCCCCATTCATCAATGTGGTGCACGTAGGACGAGATTCGTGGCTTGACATCTATCCGTGCGTCAAAGCCTTCGCGGCGCATAAGGGAGATCATCTGCAGAATATGCCCAACGTTTCCGTGGTCGTACCGGATCATGAGATCCCGCGCGAAGATTGGCATTTCATTGTAGTCTTTGATGTTGTATCCAGTGAAGGCGCCGCCCGGGACCTGAGTGAGTCCACGGTTCCCCAGTTCAAAAAGTCGCGGCACCGCTTCTTGGTAGGCCCTGGTTGTATCGGCATTGATACTTGTTCGTTTTTCCCGAGACAAACGGTAGATCGACGGATCCTCAATATGGCCAAGATACGGGACGTAGAGGCCAAGGTTCTGTCGTGCCTGCAGCAGCATTCGGAGCGCAGCTCCTCGGCTCAGTTCAGCCGGAACATCTCTCTCCGCTATCAATCCAATCAGCCCGGCCGTCTCAATCACCGCTGCATCTAAGTCATCAAGGTCATGGTAGGTCAAGACAAACTCGGAATGATCCATTGCCTGGATAAACAACCGAAGGGCTGTGTGGGTGGGAACGATGTCTGAGGAACGGCCGAGTTCCTCAGGCTCAAAGCCGGGAAGGCCCCGCTGCAGATACCCCGCAAACTCACCCCAGCGCAGTGACTCCGTTGCATCAATTGCGGGCGTCTCCAACACGCCAATGCGATAGAAGTAGTACCCTATGCTCGAGTCACGACCATATACGCCCTGGTACCGAATTGTTTCAACACTTCGAGGTGGCGCCTGCTCAACCGCCGCTTCACGGCTTCCACGGGCTAACACTTCGTTGAGCGGTAACAACAAGAAGAGCAATGACAGGCATAGGCCAATCCCCAATCTCTGGAACACTCGATTCTTTTGCATTCTTCCACCTCCGGTGCAATGTGTGCACGATAGTGGAAGTCTACGCAGTTTCGTGAGTCCGGCGCAACTCCTGTGCGGCCTCAAGTCACCAGGTGCGCTTCGTTCAGGCTGGGCGGATCTGGTCTCCGCTCGCCGCTGGTCGCGCTTCCGCCATCCTTGGCTCGCGCGACATTCGGGCGTCCCTGCCCAGCATCCTTGCGGCTCACTCCGACCCGCCTCGTTCGCTGTCGCCGCCGGTCGCCCTCTCGCCATCCCTGGCTCGGGCGACACTCGGGCATCCCTGCCCATCGTCCTGGCGGCTGTTCCTCGCTTCCGCTCGAGAGCAGGGCTTCCGGCATCCATGCCTCGCCCTGCACTTGTCCATCCATGGACTTCGGCTCCGTTTCAAATCCGCCCCAACGCCATAACACAGAAAAAGGCCAACGCGCTGC
>REEM01000191.1 GCA_007695055.1 Spirochaetaceae bacterium | reverse complement strand
CCTTCACCGACTACAACAAGATGCAGATTGACGGGCCTATTGACTCCATTATGAAGACCGACAGACTGCTCGACCGCTGGACAAGCTTTGGCTGGTTCACGCAACAGGTCGACGGGCATGACATAGCGGCGCTTGATGAAGCCATAGAACGCGCAACAGCAGAAACATCGCGTCCGTCCATGATTATTGGGGACACCATCAAGGGCAAGGGCCTGCCCGGCATTGAAGGCGACTACAAGAATCACAACATGCCGCTCACTGCCGAGGACGCCGAACGAGCCTACGCGCATCTATCGGAACTTGAACAACAGCTACAGAGGGAGACTCAGGAGGCCAATGTATGAACTACCTCATTGAACGCGCCGAATCCGGCGAGAAGACCCCGGAGATGCGTGCAATCTACGCCGAAGAACTAGTACGTCTTGCAGAGCAAGACGAACGGATTGTCGTGCTGGACGCCGATCTCATGCGGGCAAACGGCACCGAGACCTTTAAGGCCCGTTTCCCCGAACGCACTTTTGATATGGGAGTAGCCGAGGCCAACATGGTCGGTGTGTCGGCAGGACTCTCCACGGTAGGGTTCATTCCCTTTCCTGCCACCTTTACCTGCTTTGCCGCTCGGCGCACCTTTGACCAGTTCTTTATCTCTGCCAACTACGCCGTCCAGAACGTGAAGCTGACAGGATCCGATCCAGGAGTCGCCGCTGCCTTTAACGGCGGGACGCATATGTCATTTGAAGACATTGGCCTCATGCGCACAATTCCCAAAATTGTCATCTGCGAACCATCAGATCCGGTGAGTTTGAAGTCGCTCCTGGAACAGATCGCGTTCCGCTACGGGTCAAGTTACCTGCGCCTGCATCGCAAGCCCATTGCTCCGCTCTACGGGCCATCTGAGACATTTGAACTCGGCAAGGGCAAGGTTATCTGCGACGGTACAGATCTCACTATTGTGGCCGCCGGTGCCATTATGGTTGCGGAAGCCATTCGGGCAGCCGAGCTGCTTGATAAAGACGGCATCTCAGTGGCGGTAATAGACATGCACACCATAAAGCCAATAGACGAGGAACTTCTCGTTCAGTACGCCCGCAAAACCGGTGCCGTGCTCAGCGCGGAGAACCACCAAGTGCGTGGTGGACTGGGCAGCGCGGTGGCAGAAGTACTCACTGAACAGTGTCCGGTTCTGCAAATACGCGTTGGCATTCAGGATGAGTTTGGCGAGGTTGGCACGCAGGAGTATTTGCAGGAACGCTTTGGCCTCACCGCGAATAACCTCGTTACACAAGCTCGGAAACTTCTCGAGCGAAAAGGAGCACAGTAATGGCAGACAAGAAAATTCGAATAGCCCTGGTAAGTGACAAGTCTGGATATCCCCTCAAGAGCGCGGTGGCAGAATACCTCAAGAGCCGCGACGACATAGAGGTGATTGACCTTGGGCAGGACAGCCCCGACGAGGCCCTGCCCTACGACGGCCAGGCGCCTAAGGTGGCTCGCGCCCTTCAAGAAGGCAAGGCCGACCGTGCTGTGGCGATCTGCGGAACCGGACAAGGCATGGCAATTGTGGCCAACAAGTTCAAGGGCGTATACGCAGTTGTGGCCGACTCAATTTTTGCAGCCGAGCGTGGCCGCGTAATCAATAACTCCAACGTCCTGACTATGGGCGGCTGGATTACCGCGCCGTTCCTGGGCGTGCAGATTGTCCAGTCCTGGCTGGCACTGCAGTTTACCGAGACCATGGAAGACCGCGCCGAGTGGCTCTCCGGAGCCTTCTCGCGAGTGCAGGCTTTGGAAGAGGAAAACTTCACATGAGCACGGAAGAAGATCGCGACTACATCGCTGCTTATGTAGAACGGGCCCGAGCCGCGCAGACTCAGATTGCAAACTACACCCAGGAGCAGATAGACGACCTCTGTCTCTCGGTTGGGTGGGAGGTCTACAACGACCAGAACATTGCGAAGCTCGCCGAGCTTGCGGTCAAGGCCACCGGCATGGGCAATGTACCGGACAAGATCACCAAGCACAAAGTCAAGGTCATGGGAGTGCTGAAGGACCTGCAGACCGCAAAGACGGTGGGCCTCATTGAACGCGACGAGGCGCGCGGAATATCCAAGTACGCCAAGCCGGTTGGCGTGGTGGGGGCTCTGCTTCCGGTGACCAATCCTACCGCAACACCAGCAAGTAACGGCCTGGGAATTCTCAAAGGCCGCAACGCGGTGATCTTTGCTCCACATCCAAGGGGTGCCGAGGCAAGCGCATTGGCCGTTGAGTTCATGCGCCGTGGGCTCCGTCGTGTGGGTGCACCCGAGGACTTGGTGCAGATGGTGGTCGAGCCTACCGTAGAGCGCACAGCCGAACTCATGAGTCAGGTTGATCTTGTTGTAGCCACCGGAGGCGGGGCCATGGTCAAGGCAGCCTACTCAAGCGGCACCCCCTCCTACGGAGTGGGGCCCGGGAACTCGGTGCAGATCATTGCAGAGGATGCCGATGTTGCAGATGCAGCAGCCAAGATCGCGCTCAGCAAGGCTTTTGACTACGCGACGAGCTGTTCGAGTGAGAACAGCATTATTGTGCAGGACGCAGTCTATGACCACATGATGTCTGAGCTCATTGAGAAGCAGGGTTGCTATCTGGTGAACGACTCCGAGCGCGAGAAGCTTGAGGCCTGGATGTGGCGCCCGAACAAGAAAGGCGTCGTTGGTCTTAACCCACAGATTGTTGCTCGGAGTGCGGAGACCATTGCCGCCGACGGCGGAATCGAGCTGCCGGAGGGCACACGGATCATCCTGGTGGAAGGCCGCATGCCGCTCGAGGAAGACCACTTTGCCGAAGAGAAACTTTGCCCCGTTTTGACGGTGTACCGCTACCGGGAGTTCGCCGAGGGAGTCGATATCCTGGTGAGATTAACCGACAATGCAGGCACGGGACACTCCTGTGGCATCCATACCCACAAGCCGGAGTACATTCGGCACCTGGGTGAGACTATGCGCACGAGCCGTATCATGGTGCGCCAAGCGCAGGCACCTGCTAATGGCGGAAACTTTTTCAACGGCATGCCCAGCACCGTCACCCTTGGATGTGGCACATGGGGCGGAAACGTCACCACCGAAAACATTCACTGGAAACACTTCATCAACGTCACCTGGGTAAGTGAGCCAATTACACCACAGCGTCCTACCGACGAGGATATCTGGGGTGAGTTCTGGAAACGATACACACAATAAGGCGGGCGAGCAGTGAAACGATTTGAATTTCAAGGCAAGGATCTCTTTGCTCGTGTGGGCATACGGATTCCGGCCTCCCGACTGGTTCGAATTATGGAACCCGATGGAACAGCCTCACCCGGAGGAATGGAAGGGGCGCTGAAGCGTGTCGACACTGCCGTCCGGGAGTTGTCCAGAAAGGGTGGCGGCACCGCCGTTTCGCGGGTTGTGGTCAAGGCACAGCTGGATATGGGCGGTCGTGGAAAGGCCGGTCTTATTCGAGTGGTCGATGCTGGAGAGAGCGGCACGGGTGGTGATAGCGCTGAGCCGGGTGGTGAGGCTGGGCTTGCCTCGGCCGCGGTCGAGGC
Source organism: Spirochaetaceae bacterium (assembly GCA_007695055.1). Lineage (GTDB taxonomy): Bacteria > Spirochaetota > Spirochaetia > DSM-27196 > SLAA01 > SLAA01. Next base: position 5,630 of record REEM01000191.1, on the reverse strand, counting down.
AGCACGCGACATCCTCAGCAAAGGCTATACGGTTCCGGCGCTCCTGATTGAGGAGGCAGTTACCTTTCAACAGGAGCTCTACCTCTCTATCTCTCCCGAACCCACCGAGGCACGGTACGTGGTGCTGGCCTCGGCCGAGGGCGGTGTTGACATTGAAACCCTAGCGGCCGAACGGCCGGAGGCAATCAAGCGTGTATACATTGACCCCTTTCGCGGCCTGCAGGCATACCAGTCACGTGGACTCGCCTACGACTTAGGCCTTGAGGGCAGTCTTGCCAAGGACTTAGCCCGGCTCCTCACGCAACTGTACACACTCTTCACCCAGTTCGATGCCGAGCTCGTTGAGATCAACCCGGTCTTTGTGACCAAGGGAACTGCTGGGAGCGAGCCAGCACTGGTTGCCGGGGACGCTAAGGTAATCATTGACGACAACAGCCTCCACCGGCATCCGGACTTTCAGACGGTGCGAGAGCAGTATGACTCGGATGCAGCCTACGAGGCGGCCCTGGAAGGCATCCCGTACCTTCAGTTCGACGGCGATATCTCACTCATGTGTGCTGGCGCCGGACTTGCCACCACGGTTTTTGACTTAGTGAACTACGAAGGCGGCCACGTTGCAAACTATCTAGAGTTTGGCGGCCCCAACTACAACAAAGCCCAACGCGCCATGGAACTGTGCCTTAAGAACAGCAGCTCGGTAATTCTTATTGTCACCTTCGGAACCATTGCACGCGCGGACGTCATGGCAGAGGGAGTGGTAACCGCAATTAAGAATCTCAAACCTGACCGGCCCATAGTTACCTGCATTCGCGGCACAAACGAGGAGCAAGCACACACGACGCTGCGCGAGGCAGGACTCGAACCGCTGTACAACACCGAGGAGGCCGTGCGCCGCGCGGTTGCGCTCGCAGCCGCGGCGACGGCCCAGAACAACCGCGGGGACATCCCACAGGACGCCACGCACGACGCCAGCGGGGAGGCACAGGCATGAGCATTTTCATAGACAAAACTACACGAATCATTGTGCAGGGGATTACCGGCAAGGAAGGCTCGTTCTGGACCGGCCACATGATAGACATGGGGGCCAAGGTTGTGGCTGGCGTCACACCCGGCAAAGAGGGCGAACGTGTACGCGAGGTGCCGGTCTACCACAGTGTGGCCCGCGCTCAGGCAGCACTACGCGACGGCGGCGAGGACGAGGCCGAGGCTGCCATGCTTTTTGTACCGCCCAGGTTCACCAAGGATGCAGTCTATGAGGCGCTTGATGCGGGCGTGCGCAAGATTGTCACCATTGCAGACGGCATTCCACTGCATGACCAAATTGAGATCCGGGCTGCGGCACGCAGCATGGGAGCCCAGGTTGTGGGTGGAAACACCTCTGGCGTAATCTCACCGGGGCAGTCCATGCTCGGTATTTTTCCCTACTGGATTGAACGGGTATACAAGCCCGGCAGCATAGGCGTTATGACGCGCTCGGGTTCACTAACCAACGAGGTCACCGCCATGATTGTAGAGGAAGGCTTTGGCGTCTCTACCCTCATTGGCGTGGGCGGTGACCCTGTTCCTGGCACCCGCTTTGCAGAGTTCCTGGACGATTTCGAAGCAGACCCCGACACCAACGGTGTAGTCATTGTTGGTGAGCTCGGCGGCACCATGGAAGAAGAGGTTGCCGCGGCCATAGACGAAGGCCGCTTTACCAAACCCTTGGTGGCCTTTATTGGCGGGCGCACCGCCCCCAAAGGCAAACGAATGGGGCATGCTGGGGCAATTGTGACCGGGAATGCAGGTACCGTGGTGGCAAAGTCCGAGGCGCTAACCGCAGCAGGTGCGCTCGTTGCCGACCGGCCAAGCAAGGTTGGAACCATGCTACGCAGCTTGATCGCGGAGCCGCGCTAATGGCAGCAAAAGGAATGAGCCTTTCTGCACGTTGGACTGCCGTTGCTATGGCCTTTGCCATAGCCCTCTTTGGCCGCTTTGCACCGGTGCCGGAGGCCATTGCCACCATTGGCGGAGCGACCCTCACCAGTGACGGGCTCACAGCTATGGGTGTTCTGCTGTTCACCCTCCTCCTCTGGCTAACCGAGGCTATTCCGTTTCACATTACCGGGCTGTTGGGAATTATTCTCCTGGCTTTGTTCGGGGTGGATAGCTTCTCCACCGTGGTGAGCATTGGCTTTGGCAATCACATCGTCGCCTTCTTCATAGGCGTGTTGGTGCTCTCAAGCTTCATTACCAGCTCCGGCCTGGGAAACCGCATCTCGGTGTTCTTGTTGTCACGCACCGGCAACCGCACCTCGGTTATCCTCCTTGGGTTCATGACGGTTGGCGCGCTGATATCGGCCTGGATTACCGATACCGCAGTCGCCGCAATGCTCATGCCCCTGGGCGCCGCAATTCTCAAGGAAGAAGGGGTGGAACCGCTGAAGAGCAACTTTGGCAAGGCGCTCATGATCTCCTGCGCCTGGGGCCCGACGGTAGGTGGAATTATGACTCCGGCCGGAGCGGGGCCCAACCCCATTGCTATTGGTTTCCTGCAGGAGATGGCCGGGGTAGAACTCAGCTTCCTGGGATGGATGATGTTTGGTGTTCCGGCCGGACTCCTCATTTTGGTGCCAACCTGGGGTGTGCTCATGCTGGTCTTCCCGCCGGAGATGAAGCGACTCAAAAAGACTCGTGCCGAGATGCAGGAGGAGTACCAACGGCTCCCGCCCATGCAGCGCGAAGAGAAGATCACTTTGTGGATCTTCCTTGCTACCGTCACACTCTGGCTTACGACCCCGATCTGGGAAGGGCTGTTGGGAATTGCTATTCCTATCTCCTTGCCGGTCTTGCTCACTGCATCGATCTTCTTCTTTCCGGGCGTGGCAACAACTCCCTGGGCCAAGGTAGAGAAGGATGTCAGCTGGAGCAGCATTATTCTGATTCTATCCGGAATTTCACTGGGGATGGTGTTGTACCGCACTGGCGCGGCCGAGTGGCTGGCCATTGCAACCCTTGGTGGAATTGGCAGCCTGCACCCCTTCGTGCTGGTGCTGTTAGTGGTGGTTATTGTTAGTCTGATTAAGATCTTTCTTTCCAGCAACACCGTTACTGCGTCGATCATGATTCCCATTATGATCACCTTGGCAGGGGCGGTAGGACTAGACGCACTCACCGTTACTATGCCAGCGGCGCTCACCGCGAGCATGGCCTTCATCATGGTCACAAGCACGCCGACCAACGTGATTCCCTACACCGCCGGATACTTCAGCATTCGCGACTTTGCATTCGGAGGACTCATTGTGTCGCTGGTGTCGGCGCCCATTGTTGCGGCAGTCATTTACGGCATAGGGCTGATGACCGGGCTGTACTGAGTTCACTGTGACGCTGGCCGGACTACAGCGTCGGCCCCTGCTACGACGCGGGGCGCTGTTACGACGGGCCGCGCCCGCCGCCTGCCAGATCCAGAAACCATATTGACAGCGGACGCATGTTCATGGGGGCCCGAAAGCGCCCCTCGCCGTCTATCGCCGCCGGTGTGCGAAACTGCAGTGCAGGCCCGCCGTGTTGTCTGCCGAGCGGCCCGCCATGAGGCCCCTGCCCACCGTACAGCTTGTCCGCCAGCACCGTGGCCATGTGCTGCGCCTCGGCGGGTAAGCCGTAGTGCTGCATCATTGCCACGCAGATCCAGGCGGAACCTACCAGCACCTCGTTGACCTGCAACTCGTCACCGCCATCACCGGCAAAGCGTGTACGGCCTGGTGCCGCAATCAGCAGGGGCCCCACCTCACCGTGGCAGTACTGCAGAAATGAGTAGCGGTAGACCGCCTCCAAGTGACTCCGGAGGCTGCTCTCTTCAACCGCTCCTAACATGTCACCAAGACCTGCTAGCTCGGCAAGAAACAGGCCCAGAATTCCGTCTCCCATAATGCAGTCCGCATACTTGCCGCGGTCACACACTCTATAGAACTCTCCGTTCCAGAGTGTTTCGCGGAGGCTCAGCTGTGCTGCCTCAAGTCTACCGCGGCACTCTGCGGCAAGATCATGGTCACCAAAGCGCTCCGCCCAGCGAGTTAAGGCTGCAAGGCATCCTACCGTGAAGCCCGCGCTGTATGAGGCGTAGCCCAGGATTCCAAGATTGTCCCAGGTACTGTCGCCAAAGGCCTGGTGAAGGGGCAGACCGCTCTGAGCTTCTGCCTGCTCCAGCATAAACCGCCCGGCCTGGCGAATGGCAGCCCATTCCTTGGCCGATGGCGTCTGACCCGACAGATGGCACTGCAGGTACAGGCTGAGGATGAAGGCCGGGTTGTGATCCTTCCAGAGATTGCAGTCATCCCGCATCTGGTAGCCGTTGAGCCGGTGCCAGGGGTCCTCCATGACAGCACCGATATCGTGAGGAATTTTCCCAGCAACCAGGAGCGGTTCCATGCTCTCACTGCGGTAAATCATCTGTCTGTCGGGAATTTCAAGCGGCACCGTACTCAGCAGGTCGCCGAATACGTTCTGGGCAAATGCTGGCCACCATCGCCACACCGCATACCACGCGTAGGGCCAAAGGTCGGAGGTGTTGTAGTAGTAGTAGCCAATGTCATAGCCTTCCAATAGGGCGCAATGCTCGCCCGGGCCCAGGCGCGGTGGGGCCATATCGGTGTCAAGCTCCGCTGCCCACCGATGCACCCACACCGAACCGCCGCCGTTGATGAAGTACAGCTCGTTCAGCATGGCTCCCGACAGCCGCCGCGGCCACACCGGCCGCTCTGGTCGCACCGGCCACACCGGTCGCTCTGGGCGTACCGGGCGTACCGCGTGTACCGGCCGCTCCGAACTTGGTGATCCGCCAAGCACCGCCTGGTGCCACTCATCAATGGCGGCGCGCCACCTCTGGTGCTGCTCACCAGCGTAGCGTGCAATCTGCATGGCACTACGGCCCTCGGCCCCAAAGACTGCGGTGTACTTACGGCACCAGCGCCGGCCGTCCCCAAACCGAACAATAGGCACATCAAAGGCAACCACAAAGGTAAAGCAGCGTGACTCGCCAGGTGGGATATCGTCGCCCCGGCTCACCGCGGAGCAGAGTGCCTCGTCCCAGTGCGCGGTCCAGCTGAGGTTGGTCTCCGGTAGCTGCCCGTGCAGCCGAAACTGCTCCTCCATCCAGGCCGCGGTATGTCCCTGCTGCTCCGGTGGCCGGTCTATTTTGTTACCCTGTGCCTTATAGCACGCCTCCACAGATGCCCGCCCGCTCGGCCCAGGGGAGTAAACGGCAACCTCACCCATGAGTTCGTCGTTAACCGGCCGCTCGGCCTGACGGGTCTGTAGAGCTGCCACGCACCCAGCAGCGCTGGTGAGACCCACAGCGCTATTAGCACTGCTGTCCGCCACCGGCGCCTCTTTACCAACCACAGCCCGGGCGCCGTTGCCGGAGTGTGTTTGCCCCGGCCATGAGCGCTCAGCTCGGTCAAGCGTGGTGCTCTGCTGGAGTTTCCATCCAAGGAGATTCGGCCAAAAGCAGGCGGCGTCGACACTGAGTGGGTAGTCTGCGCAGTTGCGTACCGTGATCTCGGCAACAAACACCGGAAGGGTGGCGGCCGGGATGGTGGCGCCACTCAACGTCACTGGTTCAGTATTCTCTGGCAATAGGGGTGAGTAGAACT
>REEM01000087.1 GCA_007695055.1 Spirochaetaceae bacterium | reverse complement strand
CCCAGATTGTTAAGCGAGCGGATTCTGAGTTCGTGAAGATCGGCGAGATGGAGTACGATCCATCTAACGACGCTATGCTCCAACTCTCTGTTAGCGACGGCGAAATGAAGGCCTATCTTACTGCCACACCGCCGGGAATAGGTGGTGCCGATCCAGATTTCCAGACTGTCATGGGTCTCCTCCAAAGCAACGATGTAGTTCACGGCATCAAGGAAGAAGTAATACAAGCCTTTGTCGACAATCCGACGTATCGAGAGCCCATGTTGGTAGCGGAAGGAACTAAACCAATTGACGGGCACGACGCCAAAATCGTCATGAACTTTGAAACCGACAGCCGCAACTTCAAACTCAAAGAAACCGATGGTCGCGTGGACTTTAAAGAACTTAACCTCGTGCAGAACGTTGTTGAGGGACAGGTTCTTGCGAGGAAAATGCCAGCAGATGAAGGCACTGAGGGCAGCACTGTTACCGGTAAGCTTCTGCCAGCGAAACCAGGCGGCGATGCACGAATTGATATTGGTAAGAATGTGCGGTTGTCAGAGGACGAACGGACTGCGTATGCCGAGATCAACGGACAAGTAGTCATGACCGGTAGCAAGCTCAATGTAGAGCCAGTGTATGTTGTGAATGGTGATGTAAGTCTTAAGACAGGCAACATCATGTTTCTCGGTACGGTACTTGTTAAGGGCAGTGTTGAGGACGGCTTTGACGTGAAGGCCTCTGGGAACATTGAGGTAATCGGTAGCGTGGGCAAGTGCAACCTAGATGCGGAAGGCGATATTATCGTGCATCAGGGCGTGAATGGAAAATCCTCGGCTTTGGTTCGAGCGGGCGGATCAATTTGGTCTAAATTTATTGAGAATGCTACAGCCGAAGCAGGTGATAGGGTTGTGGTCAGTGACGGCATCATTAATGCACACGTAACGGCTCAACGGAAAGTCATTTGTCGTGGTAAGCGAGCAAGCATTGTCGGTGGCGTTGTTCGGGCTGCCGAGGAAATTGATGCCAAGGCACTTGGCTCGGTGAGCGGTAACGAGACAATTCTTGAGGTCGGGGTAGACCCAAAAAGTAAAGAGCGCCTGACGGAGTTAGAAGAAGAGAAGGCCGTGCTCACCAAACAGCTTGAAGAGGTCGTCTTGAATATGCAGACCATTGAGAAGCTGCATAAGGCTCGTAAGAAACTCACCCAAGATAAGATTAAGGTATATAACGAGCAGAAACAAAAGCGAGTGGCAATCACAGCAGACCTACGAAAGGTTCAGCGCGAAATTGATGAGATTCAAGGTTATCTTTCCGAACTCAAGACAAGCGGTAGAATTTCCGCCTCGGCGACGGTATTTGCAGGGGTTAAGATTAACGTCCGAGACGCCAGTCTGAATGTCAAAAATGAGTTCAAGGCGGTAACCTTCATTTGGGAGGCCGGTGTTGTCAAGGTGACCAAGTACGAGGAGTCGGACGAGGACATCACGATAAGCCGGAAGGGCTAATGTCTATACAACCCATTGACCTGCAGACTCTATTCTCGCGTCTTGGTAATGTTGGAAAGACGCAGTCAGCAGAGAGCCAAGCCGCTGCTCAACAACAGGCTGTGGTTGGAAGCGAACTCGCACGTCGCAGTGCGGAGCAAGAAAGCAGTGTAAGTGAACCAAGCACACTCGAAGAAGGGCCAGAAAAGGCTAATGAAGACGGCAAAGGGAGCTCGCAACAACATGGATCTGGCCGAGAAGAAGGCCAACAGGCCGCTGAAGACATTGATGTCTTTTCCGATCCCGATCTCGGTAAGAATATCGACCTTTCCGGATAACTGCGCATGAGTGCTTTTGTGGTGTTAGGGCTTAACCTCGTAGCTCTTGCTCTCGGTTTTCTCTTCATTTCCTCGAGACTCGACCGCAGGGTTGGAAGTCAGCAGGTTATTGACGAGATTCGGCGAGAGGTGGGGTCTTTATTGGTCGAGCTGAACCAAACAACGGAACAGAATATTGCCTTGATCGAAGAGCGAATTGAGCAGCTCAATGAGGCTTTACGGAAGGCAGACCAGAGAATCACTTTGTTGGACCGCGAGGTTGAACGTAAGCAGGAAGGCGGCGAACTCTATACCGACATACTTAAGCGCTCGGCCGAAAGGAGGCGTCGAGACGGTGCGGCTCCGGTAGAAGCGAAGACAGAATCTACTACGGACCAAATACTGTCGTTACATAGAAAAGGAATTGCGCCGAATATCATAGCGAATAGGGTTGGTTCAACTGTTGGTGAGATTGAACTGATCATATCGTTACATGATCGAAAGGAACTCTCATGATAGTGATCGGCATCGATCTTGGAACAACTAACTCAGCAGTTGGGTATGTGGATGGAGACGAAGCTCGGATTATTCCCAATGACCGCGGTGCGCGGCTTACGCCGTCGGTAGTTTCAATCACCGCAGCAGGCGAGATCTTAGTTGGGGATTCCGCAAAGAATCAGGCGGTTGTTCATGCGGATCGCACGGTGTCGCATGTCAAGCGGTGCATGGGTGAGGCGACACACCTCCATCTGGGTTCGAGAAGACTGCTTCCCGAGGAAGTGTCAGCCGAGATACTACGAAAGCTCAAGAAAGATGCCGAGATCTACCTTGGCAATGAGGTGGGGAAGGCGGTCATTACCGTACCTGCAAACTTTGGTGAGGCGCAGCGGAAAGCGACCATAGAAGCAGGTAGACTTGCTGGGCTTGAAGTCCTGCGTATTCTCAATGAACCAACGGCCGCAGCTTTGAGTTATGCCTGGCGCCATCCGGAAGCCAAACGCCTAACTGTGTACGACCTTGGTGGTGGTACTTTCGATGTTACCTGTCTTGAGAAAACCGACACAGAGTATTTAGTTCGTTCCAGTTGTGGTGAGAACAAACTTGGTGGCTTGGATTTTGATTCTTTGCTCCGCGATGAACTCTTAAAGCATTTTGAAAAAGAGTACGGTTTTGTGGCTTCGACAGATTCGATTGTGCTCCAGCAGCTTTCGGAAATGGTGGAACGCGCGAAGATTGAGCTATCTAGCCGTGAGTCTGCAGCAATTGCGTTACCTTTTATGGGAACTGGTGGGCAACCGCTTCACTTGAGCTACGAGGCTCGTCGAGATATCTTTGATCAGCTCATAGCGCCAATGATTGAACGGAGCCTTAAGCTCACTGTGCAAGCTATAAAAGAGTCTGGCTTCTCCAGGGTTGATGCATTGGTGCTCGCTGGAGGCTCTAGTCGTATTCCGCTCGTGCAGAGGCGACTCGGGGAGTTGCTTGGTCTTAAGCCGAGCGGCGGAGTAAATCCTGATGAGGTGGTCGCGCTGGGCGCCGCACTATACGGGAATATGCTTGCCGACGAGCAGCGGCATAGCGGAAACGGTCGACGCGGATTAAGGGATGTCACATCCTATACACTGGGAGTCGAGATCGATGCTGGCAAGGTTGCACACCTAGTACGAAGAAACACTCCCCTCCCGGTGGATGCACGCCGTATTGTAACGACTGTTGCGGATATGCAAGAAAGCGTAGAGGTACATGTTCTCCAGGGGGAAGGCCCGGATGTGACCTCGAATCGGTCGCTTGGCCGCTTCATGTTATCTGGGATAACCCCGGCGCGTCGTGGTGCTGCGCGGATTGAGGTTTCGTTTCTCATTGATGAGGATGGTATAGTACGGGTGTCAGCGGTGGATACCAAGTCCGGTCGGCGCGAGCATGTCACGGTGCGTCCGGTCAAAGATGAGCAGCAGGACGATGCGCATTCAATATCGGACCGTTTGGAGTCTCTTTCTCGTCGTATACGATCCGAAATGAAAGATTTGGTGGTGCCTCAAGAACTTCTTGAAGATATCCAGGATCTATTGTTGTATTCGGATAAGGTTCGGAGCAGCGGAGAGGAATCAGCGCTGCGTGAAGCCGAGATCGCACTTGAGTCAATTATTGAGGAGTTGATCTCGATTCGTGAAGATATAGAGGATAGTAGCCGTGAACACGCGTGAGTGCTATCGGATTTTGGGGGTCTCTCTAAACGCTGGTGCGAGCGAGGTGCGGGCAGCCTACCGGAGCCTGCTCAAGAGCCTTCATCCCGATCTTGCAGGCAGCGAGGCTGCTCGAGATAAGCTTGAACGGGTGATTACCGCCTATCGCACTCTGCGTACGATCAGCCCCAACTTGGTGAGTTTCCCGGAGAGTAGGCCTACACCAGGCGATCGTTACGCCCCCCCACGTTCTTTTGACCTCTTTGAATTAGGTGCACTTGCGCGTGATGCTGTTCGGCCTGATCGCCGAGCATTTGCCGTACGCTGTCTCGCGAATACCCGCAAACGCGCAGCTTTAGGATTCATTAAGCAGGCCTTGTTTGATGAGTCCGATATTGTAGTCAAGGAGGCGCTTAAAGCGCTGCGACTCTTCCATGTGCATAGTTGCTCCGGTGAGTTGGCTGCAGTGTATCATCACGGTAGTGAGGATGTGCGGAGGGAAGTACTCATAAGTGTGGAACACAGTAATGCAATCTCGCGTTTTGCAACGGTACTTCGTCTGGGTATGCAAGATCAATGTCCTGAACTCCGTTCAAAGGCGGTACGTTTGTTTACCCTCGCAAAACGCACTCGCACTGCCGAGCCAATGGGTTCCCGGTCATGAGCGCACAACAGTCCGGCAACCAGCAACTGGGTGTTTCGGGACATGGACTGTTCCGGCGGATGTTCTTTGAAGAAGGACGAGGCATGTTGGACGACATCCGTCGCACGGTCGAGTTACTAGATTCTGAGTACAACACCGGAGAGGTGAATAATGCTTTTCGAGCTGCGCACTCTCTTAAATCCGAGTCTTCGTTCTTGCGTTACGAACAGCTCACGGATAGCGCTCACGCGCTTGAAGAAATGTTGGCACGGCTGCGAGAGTCCGGAGCTCGACCAAGTGCCGACACGAGAGAGCGCTTAAAGGCGGCGTATAGCGCCTTGTCGGAAACCTTTAACCAGCTCAAGGCAGGACGGGGTGCAGAGCTACAGGATGGTATGGAAACTGAGGGCCCGCATAACCTCAATTCTGAGAATACGCACTCCGCACCTGAGCCCAACAATCCTGCGCCATTCAATTTCGTGGGCGTCTACAGTTCGGATAAGGAGCTTGTTGATCCCGAGGGCGCCCTAAAGCTCACTCCGGTAGAGTTCCGCTTGGCGCGAGACGCCACCGCCCGCGGGGAGCAACTCCAGCTGTTACAGTGCGAGTTGGGAAATGCTGAGCCCATGGTTTATGCGCGGTTGTATCTCGTTCTCTCCAACCTTGAGCGCCGAGTAAATGTGATTAAGTCTTACCCGCCTTTGGTAGAGAACGCGGTACCACCGGAGCGTTTTGAGGTGTTGTACTCGAGTGCGGGAACTCGCCAGATTGGGCCAGCTTTGGTCGATGTCGACAACGTGGAATTTGTCGCGTGCCGAGAGGTTGATCTTGAAACCCTTCGCGCGAAGGCTGTCAAAGAGGACGCTGAGGACGATAGTCGTTTCGGATTGTATGCTGAGGCCGAGGAAGTTTCGGTTCGTCTTTCGACTCGCAGTTATGAGCGCCTATGTCTATATGCCGACGAGATGCGAAACGAGCTGCTACTTATGCAGACGGAACTCCTAAAGAACAACGACATTGGTGAGTCGGTTGGTCGACGGCTTTCGGCCATACAGAGGATGACGGGTCATGTGGCAGGCGCGGTTGAAGGATCCTCGGAGCTTCAGCTCCATGAAGTATTTCGCGAGGTTGCGCGACGAGTTCGAAATACCGCACATCAACTTGGTAAGCAGTTGCGTTTCCGTAGCTATGGGGGTGACTGCAGCGTATTTCTACCTATAGGTAGTGTACTCAACGAAGCTATTGGGCACCTCGTTCGCAACGCCGTGGATCACGGAATTGAGACTCCAGTTGAGCGACAAGCGGCAGGCAAAGCGGCCGAAGGGCTCATACGTGTGGAAGCACGTTATCTTCCCGAATACTTGATGATAGAGGTTAGCGATGATGGTCGAGGGGTTGATGAGGCCCTTGCGCGTAGGGTCATGGAGAGAGGCGGGACTATCACAGATATTTCCGAACAGAGTACGGAATCCCAAAGCTTGCTTGAAGTTCTAAGCAGCCCCGGGTTTTCTACAAAAGAAGCTGGCGGAGTATACTCAGGCCGTGGAGTAGGACTCGATGTGGTGCGCTATCTTATTGAGCAGGTCGTCGGGGGTAGACTTGAACTTGAGAACACACCAGGACAAGGTTTAATCTTTCGGCTCTATCTGCCTCGCAGCACTCGTCTGATGAGCGTCCTCATTGTCCGCTTTGAAGGAAAAGAGTTTGCTGTCCCCGCAGCAGAGGTCTATGGGCGATTCCCGCTTGACCGCCGGTTTCTGAGTACCGACGAAGGCGGAAACACCTATTACCGACACCTGGGTGAAGATCTGCGAGTCTTTGCTGTTGAGACGCCTAAGGAGGCACTCGTTACGAGCTCCGCCACTCTTCAGGGTGTTCTTGTGCGAGTTGATGAGGTGGATACAATCATAGTGGTTCATGAGGCTGTCGCTGAAGAGACAGTGGTACGTGATGTGTCCCATCTCCATTCAATCTACTCTCAGACACTTCGGCGTTCCATTCCTGTCTTTCTCCCTCTACGCTTTGAAGCCTTGGGCAGTTAAGAGGCAAAAGATTACTGCCTTAAAATCTGATCCCTCAAATATCGTAAACGAGGATTGAATGATTCAACAGAAACAGGTTCTTGTTCTCATTAATCCTACCCGCCGATTCAGACATGTACGGCGATTGCAACGACTTCTGAGGCAGCACGATCGCATCTTGGAAGTTCGGGTCACTGAAAGTAAGGCTGACCTCATGCGCCAGGTCTCCGAGTTTACCCAAAGTGAGTTTGCACATCTCTTGGTGTGGGGGGGGGACGGTACAGCGCATGATGCCATTAACTCACTGTATCGTGGGAAGATAGCAATGGTTGGCGAGCATGTAGGAGAGGATGTCGGTGGCCCCTTAGGAGAGCAGGAGCTTGAGTCGGTCGTAGCCGGTGAGTCATTCCGTAAAGCGGTTGGATTCTTTCGCGGTGGCACCGGGAATGGTATTCAGGACAGTTATGAAGTTCCGGTTCGAATGGCGCGGCAGGTTGATACCTACATTGAGGCAGTTAAGCATGGGTACACCATAGATGTAGACCTGATCGAGATTGAGTACAATAATACAACAAGATACGCTCAACTCATTGGAATGGGTTACGATGCAGAGACACTAGCAAAGCGGGAGCAATACAAAGAGAAAACGGCAAAGGGCCGGACAGTTACCCGCCCGGGCATGATCCAGTATCTTGTCTCTGCAATAGGCTACGGTCTTGGTGACGGATTCAAGCGGCGAACCACCTTCAATCTTGATCTGTTCTCCGGAAAATATGCCTTTAGAGGACCCAGGGTCAATGCGGAGTTCCCTTTTGCACGACTATCACTCGAGCGTAGCCCGGTTATGCTCGAGATTGGTACGCGGCCCTACTATGGTAAAATGTTCAAGGTATGTCCCGATGTCGTGTGCAACGACGGCCATATAGACGTGTATGTATACGACTTTGCCGGTAGGCTCGACGGTTTGCGGAATCTTGCCGATGTCTGGTTCGGTCGGCACAGTCGAATCAACCAACGATATGCCCGCGCGGCAAAACCGGTGATTGAACGCTACGAAGTCGGCGCTTTGCACGTATCCTCGGAGAAGCCGTTCCGGTTTCATGCCGACGGTGAGTTGTTGGGTGCGGATGTCCCTTCTGCCGACGGCCGGTATCGGGTATCTCTCCGAGTTCTCCCGCGTGCCCTGACTTTTCTGGTTCCAGCCCCATTCTACCGCCTGTTTCATCCTCGACTGGAAGAAACGGTGGTCAAGTAGCTTTATTGCTTCATTACAGGGAACTCGTGTGCGAGAGCATTGTTCGTTGTTGCATGAGGTCTTCCAGTTCCTTGCTCCAGAATGCCTTGGTGCCCCAGTCTGGAAAGCTCTGCTGAAACCAGTAATCATTTCGCTGTCGAGCACGCCAGGCAAGGAAGTACACCATCCTCATGAAGCGAAGCGGCTCAATGAGTTCAAGGGTGCTACGGTCGAAGTTGCAAAACTGTTCATACCCATCAAGAATCATAGTGAGCTCTCGTCCGCAGTCCTCAGCAAAACCTGGAAGCAATAGCCACAAGTCCTGAACCGGGGGCGCGAGCATCATGTCGTCGAAGTCAATGAGGAGCAGTCCGGTATCCGGTCTGTCTAGAATGTTGCCACGATGGCAGTCTCCATGGACCCGCTGCAAAGGTAGGCCAGCAAAGAGCGGTTGGATAGCCTGCCGGACTTGTTCACATAGATCGGCGAAATCGCTCGCGAACTCTGGATGTACCACATGGGCTTCCGTGAGCTCTTCGAGCGCGGTACCAATAACTTCATCTGGCGTGCAACGTGTGCGATGTTCCGAATGCGCCTGACTGCCGATTTGATGGAGTCGCCCCACAACAGCCCCAATGCGGAACCAGTCTTCGTCGCTCTCGGGGTCAAAGTTGCGGCCACCAGTCTTGGGGAAAAGAGCAAAGCAAATGTTTAGTGGATCAGCGTGCGGTTCGCGTTCTATTTCCAACTCCAACAGGGTATCTCCGTCGAGGTCGGGAAGGGGCGCAATTACCGGTAGTTCTTTCTCACGGCACTGCAGCAGGAACTCATGTTCCTCAGCAATGGCCTCAAAGCTCCATCTGTCGGGCCTATAAAACTTTGTTATGTATTCCTGCCCGTCTTCATCACGGACGCCATACACCCGGTTTACATAGCTCGGGTACGGTGTCACGGTGCCGTCAAGCCGCAGGCCGTATGCTTGCTCAACCGCCCCCGAGGCCAGTTGCGGCGTCAGCAGGTCAAAGGAGCCAGGTGTGGAGTAATTTGTGTTCATCTGCGTGAACTTCCACCAATCCCGGCCAAGGACTCGCGGGTAACCCCTGTGCCCTCAAGCTCCGAGGTGAAATGAAAGGTCACCTTGGGATTGTCGCGCATCATTGAGGACAGCATCCACTCGGACTCGGCAAAGTAGACCGGGCGACCGTTTTTGTCCTCGGCAATCTGGTGTTCCCGGAAACGTCTGAATGTCTCCCGCGCTTCACGGTCGTCACAGGTGAACCAGCACGCGCGAGCGTAGGGCAGCGACTTCATGCTACTTGCAGCGCCATACTCCTCACGAAGCCGGTACTGTATTACCTCAAACTGCAGTTCGCCCACCGCACCAATAATTTGTCTTCGGCCCGGCTGCTGGATAAAGAGCTGCGCGACACCTTCCTCAGTCAATTGCTTGAGACCTTTCTCAAGTTGCTTTGTTCGTAACGGGTCGGCGTTGACGACCTCTTTGAAAATAGTCGGTGAGAAGTTCGGGATCCCTTGGAAGCTATGGTGCTCACCTTCGGTGATTGTGTCACCAATAACCATGTCACCTCTGTCATACAAGCCGACTACATCGCCTGGATATGCTCGGTCTACCGCGTTCTTGCGCTCAGCCATGAAGCTGTAGGTGGTAGAGAAACGGATATCTTTGTTGCGCCTTACATGGTGATAGGCTTTGCCTCGCTCAAAAACTCCCGAGCATACCCGAAGAAATGCAATTCTATCGCGGTGGCGGGGATCGAGGTTAGCATGAATTTTAAAGACAAATCCGCTAAAGGCCGTCTCGTCCGGCTCAACGGTGCGGAGGTCGGTTTCACGTGAACGAGGAGGTGGTGATAGGCCAAGGAAGGTCTCAAGAAGTTCCCGGACGCCAAAGTTGTTGAGCGCACTGCCAAAGAAGACCGGCGCGATATCTCCGCTGAGATAGTCCTCACGAGCGAAGGTGTCATAGACGCCCTCAATGAGTGAGATATCCTCACGCAGTTGATCTGCAGCGGACCTTGATACCTCTTTGTCGAGTTGCGGGTCCGAAAGATCGTCCACCAACAGCCTATGATCTTCAACGACGGTCTTCCCGGGCTGGAACAGGTATACGTTACTCTCATTAAGGTTATACACACCCTTGAAGGCACGCCCCATGCCTATAGGCCATGTAAGCGGACGGACCGTGATGCCGAGTTTGTTCTCGAGCTCGTCCATGAGTTCAAAAGGGGGGCGGCCGTCGCGATCAAGCTTGTTAACAAAAACAATGACCGGAGTCTTGCGCATGCGACAGACCTGCATCAGTTTCTCGGTCTGTTCCTCAACACCCTTCACGCAGTCAATGACAAGGATGACGCTGTCTACTGCGGAAAGGGTACGGTAGGTATCCTCGGCAAAGTCTTTGTGGCCGGGAGTATCGAGAATATTAATGAGTTTCCCGTCGTACTCAAAGGTCATGACTGCGGTAGCCACCGATATTCCACGCTGTTTTTCAATTTCCATGAAGTCGGAAGTTGCAGTTTTTTTGATTTTGTTGGACTTTACCGCCCCGGCGGTTCGGATTCCGCCGCCAAAGAGCAGCAGCTTCTCGGTAAGTGTTGTTTTGCCCGCATCCGGGTGACTAATGACGGCAAAAGTCCGTCGTTGCTGAATAGATTGTTCGTTTTCCATATGTTGTGTACGCCTTAGTTGAAGAATAACGGAATACTCGCGGCTTCACAAGGGATCAGGTTTCGTGGGGCGCGTGCCCAGAAAAGGCGCAAGGGTACAGGCGCTGAGCAAGAGCACTCCGGTTATCACAAAGCTCAGGAAGAAGTATCCACGGTCTGCAAATAGACCAGCTACTGCCGGAAACAGACCGGCTCCAGCAAGGTTTCCTGCGGGTATGATGAGTGAGATTGCTACGTTGCGGGTCTCGGGAGGGCCAAGCTCTGACAGGGCGGCAAGAACCGCCGGGAAGAAGGCGCCAACGATCATTGGTTGCAACAGCACAGCTCCTCGTAAGGGCAGGCCGTGCAAAGTACCAATGAGAATAGTCATGATCCCGGTCGCAGCAGCGGTTACAGCGATCAGTCTGCTAAAACCGAGCTTATCTACTGCTACCCCGACTCCGAACAGCATGAAGATGCCGGGAATTCGTGATGCCCCGATTAAGGATCCGGCGAGTGTGGTGCTCATTCCGCGTTCCTGAATGAGGAAGGTTGGGAGAACGTTGTATACCCCAACTGCGGCCGATGCGGCCAGGACAAAGAGTAGACCAAGAACCCAGAACTGTGGATTTGACAGCACCTGCTTAAGGTTGCCCAGGCTTGGGGGCTCACCATGAAAGCGTCCAAAACGGCTGAAGACAAGGAAGCTTGGAGCCAAAATAAAGCACACAAGGGCAACCGCCCCCAGAATCAGGCGCCATGACATGAAGTTGGCCGCAAGGGCTACGATAGTTGGCGCGGCCACAAAAGAAATTGCCGGGCCCAACTCATGAATTGACAGGGCTTTTCCCCGGTCCTCGGGACGTACCATTGCAGCTAAGGAGCTTAGCCCCGAAGGGGGGTACAAACCCGCTGCCGAGCCAAGAATCAGCATGGCGAGATGTATAGTGCGTGGCCCTTGTGACAAAGCTGCAAACAGCAGCCCGCAGCCCATAGTCAGAACCGCAATGGTTATGACATGAAAGTGCTGTAAGCGTTGCGTGAGATATCCACTTGCGAGTATTGAGGTGATGAAGCCAATGGAAATTGATAGAAAAAGACGCGTTGCCTGACCGGCGGTCATTCCAAGATCTTGACGTATCTCTACAAGGAGCGGCGAGATAAGAAGACGCGGAAAAAAGAGGCTAAAGACTATCAGTGTGAGAAATAACACCGACGGAAAAACCTCGCGAAGTGGACGAGATATAGGCTGCATAATGGACTTAGGGTAACACATGAGGGAGTGTTTGGACGAGCGACAACTTGACGACGAATTGCTATGATGGGATACATTATTCCTGGAAACGTAGCGCAGAAGCCTTGGTAGATAGCGTTAACTACTGTTACATTTGTTGGTGGAGAGAGGAATATGAGTGCCGACAAAACGTTGTACGAAGTTCTTGGTCTGAAGGAGAACGCCAAGACTGAGGAAGTCCGGCGTGCGTTCCGGCAGGCCGCAAAACAGCATCATCCTGACAGAATTTCGGAACAGGAGTCTCCGGCCTTCCAGGCCGCGCGTGAGGCATACGAAACACTCAAGGACCCGAACTCCCGGTCGGCTTATGACGCCGAACTTGCACGCCGCCGACGCCCAGGCGTTTCGGTAAGACGTGTCGACACCGTACGGCCAAACCGTGCCGTTCGTGAGGCTCAGCGCATGGCGCGCGCCGCATTTGAGGGAAATCCGCGCGCGACATTAGGTGGGGCCTTTGCCACGGTATTTGCTGCCTTAGATGAGATGCGCCTCACCTGGAACGAGACGCGACTTGGATTTACCGACGCGCTGTTAGATAACGATGCTGGCGGTGTGGATTTTGACCTTGAGATGAGCTCCAAAGAGGCGCAAGAGGGAGCCCCAATACGAGTACCGACCACATATGGCTATGTGCAGGTTCGAATTCCGGCCGGTGTCCGGCACGGAGACATTCTTGAGGTGGAATCTCATCCC
The DNA here is from genome assembly GCA_007695055.1 of Spirochaetaceae bacterium. Classification (GTDB taxonomy): domain Bacteria; phylum Spirochaetota; class Spirochaetia; order DSM-27196; family SLAA01; genus SLAA01. The sequence continues at coordinate 25,234 of REEM01000087.1, read as the reverse complement.
GGACTTGGTCACGGTCGTGGGCTCCGCTTGCGGGTTGTGTTTACCTCATGAGCTCGTTATTAGATTGTGAGCCGTTCGAGATCCTCTCTCGTCGGCTGGACTGCCGCTCCCTTGTCGGTCCTGAGAATAGGAATTCGCAAGAGTGCGGGATCAGCAAGCAGCTCCTCACGGGTGTCAAACTCCATGTACTGCATGCCACGTTTTTGATAGCTCGCCGACTCGGGGTCAATGAGCGCCTCGAAGCCGCCGCATTGGGACGCAATTCGGTCAAGCTCGCCCGCCGAGGGTGCATCACGCCCAATATCAACAAGCTGGTATTCAATTCGGCGTTCCTTAAAGAATCTTTCTGCCGCCTGGGTTGAACGGGACTTCTTCCCGCCAATAATTCGTGGTGTCATGATAGAAAAGCCTATCAAGGGGATGTGGAAACCGCAAGTGTTTGGCCGCAGCTCAGGCGCACATAACTGACGATCATTGCCGTGGCGGCCTTAAGCTAGTAAGTTTGGGTATGTGAGTTCCACCAAAAGGAAAGCTCTACATAGAAGAATGCACATCCTGCACCTCGTGGGAGCTGCGTTTGTCATTATTTCACTCTCCACGCTTGTTTTCCTCTATTCTAGCCCTGTGCAGACTGTCCTCGTCCGTGAGCTCATGTCTTTCCTATCTGGACGAGTGGGGCTGCAGTTTGAGATCGAGTCAATTTCCATTCGTGTTGGGAACATAGAGATCAGGAATGCGTCACTCTATGAACCCGGTGTCGGACCCCTTATTGATTTGAAATACGGTGCGGTCGAGTTTAGAACTCTCCCCCTTTTGCGTGGTGAGGTGAATATCCGTCATGTTCGCCTAGACAAACCGCGCGTATTTGTTGACTACGATCAGGGCTTGCGGCGGAGCGACTCACGGTTTCGAATCCAGCGCGTACGGAACATGTTTCTTCCTGAATGGTATGAAACTAAGAAGCGTGATCAGCTCTTTACGAGCGGCCCATCGGTGGATATTGGACATATTCAGATCAGAGCCGGGACCCTTGTGTTTGAAGACCATCAACAAGGCTTCCATATTTCCGACCTGCGCATGGGAGGAGCAGCATTCCGCTACGGCGGGGGAGAGATTCATGCCGATCCGGGAGTGATTAGCTTTGACATGAGCGCTGGTCGTGTCGTGGTGGGGCGAACTATTGGACATCGTGCTATCTACCGGGAGAGCGATCAAGCTGTAGCAGATACTTTCCTGGCTGGTGCGCCGCACACCTCACGCGTTCGTTATTGTGGGGGTCCGGTTCGCCTGAACAATGAACAGCTACGAGTGGACGCATTTGAGTTTCGGGTAGGGGACTCTCTTCTTCAGGGTGCTGCCGGTGCACGTTTTGACTCAGTTCCACGGGAACTCGCTCAAATCAACGATATCGATATAGAACTGCATCTTTTTGAAGCCGAGGTGTTTCCTCATGACATCGCAGGCCTGGTTTTGCCGTGGCTGCCAGCCTCTGCTCCGGCCCTGAGACTCACTGAGCTGAATGAGTATGCACCGTACTGGTTGGACCTTGATATAGCAGGGACTATGCAGGAGTTGAGACTGGGATATGGTGAGATTCGTTCACTCGAGGGTGGAATGCTTCGAGCACGAGGAACAGCCTGGGATACTGCTAATGTGGATGAGCTTCAGTTTGAGCTTGAGTTTGAGGGACTAATTCCGGATTTGGCCGGATTGATTGAGGTATCAAACAGGATTGTGGGCTTCACCCAACCAAACAGGAACGGAAATCAGGATGAACCTATTGAGCAGTCCGGTTTTATAGCGGCACTGAGTAAAGATCCCCGGTTTCCTGGATTGGTTTCATTTTCAGGCCACCTTGAGGGGAATCCTGCAGGTACCCTACCGGGTATCCCAGTTCTTTCTGGAAATCTTGCCCTGGAGACATTGCAGGGTCGGGTGGTCGCACGCGGTGTTTTGACAGAGGATGGGCGGTGGGGCGAGTCCTTGCCCTTTGAGCTCCAGGTGTCGACCGAGGACTACAGCATTGCAATGTACTCGCGTGAAGGTGGTCACAGTGCCGAGAGGCTCTCATTGAGCGCACATGCAACCGGAGATGGGTTGAGACTGGAGGAAAGCGAAGCAGAAGCACATGTGCGTCTTGCAGAGATACAATTAGGGCATTCTGGGAGCACCGCAGCACCACGGCTTGATGCGGAACTGGACCTGAGCTATGGCGAACGCGAGCTCTCACTTGCGGCGTGGGTAGCGGAAGAAGAACTGGACATTGCACTGACCGGAATCCTGCGCCTTGGGGCCAAAGAAGAAATCTCGGGGGAAGGTGAGCTTGGGATAGGCACTGCGAACTTTGCAGCACTCGGACTCAGAGAAGATGATCTTCAGCTGTCTGGGGAGATGGGGTGGAGCTTCGAGGCGTTGTCTGAGGCCCTCGGCACCGCTGAGTTGTGGGCACGAGACCTCGCCTTTTCCTCGGAAGATGAGAGTGCAAGCATAGAGCAACTGCAGGCACATCTCTCGGTTACTCCTTGGCTCACTGAACTATCGGTAGAATCAGAGATTCTTGATCTGCGCTATGGGGGTAGCATAGGCCCCCTTGCGCTGGCGGAGAGGGGTATGGAGCTGCTTAAGCTGCATGTGGCGACCGTCCCGGGGGTTGCTTTTGATTTGAATGGCTCTGGCGAGATGGTTGGGGGTGGTGGTTCGGCAACAAGCGCAAGATCTCCTGGAGAGTCAGACGATCGCGTTGAGGCTTGGTTTGAGTTGCATGACACCGAGCTGCTTGCAGGTATTCTTATACCGGAACTGCGGAGTATAGCACCGTTCTCGGCCGGGCTTGTGTACGACAACTCCCCATCTCAGTTTCAATTGAGTGGCTGGTTACCGGCCTTGCAGTACGAACAACTTGAACTTGAAGATCTGTCACTGAACGCGGTGCTCGACCGCGCGTCCTTGCGCGGTGACATGGGCCTTGCCGCGTTTAAGAGTCACGCAATGGATACCACCCCCACCTCGCTGGGTCTGGAGTTCAAGATAATGGACATGCACTTCGAGTTTCATACCGAGGACATGAAGTTGAAGTCGGAACTTTACGCCGGGAGAGTTTTGGGTGAAGAAATTGGGGCGATTCTGGCAAGCCTCGATCTCTCCAATCCTGAGCAAGCGGGCCCGGTGAACTTTGAGATACTGGACCTCAGAATTGCTGCGCTTCAAGGCCTTCTAGGAAATGACGCCGAGCGAGTCGAAGGGGTACTGGCAGGCAGTGGCGAACTGGAACTTGCGGAACTACTACTTAGCTTTGAACTGCAATTGCGTGACTCTATCTCTGATATGTATGCAGTGGGCACCTATGACCGGCCGGATGACTACATGAATGTGACTCTGGAGATGCACAGGCTTGATATGGAGTACATAGAGGGCTTTGCACTTGGCGAGTTGGATGAAACCCGGGGATTTGTCTCGGGAGTGGCTGAGATTGAGGGGCAACTCGCGGAGCCAGAGCTGTCCGGCCAACTTGAGTTTCACGAAGTGGAGTTGACGCTGCCTCGTCTTGGAAGCCGCTTTGCAATTGACGGGCAGGAGCTCTTTCTGAGCAATAGTGGTGTACAGTTTGAGAACTTCACCATTACCGACGCGAGCGGTGTCCCTGCACGCGTGAACGGCCGAATTACGGCTGAATTTGACCAAGGAAACCATGAGGTTGACCTGCAGCTAAGCACGCAGGGTTTTCGAGCAATTGACACCACAGCAGCGGACAACCCCTTGTTCTTTGGCCGGGTTTTGCTCGACGCCGATGCGCGAGTGGTAGGCCTTGTCAACGAGGCGACTCTGGAAGGCAACCTTGGACTGCGATCGGGAAGCAATGTTACCTTTGTTATGCCGGAGCAGGATGCGGCTATTGATGCCACCCGTGGAATAATTCGATTCGTGGATGACGATCTATCCGAGTCGGGCGCCGCAAACGGCGCTGCTGGTATTGGGGGGAGAACGAATGCGCAACCTCAGCCTCTGGTGGGAGGTGTGGAGGTTGGAGTCAATGTTCAGGTCGACAGCGATACTCAGGTGACCATGGTGGTGGATCAGGCCTCCGGAGATCGTCTGGTCTTACGTGGAGGCGGTCAGTTCAGTCTTGCTGTCGACCGGAGTGGTGAGACCTCGCTCACCGGTGCGTACACCATCAGCGGCGGTGAGTACCAGTTGAGCTTTCAGAACATTGTTCGTCGTAATTTCCGGATCTTGCCTGGCAGTAACGTCATCTGGGTGGGAGACCCATTTGATGCACAGCTGAACGTAACCGCCGAGTATAGCTTGCGAGCTTCACCGGCAAGTCTTGTTGGCGCCTACCTCACTGAGCAGGAAACCGCTGCATACCGGCGGGCATTGCCATTCCAGGTGCTGCTGGAACTGCAGGGTGCAATGAGTGAACCTGAGATAAGTTTCCAGCTCGACATGCCGCAGGCCGAACGTGGTGCTCTGGCCGGTACCGTCTATAATAGGCTGCAGCAGCTGAACGAGAATGAGGCAGAGCGTAATCGCCAGGCATTTGCGCTGCTGGTGTTTAATCAGTTCCTTGGTGAGGAGTTCACCGGATTTGATCAGGGAGCGGCAGTCACCGGTGGGGCGCGTAGCAGTGCCGCACGTTTGTTGAGCCAACAGCTGAATATTATCTCGGCACGAGTGATACCTGGACTGGATCTTGCGTTCGAAATTGAGTCTTACGAAGAGATCGGCGAGGAGGGATCAGAAGGTCGCACCGAGCTTCATGTGCAGCTCAGCCGACAGTTCCTTGATGATCGGGTGAGTATTGAGCTTGGCGGACAGTTTGAGCTTGAGGGTGAACGTTCCGAAGGTGAGGATACGGGCGACTTTGCGGGCGATATTGTGGTTGAGTACCTCATAACCGAGGATGGCCGCTATCGGATTCGTGGATTCCGCCGCAACGAATACCAAGGACCGATAGAAGGAACCCAGGCAACTACCGGAGTGGCCTTGGTGTATACGCGCACCTTTGACCGTTTGCGTGAGCTTTTCCGGCGGCCAAAGCCAGACACCGAAATTCAACTGCCGGATCCTGGTTTTGAACAGGATCGGTCCTGACTCTATGAGCTTTACAAGATCCGACCAGATTATACGTCTCTACTCTGTGCTTGCTCCCCTGCTTATGCTTCTTTCTATATCCTGCGCCACTGTTCCTGAAGGCGACGATCTTCCCGACCTCTATATAGGATCCGATGTCGACATTGTGGAACCCATGCCCTTGCGGGAGCGAAGAGCACTACAGGCTGCGTACGACTCAGCCTTGCGTCCCCAACCAAACCGCTCTGTGCTCGGTGTTTGGCGCCCAAGGCTACAGCTCTACCACCTCACAGGGGGGGAAGATGCGGAAGGCTTGCGAGCTCGAGTGCAGAACCGTTTCGGGGAAAATCCGGTTTATTTTTCTGTGGAGATGCCAGATGCAAATGCCCAACGGTTGCTGAATGCAAGTTACGCACGTGGATACTTCGACGCCGAGATAAACTACAATATCGTTGAGCCTCGTGATGGACATGTAGGGCTGAGCTACGAGGTCAGTCCCGGCCAACGATATCAGTTGGGTGAACTCCGCTACGGAGCGGAGGATATAGATCGCGAGGATACAGATGCCGAGGAGCGGCCGGAGTATCTGTCTACCATTGATGAAGCTATTTTGCGTCAACTTGAGATAAGTGAGCTGAGGAAAGGCCGCGCGTACCACCTTGACGACCTGGAGCAGGAGCAAATCCGCATAGATGCTGCATTGAAGAATCAGGGCTTCTTTGCCTTTAGTTCCGGTCACTTGGTCTTTGACGGGCGCCGTGACCGAGATCAGAAGGTTGTGGATTTGCGGCTTGATGTGCGGGAGGACATGCCGGAGCGTGCCGCTCGACAGTATCGCTTGCGCAATATCTTCCTCTATCTTGATTACTCGGTGGAGAGCGAGGATATACCTGAGGATCTTGGTGAGTTGGAAGAGCTTGCCGAACAGGTCTATGTTGTTGAGTCCAGTGAACGATATCGGAGTTCCATTGTACTGAACGCCTTGGTCATTGAACCGGGACAGCTCTACCGGCGAGCCGATCACCTGCGGAGCTTAAGCAGGCTAAGCGACCTTGGAATTTTCCAGTTTTCATCAATTCGCTATCGCGAAACTGACGAGCCCGGCAAACTTGATGCGTACGTCTATCTTACTCCTGCGCCCTCACGGGTGGTTCAGGCCGAGCTTCAGGCCGTTTCGAGGTCGGACGACTTTGCTGGCCCAGCCGTGAACCTATCTTACCGCGACAGAAATGCGTTTGGCGGAGCCGAGGAACTGAGCCTTCAGTCGAACGCCGCGTTTGAAACTCGTTTGCGAGAGGACGCAGGGAGGGTGCTTGGCTCCTATGAATATGGTGCCGAGCTCGGACTGAACCTACCTCGAGTTCTGGCTCCATTTGCGGTTGATCGAGCTCGCACTGGTTCGCTACCGCGAACGCGCGTACGAGGAGGAATACAGTCACTCACACGGGTTGATACCTATAGGTTGGATTCTGCAAATGCACGCTTTGGGTATTCATGGCGCAGCAATCCCCGACTTCGTCATGAGCTGGACCCAGTGGACATAACTTTTGTTCGTCCCGACGAGTTTGCCCCGGAATTTGAGGAGCGGCTCGACGAGAACCCAATTCTTGCACGCAGTTTTGAGCAGCAGTTTCTTGTGGGGAGCAGATACGCCTTCATCTATAGTGACCGTGGAATTGCTGAAGGCCGGGCATCGAGTTATCTACAACTCGGGATTGAGTCATCTGGTGCAGTGTTACATGCGCTGCAGCAGCTTAGTGGCACAGACAACAGCGAGGACAACGAGCCCGCGGCCTACTTCAACACGCCCTATGCACAGTTTATCCGTACCGACGCCGATCTCAGGCAGTTTGTACCACTCATAGGGTCACAAAGGTTGGCAATGCGCTTGCTGACAGGTATAGGCTACCCCTATGGGAATTCCGACACGTTACCGCGGATCCGTCGTTTCTCGGTGGGTGGAACCAACAGTATGCGAGCATTCGCCGCACGAAGCATAGGCCCCGGCAGTATCCCCCCAGAGTCTGATACCTTTGAAGACCGCAGCGGTGCAATTCGTCTTGAGGCAAACCTCGAGTACCGTTTTCCACTTAGCACATACTTCCGTGGTGCTGTGTTTGCCGATGTAGGTAACATTTGGGATCTTCCCGGAGATGGAGGAGAGGACGAAGAAGGGGAGTTTGGCTTTGACAGCTTCGTCGATGATCTCGCGGTAGGAAGCGGCCTGGGGCTTCGATTTGACCCTGGTTTTGTTGTTGTGCGACTGGACGTGGCTTTTCCAGTGCGGAAGCCCTGGATTGATGACCATGATGGTTGGCTCGTTCAGGACATGCGACCCTTGGAACTCGGCTGGCTGCGTGAGAACTTGGTCTACAATCTGGCTATTGGATATCCGTTCTAGCCCTTAGCTTTCTTGGTTTTGATATCAACACCACCCATAATGGCTACCGCACGTATTTCAAGTACCGGTGCAGATGGATCTTCGGGAGTGTCGGTGCGATTATCGACTCCACCAAGAATTGGTACTGCCGAGACCTCGACTGCAACACCCGGTGGGACAATGATATCGAGTCCACCCATGATGCAGAGCGCGTTCACCACCGTACGTCCGGGAGGAAAGATAGCCTTTCTATAATCCAGATCAACACCACCCATGACCGCCACCACCCTTGTAGAGCGCGCCGGGCGCCACACGCCACGGCGTTCGGCTCCTCCGAGCAGGGCGAAGACCGTAGAGCTCTTTCCTACCCTCCCGGAGTTCAACTCAACAGAGGCGTCCCTCGTCTTGGGCTGAGCGGTAGTCTGAGGCTGAGCGGTGGGGTCGCTCAGGTAGGCGTCGCTGGTGCTTGTTCCTGGCTCATGAAAAAGAGGCAGGTCGGCCACCAGCATTCTCAGTTCCGTGTGTGTCCGCCCCGCCTCGGCTTGCTCAATTCGCAGACCCAGTTCATGATCGTTAATGTTGTCGTAGGCGTAGTTGAGCTTCAGGCGTTCTACCACCTCGGCGCGGAGAACCGACAAAGGCTGGTCTTCCCTTTGTGGCGCGCCGTCATTCGATTGGTGTGGGAAAGCCGACAGGTTATCCATACTCACAGCGTATCTCCGGCAACAACTCTACTCCGATCTAAGCTCTCCCGGCAAGCATTCTGTGCCAGGAAGCCAGAAAATCAGAGTGCAGCCTTCCTTGGCGGGCCGAGTGGTGGAAGCAGGGTCTCAATTTGTGCGCGTTGCGCCTCAAAAAATGGTGGGAGAACCAGCGTTTCCCCAAGGTGTGCCGGATCTTCGTCGACGGCAAATCCGGGCCCGTCGGTGGCTACCTCAAAGAGCGCTCCACCCGGTTCGCGTACATAAATTGACTTAAACCAGAAGCGGTCTATAACCTGAGTCGGGGAAACGCCCGCAGCGACAATCTTTTCCCGCAGTTCAGACTGGTGGGCCTCGTCCTTGACTCTCCACGCAACGTGATGTACCGAACCTACACCCCAACCGCCGCCGGGTGTTCCGGGCTCATCGCGAATGTCTATCCTGCGCCCCGCCTCACCGCCGCCTAGTCCGTAGCGAGTCCACCCGGCCTCCTCACCAAGGCGTTGCATTCCGAGCGCGTTTTCAAGGAAAGCGCGGGTTGCGGTGCTGTCGCGTTCCGGGAGGCGAGCTCCGGCCAGTGCTCGAATTTGTTTGTCGGCATCAACCGGTGAGTTGTCCCAGGGGGTGAAGCCAAAGCCTTCATACAGGGGAGCCTCGACCAAAGACAGGTGCATTCCGTGGGGATCGGAAAAGGGGAGGGTTGCTTCACCAAAGCGCAGCTCGGACTCTCCAACTGCGACCCCGTGTTGGTTCAAGCGTTCCTGCCAGAACTCCATGGTGCCCTCGGGAATACCTAGTTGCACCTCACCCCAAACTCCAGGCCCCAGTCGGCCAGCTGGCATGTTGGGCCACGGAAAAAATGTAATGTCGGTGCCCGGGTTGCCTTCTGCGTCGGCAAAAAACAGGTGATAGGTATCCGGGGCATCTTGGTTTATTGACTTCTTCACCAGGCGGAGACCGAGCACTCCTACGTAAAAGTCTAGGTTCTCTTGGGCGTCGCCCGAAATTGCTGTTATGTGGTGTATTCCTGTTACCGAACTCATACGTGACTCCTTGTCAACAAAAAACTGCGTGTGCTGCTGATGTGTGTTTTCTCTTCACGGAAGGTCCTTTAATCAGGTGCTCCGGTCAAGAAGATCCTTTGTTTGGAAGTGTGTTAGCTGTCAATCTGGGCTGCTTGTGCAACTTCACCCAATCTTCACACAGGCTACCTCAACCCTCCATTGCGCAAAGCCATACTCCATACATCAAACCGGAGCAGTTCACCGGTGAGAAGGAGCGCACCCCATGCAAAGTGTTCGGCAAAATGCCTTTCTCGTGCTCGTTGCAGTTTTCCTGGCCGGTCCTGTGATAGCAGCACAAGCGGTCGAAAAGTCCATATCCCTGGACTACATAATGACCAACCGAGAGCCTTCCACCACGGTGAATGCGGCCCGTTTGCGCTACGATGCAGCCCGTATCTCGGCAGAAGCTGCCGCCGTTGGAGCGGATCCGGGGTTCAGTATTACCCCAACCGCGAAACTGTCTGGTGACGAGGGTGAGACCGACCCAAACAAGGCCACAGTAACAGCAAGTTTTGGTCTTACTGTACCACTCGGCCTAACAGCGGAGCAGCGAAGTCGTGCGATGTCGGCCCTGGAAAGAGTCAGCACCTTGGATGCCGCTTTAGCAGAGGCGCAGTTGAAAGACATCCAAGAGATAGTAGGTCTTTACCACACTGCGTATCTTGCTCAACGTGAACTTGAGGTAGGTCAGCTGGAGCTTGAGGCGATCCGCCTCCAACGGGAGAGCGACCGGGTACGTTTTGAGCGTGGCGATCTGCGCTTCTCCGATTTCTTGCGAAGTGAGAACGACTTCTCCAATGCAGAGGCGGATGTTGCTTCGGCGAGTGCGGAATTGCGTGAAGCGGTTCTCAAGCTATCTGTGGCAACAGGCATGCGTGTGGATCTGCTTGGGGCGCTGGCTGCCCCACCGCTGATCTATGAAAGCAATGGACCGTCTCAAGACCTATCGGAACTTGGCGGAACATCGGTGGGGTACTCACTGGACTCCAGTTTGCTGAGCCGCTACTACGGGTTGCAGGCGGCCGAACGCGAAACCGAGCAGAGGCCGTCATTTTTTAGTTTTGCGCAGGCAAGAGCCTCACTCGACTACATGGATCATGCGGCAAGTGTGAGTCTGAATCCGGCCTCTCGCATTCTTGGTCTGAGCTACACGCCGGAAGGAATAGTCCTGCGAGACGATGCGGAAAGCAGCTCCACAGGTTCCGGTGGCTCAGGATCCTCGGACTCCGACTGGAGCCTTACTCTCTCGGTGAGTTTTGCTCTGTCGCCTGCGCGGGTTGAAACTCATGACTACGAAAGTAGGCAGCTCGCGGTTGAGCAAGCACGCCTCGAACTCGCGGACGAAGAGCAAAGGATTGAAGATATCAGGCGTGCGGCGGAGCTGGAGATGCTGAAGACGAATGAAACGGTTCAAAGCTTCATTGCAGCTGTTGAACGGGCCGAAATCAACCTTGAAATGGTTTTGGCACAAGATCGTGCGCAGCGGGCACTACCGGTTGACGTCCGGGCTGCAGAGGCAGCGCTTGAGCGAGCCTTGCTTGGCTTGGAGAGAATTGAATTGTTACGTGATCAAAAGTTCCTGGAGCGGTTCGTGCCGACTTCAGATTCGTTGCGGATACTGAGTGCACCCGCGACATGGAGGACAGAATGAATAAGAAGAGGTTTGCAGTGCCGGTAATACTGGTTGTTCTCATTGCTGGTGCAGTTACTGCTGGCGCGCTGCGACAGTATGCAATCACCGACAACAAAGACAGTGAGGCCACGAAGGAGTACAGCATTATAGAAGTACAGTCGGGAGCGGTACGGGTGGGCATTGAGTCACCCGCCGTAATTGAGCCGTATCGGCAGCGAGTCTTTCGCGCACAGAGCGCGGCACAACTCAGCTTTGTTGCGCAGCAAGGGGCCGAGGTTGAGGAAGGTCGGGTGCTCATCCGTTTCGATGCAACCGATGCCGAGTCTAAGCTTGCTCGGGCGGAGCTTGAGCTTGAGGAGGCACAGTTGTCGTTAGTGCGAAGTGAAGGTGCTCTAGCAAAGGCGCAGTCTGCCCTAGAAAACGCCGAAGCCCTCTTCGCGGCCGGAGCACTCACCGGCGAGCAGTTGGCCAACGCACAGGACGCCCGCGATAGCTCAGAGTATCAGCTGCAGATGAGCGAAATATCGCTTCGGAAGAGCAGACTAAACCTTGAGGCAGCCCAGGCTGAACTTGGAGCAACCGTCGTCCGCGCACCCTTCACCGGTAGGGTACTCTCCACCGAGGCTGAGAGCGGAAGCCAGGTGAGCAGCAACAGCACCATTCTGACCTTTGCCGATACCTCCCGAGTACGCCTGGTCGCCGAAATTGATGAGTACGACATTGGTGGAATTAGTTTCAACCAGCGCGCGGAAGCGCGGGTCGATGCACTCGGTGGTACCTCGGGTGACATACCGGTCTTTGTCGGCAGGGTAGAGAGTATCAGCCCAGCCGCGAGGATTGTGAGCAATATCTCGGTGTTCACAGTAACTGGCGTTTTTGACAATCCGGACCAACGAATGCGGCCGGGAATGACCGGCGACCTTTCGGTCATTGTGGCGCAGGACCGCGGACTGGTGGTACCGGCTGCTACCATTTCAACGGTACGCGACCGCAGCTACATTGATGTACTCAATGAGAACGACGAGATTGAGTCGAGGCGGGTTGAGACGGGAGCAAATGACGGGGTGCACGTGGTGGTGCTTGAAGGACTTGGCGAAGATGACAGAGTTGTGTCCTACCGAACGGCCAGCGTGGACATTCTCGCGGCTCCTGCAGCACCGGCAAATGATACGAACGGAAGCATAATTCCTATCTCGGTGCCGGGGTCGAGCGGTGGTTCGGCTCCTCCGGCTGGATCTGCCGGAGGCGGTGGCGGCGGAGGAGGAGGCCGGTAATGATAGAACTACTGAACGTCACCAAGGAGTACCAAATGGGTGATACCGTTGTTGCCGCTTTGCGCGGCGTGACAAGCAGTATTGCTCAGGGCGAGTTTGTGTCTATTGTGGGGCCAAGTGGCTCCGGTAAGAGTACACTTATGAACCTCATTGGCTGCTTGGACACCCCTACAAAGGGCAGGTATATCCTTGCCGGTGAGGCGATAGAGAAGCTCTCGGTTGATAGGCTTGCCGAGCTCCGGAATGCGACCATTGGATTTGTGTTTCAAACCTTTAATCTCTTGCCCCGGCTCACAGCACTGGAAAACGTGGAGGTGCCTCTGGTCTATGCAGGAGTGCCACGAGCACAACGGCGAGATACTGCAATGGAAATGCTGGAACGTGTAGGGCTTCCTGACCGTGCCCGGCATAAGCCCAACGAACTCTCGGGTGGACAACGACAAAGAGTAGCAATTGCCCGAGCCCTTGCCAGTAGACCCGCTGTACTATTGGCAGATGAGCCAACAGGCGCGCTTGATAGCGTTACCGGGGAGGAGATCATGGAGCTCTTCCAGGCGCTCCATAGCGAAGGCTCGACCATTATTCTTGTTACGCACGAACCAGCTTTAGCACAACGCGCCGAGCGAATGATCCGCATGCATGATGGAGAAGTCGCTGAGGACGTGAGAACCGGGACGCAAAGCGGAAGGACAGCCGAACGCACGCCAAAAGGAGTAGTTGCACCTCCAAAAGGAGTGGTCGTATGAGAGGCATTACACAGTGGGAAAACACTCGAATCTCAGTAAGGAGCATAGCCGGGTCACCCATACGCTCAGCGCTGACCGCACTTGGGGTAATGATTGGTGTTGCCGCGGTTATTATTCTGGTGGCTCTGGGACGCGGCGCCCAGACTCAGGTGGAGCGTAGTCTGAACTCACTTGGAGCAAACCTCCTCATAGTCTATTCCGGTGAACCACGCGGTACCGCACTGGTGCGCAGCAATACCGCGAATATTCGGCCAACCCTGACTGAGGACGACTTGGCCATGATTCGAGCCATGCCCCCGGAACTCGTTTCACTCAGCACCCCGGCCTCCACGGCAAACGTGCAGCTCAAGTTTGAGAATAGGAACATCGCGGCGAGTGTTGTCGGCACCGGGCCCGAGTACCCTGACATCCGCAACTTTCAGCCGATATATGGAACATTTTTCACCCATGCAGACCTGGAACGGCGTGCGGCCGTGGTTCTTCTGGGAGCACAGGTCTACCGTGACCTCTTTGATGCCGGACGTGACCCAATTGGGGAAAATGTCAGAATTAACGGTGTTTCATATCGGGTGCTCGGCGTGATGGAGGAAAAGGGCTCCGCAGCGCAGGACTCATCGGTGCTTATTCCAATTTCCACCTTTCAAAGGCGAATTTCGGGTGAGTCGAATTACGCCATGATCAGCATTCAGGCGGCGTCCAGTGAGGTCATGCATGAGGTTCAGGCGGCTATTGAGCAGCAGATCCTTCGCCTGCACCGACTACCAAGTATGGACTACGCCGATTTCTACATCGCCAACCAAATGGATCTGCTATCTACCGTAGCGGGTGTGGCGGGCACATTCACCTTGCTCTTGGCAAGTATCGCTGGCATCAGTTTGGTGGTCGGGGGAGTAGGAATTATGAATATCATGTTGGTTTCGGTAACCGAGAGAACCCGGGAAATAGGTGTGCGAATGGCGCTCGGCGCTCGCCCTCGTGACATTACCGCACAGTTTCTTACCGAGGCGGTGGTGCTTGCACTGGGCGGTGGTGCTATTGGCATTGCGCTGGGTATAGGCGGCTCGTGGGTGGCGGTGAACATGGCCCGCACAGCTGCCGAGGTGAGCATTGCATCGGTTGGGGCCGCATTTGGGTTTTCGGTGATCATTGGTTTGTTCTTTGGTGGATACCCCGCGTGGCGGGCATCACAGCTTGATCCTATAGAGGCGTTACGGTATGAGTAAGATTTCACTGGTTCTTTGTTTCGGTTTGACCTTGGTCGTGATGATTCCCTTGCAGCTTCCGGCTCAGCGGCACTCTGAGGATCCGGCGCTGCAGAAGGCGCGGCAGGAGACCGAGTTGGTGCTTGATCTAGGTCGGCTTATTGGGTTTCTGTGGCGAATGGTAGAAGATCGTCCAGACTTGGAGATTTCACGGGAACAAGCGGCACAACTCGCCGACCTTCTTGGAGAGATCCGGACGACCTCCCGGCTCAATGGCGCGGTGGCGCGGTCAATGACCGCACGAATAGAAAACGATATACTGAACCCGGCGCAGTTACAGTATTCGGACCGACTCTGGATTGAGTCTGAGCAAAACCGGCTCGCCGCAGAGCCAGGGTCTGGAGCTGGGGCCCGCGCCGGGGCCGGATCAGGGTCAACACCTGGTACCGGAGCTGCGGCTGAGGGTGGTGCAGCTCCGGCAGGCTCGCTGGCGGCTTACGCTGCGGGTGGGCCTTACAACCCGCTCATTGATAGCAGCCGCCAGCAGAGCCAGGATGTGGAGGCCCTGTTTGCGTATGTGCGGGCAAGAGCCGGCCGCCGGTAGCAGCATGTACCGGCACGCTGCCGGGTCAGAGAGGAGGCGCCTGTGGCGCAGGTTTTTGTAGTCGAGGATAATGATGGACTCCGTGAAACAATTATGTCCTACCTCGAGATTGAGGAGTACACAGTAGTTGGTTTTGCCAAGCTGTCCGGCGTAGAAGAGGCCGCACGAATGCGACAACCGGACCTCATTATTCTTGACGTAATGTTGCCTGACGGTGACGGATTTCTTTTTGCTCGCCGTTTGCGTAGAACCCTCACCACACCTATTGTATTTCTCACCGCTCGGACTGCCGAGTCGGATCGCATTACGGGTTTTGAGGTGGGTGGTGACGACTATGTCATTAAGCCCTTCTCCATGAAGGAACTCATGTTACGGGTACGGGCGGTGTTGGCGCGGGCGCACGCTGGTAGTGGAGCTCATGCTACCCAACAGGGCTCCCACACAAGCTATCTCTTGGAAGGCACACCACCGGAACGCCTGCTGCTGGATGGTGCCGGGCATATTGCAGCGGTGAATGACCGGCCACTCTCCCTAACGGCTGCTGAGTGGCGTATTCTGGTACACTTGGCCGAGAACTCCGGTATGGTTGTTTCGCGTGAACGACTGTTGGGCGCGTGTCTAGACTACTCGGCCGAGGGGTCGGAGCGCACTGTAGACACTCACATTAAGAACCTGCGAGCGAAACTTGGTGAGGGAACCTGGATTGAGACCGTTCGTGGATTCGGATATCGATTTATGGGGCACAGCGTATAAGGAGCTCTCGCATGAACAGCCTTTTTGGCCGAATTCTCATAGCCTTTGTGCTTACCTTTCTTCTTATGTACGGCACCGCGGCGGCGGTGCTTTTTTCGGGCTATTACCGGTCGCTGTCGGTCTGGAGTGCCGAGCGCGTTGCCTCGGTTGAGAATGCGGTTGGCGAGGTACTGGAGACGCATGAGCCACCGCTGCCAGCTGGCCCCCGTGACGAGGTATCCCCAGGGGCTTTGGGTCTTGACGAGCGACTGGTTGGGATAGCCGTACCGGTATTTGTATACGACACAGAAGGGCAACTCATTGCCTCAAATCGGGGAGCCGGCCGCCGCAGAGAAACTGAAGGTACAGCTAGGGCGCCGGTTTACGACAGCGAAGGCAGCCTGCTGGGATACTATGCAACCGTGGCCGCACAGTTCCATCAGGATGAGGCAAACAGGGCACTATTGGACTCGCTTGTCCATGCATCTCTACTCGGTGGTCTTGCGGCTCTCAGTGTTGCCTTGGCCACCGCCTTTGCGCTCTCGCGGATGCTGGCCGGGCCAGCTCGGCAGGTCGCCGCGGGCATTGACTCACTATCCAATGGACTTGAGGATGGACTGGATGTGCCCAATGCAGTGCCTGAGATCGGTACAACCGAGATTGCGCGCATTGCACGTGCAACCAACAGCCTGGTTGAACGGCTAAGAGG
Organism: Spirochaetaceae bacterium; assembly: GCA_007695055.1. Lineage (GTDB taxonomy): Bacteria > Spirochaetota > Spirochaetia > DSM-27196 > SLAA01 > SLAA01. The sequence continues at coordinate 9,119 of REEM01000087.1, read as the reverse complement.
GGAGCGCCGTATACGGGCCCAGTGGTCGCAAGATCTCGCACATGACTTACGCTCCCCGGTAGCGTCAATTCGGGCCCAACTGGAAGCCGTTTTGGACGGAGTATACCGAGCAGATCCCGAACGCATAGGGAGCACCCTCCGTGAACTGGCTCGAGTAGAGGGGCTTGTTGAGGATCTAGAGGAGCTCATGCGACTTGAGGAACCCGAGCTTAAAGTATCGCTGAGTACCATTGACAGCCGCCAGTTTCTTGACAGCCTAAGCGAGCGATTCAACCACGAGGTTGTCCGCAAGGAGCTAAGACTTGAGTTGCACTCAGATGTACCGGAGTTCACCGCAGATGAAGATCTTTTGTATCGCGCTGCTTCCAATCTGCTGTCAAACGCCATTCGGCATACCGACCATGCTGGAACGATATGCGTGCAGGTGCACGCCCAAAGTAACTCGGTATGTTTTGATGTTGTCAATTCCGGAACTCCCATTCCGGACCACGACCTCCCACATCTTTTTGATCGGCTGTATCGTGGTGAGTATGCGCGGAACTCTGTGGGCTCGGGGTTGGGGCTGACCATAGCGCGTCGGATAGTACTGCTGCACGGCGGCAGTATCAGCATTGAAAGCGGTGCCCAGTCCGGTACTGTGGAAAACGGCACTCGGCTGGCGGGAACCACGGTGCGAATGACTCTGCCTCAAGCCTAGTGTCAACTGTCGGGTAGCTGGAATGCACAGTTGGCACAAAGAAGCCGCCGTGTTGGGTAAGAACACGGCGGTTGGCATATCGATGCTACCGAGTAATGCTATCGGCGGCGAGGTGCACGGTTTGTGCGGCCAAAGTCTTCGCTGCGGGTTGCTGGCCTGCCGCGTTCGGCCTGCTGAGTGCGACTATCAGGCGTGCTGCGGGCAGCCGTTGCGCGGCGCTCAATCTCATCACTGCGGCCAAATGCCAGTGCGCGTGCATCGGCCTGTCGTTCACCAGCAGCGCCAAGGCGTTCTTCCACCTGGTTACGGCGCTCACCTTCACCAGCCCATTGTGGATAGCGGGCCTCGTGCCAAAACTCTACTGTATCGGCCTCGCCGATCACCTGAATAGGAGCCATATGGCCGGGTACCGAGAAGCCGGTTGCGGAAACATCGCTCAGGCCCGAAAGAAAGTCCTCATTGGCATAGCCGTAGGGCCCCATGTGGAGTTGATGGAGCTCGGTGCCACTCTGAATGTACCACTCGCCATCCTGACGGACCATCTCGCCCTGGAGTGAGGATAAGCCTCCGTCACGGGCAATGTCACGTCCTATAGGTGCGGTGTCGGTCGCCACGGCGCCTACTGTTACGAATGCCGCCAAGGCGGCCCCAATGAAAAGTTTATGTGTACGCATGTCGTACCTCCCAATGTTTTGATACTGGAATACTACATGCGCTGCATGGAGCGGGCAGGGAGGCTATATGAAGAGTCAGTGAAGATGCACGGCTACCTTACTCAGTTCCGCTTTTCTGATAATCTACGGTATGCGTGAACTTCGAGTCCTGCTAACAGCGGTGGTGTTCTTCACTCGTGTGCCGGTTCCGGGCAAACTCCTGCATGATGGCGACCTGCTTGAGGAGGCAAGTCGATATCTCCCTTTTATTGGGCTCGTGGTTGGTGGAGTGTCGGCGGCGGTGTTGTGGGCGGCTGCGCTCATTCTACCAACCCCGGTAGCAGTGGTACTGTCCATGCTTGCTGCGGTACTCATGACCGGGGCCTTTCACGAGGACGGTCTGGCCGACACCGTTGACGGGTTTGGTGGCGGGTGGACAGTAGAGCGCAAGCTCGAAATCATGAAGGACAGCCGCCTTGGCACCTACGGGGCTATAGCTCTGCTCATGTCCATGCTACTACGTTATGTGCTCATTCTTGCCCTTATTGAGTCTGGCGATATGCTTCAGGGGCTGTCCGTGCTGGTGACTACCCATATCGGAGCACGTCTTGCACCGGTACTTGTTATGGGCCTCTTGTCCTATGTTCGGCTTGACGAGACAAGCAAGGTAAAACCCATTGCCAAGAGCTTGAGTCTGGCGAGCTTCATTTGGGCGGTTCTTGGTGCGGTGCTGCTGAGTTTTGGCATCGGTGGCTTTGAGGCTCTGCTGCGACTCATTCTGGTGCTACCAACCTCGGCGCTCTGTGCGTTGGTGTTTCGCAAGCACATCGGCGGCTATACCGGTGATACGCTGGGAGCCTCGGAGCAGATCTCTGAGCTTGTGTTGCTTGGTGCAGCACTCATTCTGTGAGCAAGGTAGGTCAATGCAGGTGATTGTGATACGGCATACGGCCGTAGACCGGCCGGACGGCTGCTGCATAGGCCGCTCGGATCTTCCGCTCTCCTCTACCTACGCAATGGAGTACCCGCACCTTAGAGACACTGTGGTCGAGTTGCTGGGGGGGCGCATAGTGTCGCGTGTGCTTACGAGTCCCTTGAGCCGTTGCAGCCTCCTTGCCGGGGATCTGTGCCAAGACCCGGAGCTTAGCTTTGCGGTATCTGGGCATGCTGCCGAGTCAGATGAGCGACTCCTGGAGTTCAATTACGGGAGCTGGGAAGGGCAGAACTGGGACGATATCGACCCCAATAGACTGAGTTACTGGATGGAGAACTGGATGCGTGCTCGGGCGGGGGAGCCCGACGGGAACGGTGATGGAGAGAGCCTGCAGGACATGCTGTCTCGGGTAGCAGATCTGTGTCGTGACCTTGTGCGAGGAGGAGCGGAGGGAGCTTCCGCGGCTTTCCCCGCAACGGACCGCGCAAGGGAAACAGTCGCGTTGCTCGTCACACATGCGGGGGTCATTCGCTGTTTGTACAACTTGCTGCGCGGTGTCCCAATGCCTGACACCTTCTCCATAGACATTCCTTACGGCGCGGTGGCGGAGTTTAGCCTGCCTATCGCTTCTGTTGAGTCCCAACTACACAAAGGAGCAAATCATGCAGGACATGAGTAACTCGCAGAACACATGGGCGCAGCGTATGCGCACCCGGCTTGATGGACGCACGAAACCGGTTGGCAGTCTGGGAAGGCTGGAGTCCCTCGCAGAAAAGGTGGCAGGTATCACTCAGCAGGAACTACCCGGGCCCCTCAAAAAACTGGTCCTTGTGGCCGCTGCCGACCATGGTGTCTCACGGCACAGTCTGTACCCCAAGGCTGTCACCTCGCAAATGGTGGCGAACATCTACACCGGTGGGGCGGCAGTGTCGGTGCTCGCACGTCAGGCAGGCGCTGATGTCTGGCTTGTGGATGCTGGAATTGACTGGGCTGCCGGGCCCTTTGAAAGCTTTGAGGCGGTGGAGGCTTTGCCACGTGACACCGGTGTCACGCGCAGCGTCAATGCCTCACTTGGAGCAGGGACACATGACTGGTCCACCGGCAGTCTGGCTATGAGCGTGGAGCAGTACCGGAAGGGACTCGCGACCGGCCGCGAGTTGTTTCATCAGGCACGTGCTGAGGGCTACGACTGCATAGCCTTTGGTGACATGGGAATAGGCAATACTACGGCGGCAGCCGCACTCGTTATGGCTTTAGGAATGGGCTCGGATAGTATAGACCGCGGCACCGGAATCTCAGAGGAACAACTGTCTGAAAAGCGGAGGGTTATACTCCGCGCCATTGAGGAGTTCGGCCCCATTGTCGAGGTGGAACAGGCTATGTGCTCAGTTGGTGGCTTTGAACTGCTCATTCTTGCTGGCATGATGTTGGCCGTCGTTGACGACCCGTGTGTATGCCTGTTGGACGGCTTCCCAGTAAGCGCTGCGGCGCTGGCGGCTGTCAGGCTCAATGGCAAGGTTGGTGAGTATCTCATAGCCGGACACTGTAGCAAGGTGAGCGGACATCGCCCCTTGCTTGAGGAACTCTGCCTTGACCCCATTCTTGACCTCAATATGCGGCTGGGTGAGGGGAGCGGCGCGGTACTTGCAATGAGCATTCTGGACGCCGCCCTATGCATTCCCCGAGACATGGCAGGCTTTGCAGATGCCGGTGTTGACACCGCTGCGGCGGAGGAAGAACGGTATTAAGGTATGTGCGCTGTATTCTCAAGCTGGAGTCGTCTCTAAAGGCAGCCGGGCGGTAATACTGGTACCATTACTGCCGTCTATAACAACACTCCAGCCGGAAGTCTCTCCTAAGGACTGAATGAGACTCATTCCGTAGGAGTTTTGTGAGGAGTCCTGGATAGCATCCGCGCTCATGCCACATCCGTTGTCGGATATCTGCAGGAGGAGCTGGTCGTCCTCACGCTGAGTCCGCACCTGAATGTGAGGATTCTCCGTATGCTCCTCAAAGGCGTGCTTATAGCAGTTCGTGAGAGCCTCGTTTGTCAGCAGTCCACAGTAGAGGAGGTTTTTGGTACTTACGGAGTGATCCTGAAGATCCAGCTGTATCTCAACGTTGCGCAGGTCGTAGGTGGTCGAGATCGAGTCGGCAATGGACTGAAGATAGAACTGTATTGAGGTGACGGAGGTCCCCGTTTTGTAGAGGTGCTCATGGAGTAGGGAGATTGAGCGAATTCTTGACTCGAGGTCGCTGAGAAATGCTGGATCACTAGCGGTGTTCTGAAAGTTTCTTTGCAGTGTTACAATGCTCTGTAGCAGTTGTAGGTCATTTTTCACGTGATGGTGCGTTTCGCGTACTATCATGTCTTTGGCTTCCAACTCCAACTCATTACGGCGTTGAATCATACGGAGTGCGGGTCCAAACATGAGTATTCCTGAGAGCATGAGTACCGAGATAAGCAAAGCGGTGAGCTCTGCCCCAAGTGCCGATGTAGGAATGTGCCCACCCTGCATAATGTCTATGAAGCTTATGATTCGCCGAATGGCCATGAGTGACACGGCAGCTGCAATGAGTATCCAGGGCTTGTAGAAGCCTGTTCGAGCGCTGAGCCATATTGCTGATACTGCGGATATGAGTTGGAGGAGTATAGATAGGCCGGGAATCACAGCTGTACGAATATGAGTGAGGTGCTGCATGAACCGTGATGAGCTACAAGACCACATCTCGCGGGTTTCTGATGAACAATTCACGCGATCTAGCGGCCCTGGCGGGCAGAACGTGAACAAGCTTAATACGCGCGTGACACTACGGGTTCCACTGACAGCGTTGCCCTTGTCTGAGCAGGAAGTGAGTCAGCTCCGTGACCGGCTTGGCAATAGGGTGAACGCAGAGGGTGAACTCATTATTCATGCCAGCGAGACCAGGAGTCGTGAGACAAATCGTGTAAGGGCCCTCCAACGGGCCACGGACCTCATAGAGAATGCGCTGCAGGTTCCCCAACATCGCCGACCAACCCGTCCAGGCCGAGCCGCTCGCGAACGGCGCCTGCACGAAAAACGACTAATAGGAAGACGCAAACGCGACCGCTCAAGGCCCGCAGAGGACTAGACCGCTGTCCTGTTCTCTCCTACCGCACCGTTTCGTAGCCGCCAGGTACACCGTGGGGTGAAAATACGATCTGCCACAGCTGATGATTGCGTGATCGGAAGCCCCCTGCGCATGAGAGGAGGTAGAACTTCCACATGCGGTAGAATCTATCACCATAGCGTTCTCGGAGTTCCGGCCATGCCGCATCAAAGTTTTGGGCCCAATGCATAAGTGTTGTATCGTAGTAAGCGCCAAAGTTGTGCCAATCTTCCATGATAAAGAGGTCTTCAGCCGCTTTGCTTATCTGCGGAGCAGAAGGAAGCATAGCATTGGGGAATATGTAGCGAGATATCCACGGGTCACCATGATGGACGGTGCGGCTATTCCCGATTGTGTGCAGCAGGAGAAGTCCGTCGTCTGAAAGCAGTCTCCTGGCGCTTTTCATGAAGGCACGGTAGTTCTTCACGCCAACATGCTCGAACATCCCTATGGAGAAAATGCGGTCAAATGACTCATCAAGATCGCGGTAGTCCTGGAAACGAATGTCAATTGGTAGCCCTTTGTGGTGCTCCTGCGCATATTCTACTTGATTGCGACTGATCGTGACTCCTACGACCTCGCAGCCATAGTGTTCTGCCATATAGCGAGCAGCTCCACCCCAACCACATCCAATATCAAGCACGCGCATGCCGGGCTCAAGACCTAGCTTGCGGGCAGTAAGCTCAAGTTTGGCCTCTTGCGCCTCCTCGAGTGTCCGGGCATCCTTCCAGTAGCCGCAGCTGTAGATCATTCGTGAGTCAAGCATAGGTTCATAGAGGTCGTTACCAATGTCATAGTGTTGCTTACCGACCATAAATGCACGGTGCTTGTTCTGCAGATTCAGGAGCTTGGCACGAATGACGTCAAACGCCAATACACGAGCCATCATCTTGCGGTTGAGACCTGCGGAAAAGATGCGGGTCATCATCTCATCTAGTCGCTCACAGTCCCACCAACCGTCCATATAGGCCTCTCCCAGGCCGAGAGAGGCATCCGCGAGCACACGACGGAACAGCCGGTCGTCGTGCACCTGCATATCCCATGGGCGGTCGCCGTTGATTCGCACATCGGTTCCTTCAAGAATGGCGGCAATCTTCTTTCGGCTTTGTCCGCTGTAGTGACCTGGTTTTGTTGAGTTGATGCGTGTGGTCTGTACTCCGCTGCTGTTCCGAATTCCTGCATCGAGTTTGATTCCATACTTCATAGTTGCACCTCCTTACTGACAAAGATGTGACGCTATGCGGTTGGCTCTCTCGAATCCGTACTCCTAGAGTACTAACGAGAAGCGCAGAAGTGTAGTGTGTTTATAGATAAATATTAGAGAATTGCTACAATCTGTGCGATATGCGGTAGCGGTTGGTGCTCAGGACACAAAAAAACCGGTATGCCTGGACGTCAGTGCATACCGGTTAGGAATCCGGAACTACCCGAACACTTATAGTATCGGGGGTGGGTGATAGGAACTTAAGTGTCATTTTTCATCTGCTGTTGAAGCTGGACGAGCTGATTACTGAGAAAGGCGAGCACCGGCACTTCTCAGAAGCTGCTCGTGATACTGCGCGCTTTGGGCAAGGGCGATGTAGAGCCGCCGACTGTTTTCCAGAGCCGAGTTGCCTGTACGAGTACGGCCGCGTTCAATGTCGTCGACAGTCTCCTGAATGAGAAAACCGGCAACATCACGGAAGTGTAGTCTGCCAATTTCTTGGTCAACATCATCTAAAAGACGCAGGTAGTCGTGCAGCCGCAACGCCGTGTGTGCGGAGTGCTCTAACTCGGTACCGGCCCCGGCCCCGGCACCGGAACCAGCACCACCCGCGCTCGGGATTGCCTGCTCGGCTATCTGGGCACCCCTTTCGGCAATCTGCTGCAGTTGAGAAAGCTCGTTGCACAGCTGCTCTATCAAACGAGCAATTCCGCTAGCGCGTGCGGCATGGTACTCCTCGTAGGCAAGGGCCTTGCTGCGAAACTCATCTATTCGAGTGTTCAGCTCAGTGCGGCATGAGGGCAGGGCAGCTGCTTCTTCAAGCGACAGAGAACGCACGCCCTTCATTGCGACTCCCGCGCCCGAAAGTGTGTATGCGGGCGGCTCGGGTTGCTGCTGCAGCTGATTCTCAAACCATCGGCGATAGATCTCCATGCGTTTGTCGGTAAGCACGCTACCACCATCTGCGCTCTCAGTAAGGTAAGGAGCCGCGTCATGCAGGTAGCGGAAGGAATGCGACTCTAAGGGGTCTATGCGTGAGCACAGGAGTCGTGCACGCTCCTCAAAAAAGCTGTTCTTGCAGTGGGTAGCTCGCCCGGGGAACCCCAAGTCCAGACCTGCGCTGATAACCTGAGACGTTCCAATCCTGCGTGCCAAGTCCCAGGCGGCGGTGGCGACCGAGCCGCCTGCGCCTAAGGTTCCCATGTGTCCAAGAGCCTCCTCTAACACCCTACCAAGAGGAAAGAGTGAAGCGCAGAAGACGCAGTCGGCCGAGTTCAGCAGGCGGAATACCCGCGGATGCGTAGATGACTCCGATACCAAAATACCGCTGAACTCGCGGGCCGCGTCCAGATGGCGTGTATTCCAGTACTGTGGATCTACCACCACCGCTATGTCCGGTTGTACCCCTGCTGCCATGAGTGCCGCCACCGAGGTGTCAACTGCAACAACAATGCAGCGTTCGGCAAGCTCCGCAATCCGTGGCAGAACCTGATCAAGGCTTGGGCCAGCCGCGCAGAGGAGCACCGGGATATCGGTGGCAAGTCCGTCAAGCAGCCGCAATGGAATGGCCGCGGCACTCTGTTCAAGGTTTCGGGTCAGGTTTCGAACCCACAGTTTGCCAAAACGTTTGAGGGTGTTGCGGTTAATCTCTGCTCGTGAGCGTAGACGTGCAACAGCGGCGTCAACCGCCTCATAGTATTCGCGGTCTTTCTCATAGACTGAACGCAAACGGAGTACCACAAGGTCACGGGTACGCTGTTCGTCGAGTACCATTGCAACCGCCTCGGGTGAAACACCTGATAGCAGACGCACACGAGAGTTTGACAAAACGGGTCGCAGATCTCGAACCTTTGTACAGGCTTCAAGCAGGCGGGTGTCCGGCTCAACAACAAGAAGCTTGGCTTCTGGTCGCATGGTGAGTAGTTCCTCTACATGGTATGCGAGACCCAGGCCATAACACACCACCACCTCACACTCGGGTGCCAACTCTGCCTCAATAAGTCGGCGAGCTTCTCGGCGCGGGTCGTAAACACTGTGGAGGCGAACTCCATCAAGGCTAGCCGTGACCTCACCACTGCGGGTAGGCTCACGTTGAAGCCGCTCGTCGTAGCTCGGCTCGAGTTTGGGTGGCTCGCCCTCCGGGGCTGCCGCTGTAGTCCTTTCCCCGCCTTCGTTCATTCCAGTACCAAACGCAGGGTCATGTCCGGCGTAATGTCTGTACCCGCGGGCGGTTCCTGGTGCACTACCCAGCCACTGCCGCTCATTTCTACAAAGAGGTCCTCGCGGTCATAGAGCGGGAGCAGAAGCCGTTTTGACATGCCTGTGAAGTCGGGGAGGGTGTCACCCAACTCCGGCATACGTGGCTCGGACACCGCCACCCTTCCAGAGTGCTCAAGAATGACGTCGTGGTCGGTCGGTATACCCAGGTAAGGAACAAGGAACTCGGTCAACTCCTTCAACGGAGGAGTGGCTATGCGGCCGCCATAGAACTCCCCGGCC
>REEM01000239.1 GCA_007695055.1 Spirochaetaceae bacterium | reverse complement strand
AGGTTGCCTTTGGGAACCAGAACTGGATTCAGGCACAGCCGGGCATGGCGCTTGGCGCTGGTGACATGATCTCCAGTTCCTTTGGTGCCGGGGCGGTTCTTCGCATTGGAGACGCGGTATTGACGGTGCGACCCTTAACCCGCCTTCGCATTGACGAACTTGCAGAGCGGGAGGGAGTGCTCGAGTCGGACTTATTTCTGCAGGTAGGTCGCGTTCGATCTGAGTTGCGTTCCGGCGGTGACCGTGTGCAGGAGTTTCGAATGCGCAGTCCGGTTGCTACCGCCGCGGTTCGCGGCACCGCGTTTGAGTTTGACGGTGTGAATCTTGAAGTGTTTGACGGTAGTGTGATGCTTTCCAACAGCTTCGGCCAGACTCGGGCGGTGCGCGCGCGTGAGAGCTCCGCGGTCCTTGGTGGACTGCCACCAACAGCACCCTTAGCTGCCCGCGCTGGTGCCGTGACGGTGGTGCCATACCCAGACTCAGCACGCGAACGTAGTACCGGCACCGGGCAAACCGAGGCCGCCCCGCCTGTGGGCGCTGGAACAGCGTCGGTACTGCTTGAGCTCGTCGTTGAATAGCGGTAGAATCGCCGGACTGAGAGGAGTTCGGCGTTATGGCCAGACACAAAGCTCATGACAAGACACCGCTATTTGCCTTCTTCATAGGTACCATCCTCGTGGGTTCGGTTTTCCTTACGCTCCCGGTGGCTTGGGAAGGGCCAGGTCGACTGGACTACTTGAGTGCTCTGTTCACGGCTACCTCGGCAGTCTGCGTTACCGGCCTCATTGTTGTGAACACCTCTCAGTTCAGTTTCTTTGGGCAGACTGTCATTGCCTTACTCATTCAGATTGGCGGCCTTGGTATTATCACCTTTGCTACTCTGTATCTAACCGGTGCGGGCGGAAAGGTCTCGCTCTCAAAGAGAGAACTCATTACCGACTACTACATAGACTCGGTGTCCTATAGGCCCGGGAGAATTGTGAAGCATATTCTCATTCTCACCTTCGCCATGGAAGCTGCGGGTGCGGCGGTTTTGTACCTTGCTTTTCGGAGCCATGGAGTTGACAACCCTGGGTGGGGCGCGGTGTTTCACGCCGTTTCGGCCTTCTGCAACGCGGGATTCAGCCTCTTTGACGACAGCTTGGAGGCATTTGCCGGGAGCGCCGCCGTGTTGCTGCCAATCATGATTCTCGTCGTGGTTGGCGGCATAGGATTTGTGGTTATTGACGACCTTTTGGCACTCAGGCAGGGGCGCCGCCGTGTCGTGTCCTTGCATACCAAGATCACGCTCACCGCAACTGTTGTTATGCTGGTGCTAAGTGCTGCCGGGTTCTACATTTTTGAACGCGAAGCGCTGTTTGCTGGCGCAGGTGGTGGGTCGCTTGGGGCGTTGTTTCAGTCGGTCACGCCGCGAACGGCGGGCTTTAACACCGTGCCGCAGTCAGAGCTTTCGAGTCCTGCCCTTGTCTGGACTATGCTCCTTATGTTCATTGGAGGTGCGCCGGGCTCAATTGCGGGAGGCCTCAAGATCACAACCTTTGCGGTGATTGTGCTGTTTGTAGCAAAGCGAGCCGATGAGACCGGTGAGATCCGTGTGTTCTCTCGGCGATTGTCCGGGAGGATTCTTGGGAGAGCCTCAGGTATGCTCATGAAATGTTTGGGGCTCATTTTCACCGCGGTGTTGGCGCTAACCGTAACCGAGAACTTCATTGGTGGGCGTGATTTTCTGGTAGTCGATGTAATCTTTGAAACCATTTCGGCCTTTGCTACCGTCGGCCTCTCGCGAGGTATTACGGCCGACCTTACAAGCGGGGGGCGAGTGGTGACAATCCTCACCATGTTTGCCGGTCGTGTCGGCCTTATAACCATGGCAGCACCGCAGTTTCGGCCTCCCTCACGACGACTCTATGATTTTCCTGAGGGAGATATTCTTCTCGGCTAATTGAATGCAAGGAATGGTCCTATGAAAAAACAGTTTGGTTTAATTGGGCTTGGCAAGTTCGGGCGCCGTGTTCTGGAAGAGATGCTGCTCACCGATGTTGAGATTCTCATAATTGACAAAGATGAAGGACTTATTGAGCAGTACAAGAACCGAGTTGAGGCGGCCTATGTTGCCGACGCGCTGAAGGAAGAAACCATTGCCAAGATCGTCCCAGCCACCATAGACGGTGTAATCATTGATCTGGTGGACAAAATCGAGGTGTCAATCCTGGTCACCAACTACCTGAAAAAGCATGGGGTTCGGCACATTGTCGCTACCGCCGAGACTGATGAGCACGGCGAGATTCTGGAGCTGGTAGGTGCAACCCAGATTATCTTCCCCAACAAAGAGGCCGCGCGCCGGATTACCCCGACCTTAATATCATCCACTCTGTTCAACTACTTTCCTATTGGAAGTGGATTGGCCATGGCCGAGGTAGAGGTTCCAGCCAAGTATCACAGCAAGACGGTTATTGACGCCAATCTCCGGCGTGAGGTCGATATCAACGTTATTGCAATTCGCTCTCACGATGGCGAGCATTTCGGTTTCTTTGGGCCCGACTACCTGTTTCAACCAGGAGATGTGCTCTTGGTCGTGGGGGAGGAACACTCGGTAAACCGTTTCACCGGGGCGCCTGACCACCACACAGTGCGTCGTGACAAAAAGACCGAGGCCTCTCGACCCGCAGTGCTAACCAAGGTTACCGGCGGTCGCGACATTGAAAACAGACCATCGCTGTCGGGCTTCTCTCTACGATCCAAGATTCGCAGACTCTTTGTTCGGGAACCTTAGAATCCACCACGCTTGGCCTGTAGCCTTGGCTTGATGTATACTACCGGGAAATCTCGCATCACAAGCAACAAGGAGCACAACAGCTATGAGTTCACAACAATGGCCGACCCCTCCCGAAATGAGCATAGATACCGCAAAGAAGTACTTTGTGACGCTCACCACAAACAAAGGTGAAATTGAACTGCAGCTCTTTCCCGAACACGCGCCCAAGACCGTGAACAACTTCGTCTTCCTCTCGGAGCAGTCCTTTTACGACGGAGTCGTGTTTCACCGCGTTATCCCGAACTTCATGATTCAGTGTGGCGACCCAACCGGCACTGGCCGGGGCGGGCCCGGATATACCTTTGAGGACGAAACCAAGGGGAACCCCCTTAAGCATGAGGCCAAGGTGCTTTCAATGGCAAATGCTGGCCCCAACACCAACGGAAGCCAGTTCTTCATCACCCATGCACCGCAGCCGCATCTGGACGGCAAACACACGGTGTTCGGCAAGGTTATTCGCGGTGAAGATGTTGTAGATCTCGTTGCACAAGGCGACATTATTTCGGCTGTACATGTTCGAGCCGAGTAGCCTCAAGATTGTTTGCCTGGGTCGCTTGCCCATGAGTGACCGAAGGGTGTAGGGTCCTAGTCTATGTTAATAACAGCCTTTATTGGATGGTCCGGTTGCGGCAAGACTACGCTCGTACTCAAAGTCATTGCGGAGTTGCGCAAGCGCGGCTACCGCGTTGGGGCGGCCAAGTTCACACATCATGATATACGGCTCGATACCCCCGGAACCGACAGCGCCCGTATGCGTCAGGCCGGTGCCGAGCAGGTGCTGCTTCGAGGCCCTGAAGAAAGCGCCCTTTTCCTGGACACCCTTGAGGTCTCCGAGGAAGGGTTTCGTAGTCTTTTCGTTGGTTACGATATCGTCATTGCAGAAGGTTTACGTGCGGACTGGCCGCTTACCTTTGAAATAGCGTCCGGCGCAAACGCCTACTCGCGGCTCAAGTCCAATCCGAGCGAGCTTTGTGGCCTGCTAACCGACGAAGCAACCGTACGAGAGGAAGCGGAGTCTGACGGCGTGGCTGTGTATCCCCGTACCGACCCCATGCCGGTGGTTGAGCGGCTCATTGAGCTCATCAACGCACTTTAAACTGTAAGCGAGCGGCGGGGCGCTGGCCCCCGCTCGCCGTTCAGCGTACCGGGCTGTACCGAACGCTTGGTGAGAACTGCAACTGAGTTGCGCCCGGCACCGCCCGCAGCAAGGTCAGAAAGCGTTCGGTGCGAGGTTCAATCGTCATGGTAACCGGTAGCTCGACATCGCTCCGCACACCACTCATTCGAATATCAATCTCCATTTCCATAGCCACATCAAAGCCATTTCCAATGAAGAGAACATAGGTTAGATCTACGTCCTCGGTGCGAAACTCAATGCGTTCGCTCGCAGCAATGCTTTCCTCATGATCCGCAAAGTCGCTGCTGCGGAGTTCACTCCCGAGTACGACCTCAAAGTCCGGACCGCCCGGATGATACGCGTAGTAAAAGGCGGACTCCTCAAGGCTGACTACCCGCTGTTCGTGGTTAAGGAAGCGGGTGGGAATTGACTGCATGCGACCGTTGCGCTGGGGGACTCGTACATCAAAGTGAAGGTGTGGCCCAGAAGACTGGCCGGTATTCCCGCTGTATCCCACCAGGTCACCGGCAGTGACTTCCTCGCCAACCTGGACTGCTGCGCCGTTTGGGCGCAAATGCACATAGTTTCCAAAGCTCCCGTCGGAGTGCATAACGAGTACGTAGTTTGCATCTGTAGCGTAGCGAGCACTGGGGCCACCGCGTGTGGAGTCCTGTTTTACCTCAACCACAACCCCCTCACGTGCTGCATGCACCGGGGTGCCTTCCTCCATGTCAAAATCAATGGCGTAGGTGTTCTCACCATGGTGAGTGAAGGAGCCGTAGTAACCCTGTGTCACCCGAAATTTTTCGCCATGGGCAAAAGGCAGGAGATACACATGGCTGTCGTCATGCTCTACCGTCCGCGGGTCTCCGCGAGCATAGCGGTAGCTGACGCTGTAGCCCCGTCGCCGCCCCTGTCCGGTGCTACTGAGCCGGAAAAGAAAGGTTTCCTCACCATCTGGCTCAATAAGCCCGGAGTAGGGGAGATCGACCGAGGCCTCCATATTAATAAGTTCACGAAACTCCACATTGAGCCAGATGGGAATAATATGGTTGTTGACCGCATAGAACGCGTAGCCACCGTCGTCGGATTCACGAGAAACAAGTTCAACCTGCTGCTCGGCCGGTGTGAGCTCTTGGGCTGGGGCGACACCAGGGGTCAAGAGACCAAGCAAGGACATGGCCATGAGTGCCAAGGCCACCTGCAGGCCTTTGAGGTGCTTGCTCTGTGCTGTTGTAGTATGGAAATCCCGCATTTTCATGCCTTCTACTATATACACAGTCGTGGGAGGAACACAGCCCTGTGAGGAAGTCCGCTTGAGTCTCCTTTCTGATATCGACCTTTGATTCGGCTCATGCTACTATGGGGAGGCACAAGGTTTTTCCGTCAATGTGCACTCTAAAGACCGAAAAGAAGGATGGATCATGGCGCATTGCACAACGCCCGAGGCTGAGCAGCTGCTTGATAAAGAGATTCCGGTACTGGACAAAGGTTTTATTCGGCTTGTTGATTACATGGGCTCGGACGACCGCATTGTGCAGGCCGCGCGGGTTTCCTACGGTGAGGGCACCAAGAGCTACAGAGAGGACCGTGGTCTGATCCACTACCTGCTCCGCAACGCTCATACATCGCCCTTTGAGCAAGTGAGTCTCACGTTCCACACTAAAATGCCGGTTTTTGTGGCTCGACAATGGGTGCGACACCGCACAGCTCGGTTGAACGAGATCTCCGGTCGTTATAGCATAATGAAGGATGAGTTTTTTGTGCCGAGTCTAGATAGCATTGCAGCCCAGAGCTCGGACAACAAACAAGGGCGTGACGAGCAGCCGCTCCCGCCGGAACAGGCACAGGCTGTTAGAGATGGATTAATAGAGGAGCAAAGGACTGCCTTCGGGCTCTATAATGAACGTATAGAGCAAGGCCTTGCTCGGGAGTTGTGTCGGGTTAATCTGCCGTTGTCGTTATACACCGAGTGGTATTGGCAGATAGATCTCCACAATCTTTTTCACTTTCTCAAGCTACGCATGGACCACCATGCGCAGGCTGAGATCCGGGCCTATGCAGAGGCAATGTTTGAGGTGGTCAAGGCGGTGTGTCCTTTGGCGGCAGAGGCATTTGAGCAGCATGTCCTCGGTGCAGTGCATTTTTCCGCTCAGGAGTTCGCAGCCCTCAAGCGACACCTCGTTGAGTCCGGTAACGAAGATCTTGACGGAGTGTCGGCTGCTGCCGAGAAAGAGGGAATGCCGTCGCGGGAGACTGAACGGCTACTTGCTAAACTACGCACCGGAAGAAACGTGTAACGGCCAATACGGCCTAAACCTGTCACAATATGAGGAGTATCATATGGAAGAGAATAACGACGTTGCTCTTAATCAGTATTTGACTTTTTCGCTTGCGCAGGAACAGTATGCGGTATCTGTGTCCAAGGTTATGGAGGTGCTCGAATACACCACTATTACGAAAGTGCCACGAACGCTTGACTTCATGCGTGGAGTGATTAACGTGCGCGGGAGTGTAATCCCTGTCATAGACCTGCGCCTCAAGTTCGATATGGAAGAAGCAGAGCGCACAATAGACACCTCCATTATTGTGATGAACGTGAAGGTAGGAGATGAGTCGGTTACCTTAGGCACACTTGCAGATTCAGTGCAGGAAGTCATTTCGCTTGACCCGTCAAATATTGAGCCAGCACCCCAAATTGGGACAAAGATCAACACCCGTTTTATCAGTGGTATTGGTAAGCAGAATGACCGCTTTATTATTATTCTTGATATTGACGCGGTCTTCAGTGACCAGGAGATAGCTGCCGTGACCGGCGAGAAAACGCTTGAGGCGGCAAAAGCTAAGGACGTGTAGGGTCGGCGGCACCGGCGTCGCTGAACAGCGCGGGTGAGCACTTAGGGGCCCCATGAAACACACCATTTCCTCTACTGAACTTGAGATACGGGACGGGAACTTCCGTTGCGCATGTTCTGTGTCAGAAAACAATGTATTCCGCATTCACCTTCGAATGACACCGCGCAGCGTGACCTCGGTTGAGGCATGCGCGCTTGGCGCTTCCTACGCGGTACCGGCCGGGGGCTTCCAAGCGGCTCCCATTCGCCAAGACGCCATTGTTTCGAGCAGTAGCGACAAGGAGCGTGAGGCCAGAATTGAACTGAAGCCGAATCCCGGTGAATTTGCCTTGTACTCGGCTCATGGTTCATGTCTCACCGCTTCTGGCGATGTGCTCAGTCTTCAGCTTTCCACTGCTGACGGTGCGGTACTGCAAGAACTGAGCTTTGGGCGTGGTGAGAAAGGTGTAGAGATTCGGTGGAGCATAGGTGCGGAGGATCGCTTCTATGGGCTGGGTGAGCGTTCCGGCTTTTTAGATAAACGAGGTCGCAGCTACCTTATGTGGAACACCGACGAACCCTTTCATCACGAGTTGCGAGATCCTCTGTATCAGTCGGTGCCGTTCGTGATTCACCGTCTTGCTGCGGACTCGGTGAAGGCTGGCGCGGTAGGACTGTTCCTGGATGATCCGGGGCGCTCGGTGTTCGACCTCGGAGAGAGTGATCCTACATTGGCGTTCATTCGGACTGAGCGCAACGAAGCGGTGCTCTACCTCTTCCCGCATGAGGAGGTGTTTGAGGTAACTTCTGCTTACACCGGTCTGACCGGTCGACACGAGCTTCCCCCACGCTGGGCTTTGGGGTTCCAGCAATGCCGCTATAGTTACTTCCCCGACAGCCGTGTCCTTGAGATTGCAGAAGAGTTTCGTCAACGTCGCATACCTTGTGATGTGATCTATCTCGACATTCACTATATGGACGGCTACCGTGTTTTCACATGGGATCCTGATCGGTTCCCGGATCCGCATGCCCTTATAGCACGCCTGCATGAGCAGGGTTTCCGGGTTGTAACCATTGTTGATCCGGGCGTCAAGATCGACCCTGAGTACGATGTCTATATGAGCGGCAGTGCGCGCAACGCATTTGCGCGTCGGACGGACGGTACGGTGTATGCCGGTGAGGTGTGGCCAGGAGCTGCGGTCTTCCCGGACTTTCTACGGCAGGATACGCGCACCTGGTGGGCCGAGCAGCATCATGCCTTGTTCGATGTTGGAGTGGACGGCATCTGGAACGACATGAATGAACCGGCAGACTTCACCGGCGACCTGCTCGACCGGACCAAATTCACTCCTCCAAGTGATTTAATGCTGGAAGGGTCGGCTGGACTGCGCTCCATAGACCGCTATCACAACGTCTATGGACAGATGATGTGCAGCGCCACTGCGGAGGCCTTTGCCACCCAGAAACCCGAACTCCGGCCCTTCATGGTGACCCGGGCTGGCTACGCCGGAATTCAACGCTATGCGGCGGTCTGGACCGGAGACAACGACAGCTCCTGGGCACATCTGGCCATGATGATTCCCATGTTGCTCAACATGGGTCTATCGGGAGTTGCATTTTGTGGTTCGGATGTGGGCGGCTTTCAGGGCAATGCCTCGGGTGAGCTCTTTGCTCGCTGGATGCAGAGCTCCTGCTTCACTCCCTTCTTTCGGGCTCATACATCAACCGGAACTCGTGACCACGAACCGTGGGCTTTTGGGCCGGAAGTGGAGGATGTGTGTCGTCGAGCTATTCTGTTGCGGGGCCGACTTCTGCCCTATGTCTACAGCCTTTTTGACGAGTACCGCCAAACCGGCAAGCCTTTGCTGCGCCCCATGCTGAGCGCCGACTCCGACGACCCGCGTCTCGCGGGCATGTGGAATCAGTTTTTGCTTGGTGACGACCTGCTGGTTGCTCCGGTGCTTGAACCCGAGGCCCGGAGCCGGGTGGTGTATCTGCCAGCAGGCCACTGGTATCGTTGGGATCAGGTGTGCTTTGCCGACGAGGCTGGCGCTGGCGAGGCCGCGCCCGACGCGCCCGACGGCGACGCTGGCGACGCTGGCGAGATGGGCTTGCCGTTGTACCATGGCGGGAAAGAGTACCTTGTAGAGGCTCCGCTTGAACGGATTCCTGTTTTTGTCCGGGCGGGCGCGGTGCTGCCGCTGTACGCTCGGGCGCCGCAACATGAGGCCGACTCGGGCGAGGTCGACACCGAACCGGTGCTTGCCCTCTTTGCCGATACCAGGGACTTTCGCAGTGAGTTTGTGTTGTACGACGACGACCGCGAGAGCCAAGCCTACCTAAGGGGTGAGCTACGCCGGGATCGCCTGCGTTTTAGCGGGCCCGCGCCGTATCAGCTTGAACTAGCCACCGCTGAGGCCAACCATGAGCGGCGTGCCCAACGCTATAGGGTACGGCTGTACAGGCCAGATGGCGGTGTGCAGACACGAGTGATACCGGCTCAAGACGGCACCTACTCCTTGGA